>NZ_JBNXVP010000006.1:0-326761 GCF_050565645.1 Leptolyngbya sp. AN10
CCCAATGATGCCGTCAAACTTGCGGGTCGGGGTCAACGTTTTCGACTCACTGAAGGGGCTTTTGACTCTTTTACCCTACCGCGTTCTCATGGCTTTGGATAGTCAAAAGTCATAATGAGAATTGCTGACTTAAACCTGATCGCCAATCCTTGTATATTCCTGATTTAGCAAAAAGCCGAGAGAATCAGCTAGGTGCTGTTCTACCCGGCTTCTTTCACCAAGGCAATTTATGGCTGGATGCTTCAGGTTTCATATTGAGCTATTTGAAACACTGGTACACTAATCCAAAACTCGCTAGGGCTGTCATGAGGGAATTTCAACCAGTTCTAGTTAGCCCTTCAGGTTTTATTCAAGCTAATCAGATAAAAACATTTCAACAAGCAGAAGACTTCATGATTGGCGTTGCTGCTTGTAGGGTTATGTCCAAGCTTTCTGAAGAACTGAAAATATCCAGGCTTTCAATTGAAGAGCTAGAAGAACTCCTAGGTATCACTAAATCAGCTTTTGCGTCAGAAGAATATAACTCAACGCAAATTTTTTCTAATTCTGATAGTCTGTTTCTTATTGAAGAAAGCGTTGAACCTCTTTCTGCGGTGGATATTTGCTCAAAGATTGAGATCAAGCACAACAAAGACAAGAATAAAAAAAATAAGAATAAGCAAATACAGAATCTCCTTAGACACCTGCCAGAAGATATTGCAGTAGTTAAACTGAATTGCCCTGAGTGTTCGGGGCAATTCAAGCCCAACTGGTTCAAACTTAGTAATGAACCCCATATTCCTGTCAAACCAAATAATTATGATGGTGCAGGAAGATGGGTTCCCATGAAAACTTATGAAATGTGCCCTTTTTGTGAAGAGTTTGTTCCTCTTGACTTTCCTACAGTACAAATGCAGTCGAAAGTCATGCTTTTCGGAGATGAGGCATACAGGGAAGAGCGAGGTAATCTTGTCTTTACTTATTCACTTGTTGGTGCTGACTTCAAAATGATATCAAAAGTAGAGGAAACTTTGAGGAATCTAAAGCTAGAGCTTTGTCCCTCTGAAACCCCTGACAGTTGGGTTTTTCACATGAAGGAACTTTGGTCAGGTGATCAAAGGAAGAAACATAGAGTACTCTGCAACTGGAACTTTGAGAAAGTACAGTTAGCAGTTCATCTGCTTTTTCAATTAATCCGAAGTCATGCAGACTACCTTTTCATGTATAACATAGCATTGACTACTAAAGGTTCAATGAAGGGTTTTAAGTCCAAGTCAGCCCTAGATCGACCTCAAGATAATGCGTACATCCTGCTTGTTAGTCATGTAATTCATGAATTAACAACAGCAAAAGGGCAGCCTATTCTACAGTTTGATGCAGAAAAACGAACACAGACTGACAAGGTGATTCAGGCTTGGGCGCGTGATGCTTTTTCTGGAAGTCAGCATTGTTTGCTGTATCCATTCTTAGCTAAGGGAATAGAAGTTCCAGAGCCTATTTTTGTACAACCTGCTTCTCATTCTTGCCTAGAACTTGCTGACTTTATTAGCTATATTATTGCTAGGTCATATCAGAAAAGATGGCAAGGTCAGGAAATTGAGGAAATACTAAATCCTTGTAATCTTGGAAGAGTTAGGTATCTAGGTTTCGATACAACTGGTGATTTAGTTTTTGACAGTACTGAATCATACCCTTGGGAGTTTTTTTATGGCTCACGGACTAAAACATAGGATGTTGCGCGGTGCTTCCTCATTATTTGAGACTGCATAAGTTAAGGAAGTTACTTGAAGCAGCTTAATCAGGGCGTTAATCCTAGCTTAAGTTTATCTGAAGTTTGTGTAGTATTTCTCACTGCCCTTACGATACACCTAATCGATCGAATAGTTCTGTGTCTCTCCCATCTACGATCGCTAAATCAATTCCATCCGAACCCATCTGGCGCTTAAGCGTAGAGCAGTATCACCAGATGATTCAGTTGGGCATTTTGACCGATGATGATCCGGTGGAATTGCTCGAAGGTTGGCTTGTCTACAAAATGCCGAAAAATCCACCGCATCGAATTACAACGAAACTCACTCGCGATGCGTTGGATCAAATCTTGCCACCCGGATGGTACGTCGATACACAAGAACCAATTACATTAAGCGATAGTGAACCAGAACCGGATGTCGTGATTGTTCGAGGAGCGACACAGGATTACCTCGATCGACATCCCACAGCCCAAGATATTGCCATATCGTCATCGAAGTCGCGGATTCGACGTTAGAACGCGGTAGCTCCGCTGCACGAAGTGTTCGCACTTCTAAAAAGCGACTTTACGCACGAGCAGGCATTCCAATTTATTGGATTATCAATTTAGTCGATCGCTCGATCGAGATTTACACTCAGCCCGAAAACGAAGATTATCAACAGCAAACGACCGCTACAGAAGGGATTGAAGTCGTTTTAGAAGGAACAGCGATCGCCCAACTCTCGATCGCGAATCTCCTGCCTTATCAATCCTCGCAAATTCAATAAGAATAATTAATAGCTATTTTTACCTAACAAAATTGAAAATTCGACGATGAGAGAGACAGAAATTGCCTTAAGATTATCGTAACAATTAAGTTTGTAAAACCAGAACTTGCTGAGATAACCAGGAGAACTTGATATGGCGCTTGTCCCGATGCGGCTATTGCTGGATCACGCGGCTGAAAACGGTTACGGCATCCCTGCATTCAACGTCAACAATATGGAACAGATCCAATCGATCATGTTCGCAGCACACGAAACCAACAGCCCAGTTATTCTGCAAGCTTCCCGTGGCGCACGTAACTACGCGGGTGAAAACTTCCTTCGTCATTTGATCTTAGCGGCAGCAGAAACCTATCCCCATATTCCGATCTCGATGCACCAAGATCATGGGAACGAGCCTGCAACCTGCTACACCGCATTAAAGAACGGCTTCACCAGCGTCATGATGGACGGTTCGCTCGAAGCTGATGCGAAAACTCCCGCAAGTTACGAGTACAACGTCGCTGTCACCGCTGAAGTTGTGAAAGTCGCTCATGCGATCGGTGCTTCGGTCGAAGGTGAATTGGGCTGTCTCGGATCGCTTGAAACCGGAAAAGGTGAAGCAGAAGACGGACACGGCTTTGAAGGTGAATTGGATCACTCGATGCTGTTGACCGATCCGGATGAAGCGGTCGATTTCGTAGAGCGCACTCAAGTCGATGCGTTGGCAGTTGCGATCGGAACCAGCCACGGTGCTTACAAGTTCACTCGCAAACCGACCGGAGAAATTCTCGCGATCAGCCGCATCGAAGAAATTCACCGTCGTCTGCCGAATACTCACTTGGTGATGCACGGATCGTCTTCGGTTCCTGAAGATTTGATCGCGATCATCAACCAGTACGGTGGTACGATTCCTGAAACCTACGGCGTTCCGGTTGAAGAAATTCAAAAAGGAATCAAGTCGGGTGTTCGTAAGATCAACATCGACACCGATAACCGTTTGGCGATCACTGCTGCGGTTCGTGAAGCACTGCAAGCGAATACAAAGGAATTTGATCCGCGCCACTTCTTGAAGCCGTCGATCAAGTACATGCAAAAAGTTTGTGCCGATCGCTATACCCAATTCGGTGCAGCGGGACAAGCAAGCTCGATCAAACAAAATTCGATGGAACTCTTCGCGGTTAAGTACAAAAAAGGCGAATTGAATGCTGTAACTAACAAAACGGCAGCAGCAGTCTAAGAGGGTGTTTGAGAAGTAATCGTTGATCGCATTCACCCGCCCGGAAATGAATCTCCGGGCGGACTGGCAACGCAGCAAAGCCGCTTTTTATACTTTTCAAACACCCTCTAAGCCTTAATTTCTAAACTTTTGAACTGGGTAGTTTTATCACTGCCCAGTTTTTTTGTTAGATTTTTTAGGCAGATTTGCTGAGGCAGTCAAAGTCACAGGTTCATCGATAAAAAATTACAATTTCGCTACCTAAAATGAACGGAATTAGATTAGTTAAAACTGGATTCATTGGTTTGAATCTATCAGAAATTTGTATGCTATTAGGTAGATGGAATGAATAAAGGTACACTCTTCAAAGTTTGTCTCACACAGAATTGAATGAGTGTTAATTTGCAAGCGAAACAGATTTTCGCACGGATACATTTACCTGGAATTACGAGCGCGATCGCATTAACAATTGGACTTTCTGGTTGTGCAATGATGGTGACTCCTGAACGCTCTTTTGCGTACCCAGTTTCGATTAATCGACCGATCGATTCCCAGCCCGAAATTGCACCAGAAGTGATCTTGATTCGTCAGGCAATTATCGGTCAGGAAAGCGGCGCAAATTTTAGAGCAGTTAATCGGCATTCGGGTGCATTAGGATATGCCCAAATCATGCCGGAAAACTTGCCGCAGTGGTCAAGAGAAGCGCTTGGATACGTCGTTTCTCGAAAAGAATTCCTATCGCGTCCTGAGTTGCAAATCGCGATCGTGGATTTCAAATTGAATCAATATTGGCAGAAGTCGATCGTGGCGAGTAATGGCGATGTCGCGATCGCGATTAAACGAGTCGCAGCTTGGTGGTACAGCGGCAGACCTGAGAAATATAGGAATACGACAACCCAGTATTACAACGGGCATCGTTATCCGAGTATTGCGTCTTATAGCCAGTCGATTTTACGGCGATATCAGGCGATTTGGGATTCACAAAATGCGATTCAGCCTGGAGAAATACAGCGCGATCGAGGCGTTTAATGCTCTGACATGAACTCCTGATAGAGACGCGATCTCAGAGGATGTTTGAAAAGCAATCGTTTATCACATTCACCCGCCCGGAAATGAATCTCCGGGCTGATCGGGGAAGCCCACTAAACTGGGCTAAGAACTCCGTATTGCCCTCCCAGCCCGCTTCAGCGGGGTTTCCTCCATTAGCCCGGAGATTCATTTCCGGGCGGACTGGCAACGAAGCAAAGCCGCTTTTTATACTTCTCAAACATCCTCTCATATTCAGCGTTTTCAATCGCGTCTCTAACAGTACAAATCGTTTAATCCAAATGTTCAACCGGAATACGATCGGCAAATGCAAACCGATTTTTTCCGGTTTTTTTGGCGTGATACATTGCCTCATCCGCTCGTTCCATTAACGACTCTAATCGATCGCCATGTGCTGGGAATAAAGCAATTCCAATACTGGTTGTCACCGATAATGTCTCACCCGAAATTGCAAATGCCTGAGATAAAGTACTCAAAATCTTGCGGGCAACTTGGGTCACATTATTCGTATCTGGAATTGCAGGCAGTAACACTACAAATTCATCTCCACCTAATCGCGCTACCGTGTCGCTCGTTCGCAAACATCCTGATAATCGTTTTGCGACTGCTTGAAGAAGCAAATCCCCGATCGCATGCCCTAAGCTATCGTTAATCTGTTTGAATCCATCTAAATCAAGAAACATTAATGCAAGAATTTGATCCTTTGCTTTCGCAGATTCTATCGATTCACTAATTCGTTCGTAGAGCAACACTCGATTCGGTAAACCCGTTAAAGCGTCGTGATTTGCAATATAGTTCAATCGATCTTGAGATAAGCGTAATTCTGCATTCGATTGAGATAATTCTTCTGCGGTTTGTCTCAGTTTTTCCTCGATCGTTTTTCGCTGAGTAATATCTCGAATTACCCCGACTAAGAAGAGATTACCTGCCGAATCTTTATGCAGCGATCGCTTCGTTGCAATCTTATAAGTCGTGCCATTCGCATCGGTAAATTCTTCTTCGTGTTCTAGTTCGCTCTCATATTTGAAAACCAGATCATCTTGTTGGCGAAACACATCTGCCTCGTGTTCTGGAAACACTTCGTGATCCGATTTTTCGATAATTTCTTCGATCGGTTTTCCAACGAATTTTGAATAAGCTTCATTCAAAACAACCCAGCGATGCTGCGTATCTTTCACAAAGACCGGATCAGGAATGGAATTAATCACGCGATGCAGGAACTCTTTTGAGCGTTTCGACTCCTCTTCAGAATGCGCGATCGCAGCAATCACAGCCGTGGACGAAGCAAACAAAGCAATTCCAGTTGGAATTAATGGAACAATCCAACCTGCCAAAAATAAGCCGTAGCAAATTCCAACTAATCCAGCGCCCAGTGCAAACACTGCAATGAAATTTCGCTGAGGTAGTCGGAGTCGCCAACTCACACCCGTTCCAATCAGCGCCCATGCCAAAATCCAAAGATACTCGATCGATTCATTCCAAGATTTAAGCTGGGTGCGGTTATTCAAAGTCGCACTCAAAAGATCACTGATGAAATTCGCTTGAATCTCAACTCCGGCGACGTATTCAGGCGCAGCATTAATATTTCCGGTGAATGGAGTCGCAGAATAGTCTTTTAAGCTTGGAGCTAGAGATCCAATTAAGACAATACGATCGCGCAATTGAGATGCTGGAACTTTTCCGCTCATGATGTCTTGCATCGGAACCGTGTCAAAATGTCCCGATCGTCCCCGAAAATTCGAGACAATCTGATAGCCACCCGCATCCGCATTCACATAAACACCATCATTGCCGCGAAATCGTTGAAACACAGCATTACCAAGCTGTAACTGTCCGCGATCGTGCTTTGCGCCTTCTTCCTGAATCCCTTTCTCTTGAAGATACAGCAGCGCTAACTGCATGGAAAAACTGCGATGTTTCTGTTTGCCTGCATCAAACCAATACAGCAATGCGCGTCGAATTTTACGATCGCTGTCATACACCACATTGTTAAACCCCACTTGCCCTAAGCGTTCTAACTCAGGAGGAGCCGAAACCCCTTGTCCATCCGGGTCGGGCATTTGTTGAATTCCAATCAAGTTCGGCATCGTTCTAAATGCCTGCACGAGTTCGCTGTGTCCTTCTAAAACTGGAACATCCCGGTAGATATCCAGCCCGATCGCACGCGGTTGTCCTGCCTGAACCTTCTGCAACAATTGAGCTAAAGTGCGATCGCTAAAGGGCCAGCCATATTGCTTCAGTTCTTCCTCTCGAATCCCAACAATCAGAATGCGATCGTCTACCGACTCGATCGGACGCATCCGAAAAAAACTGTCTAATGCTCCTAGTTCCCAAACTTGGAGCAGTCCAGTCGATCGTAATCCAATGACACAGCCCGCGATTACAGTTGCAGGCAGCCAAATTTTAGCAGTGCGACGGAACCGAGTGGATACGGTTTTCCAAAATCCCTGATGTCGTTTCAATGGTTGAATCATTGCAGTTCACAAGTCAGCCTTCACAGAACGCTTTGTAGGAAGCACAAACCCGACAGGCAACCGAAACATCTGAGATCGGGGGGCAGCGATCTTGCAATGTGCCGATTCTGTCATAACTTCATCGTCTAGCCGCAATTTCTTTATTCCGCCTTTGCCAAACGCCTTTGAGCAGTAAGTTAGCTTGGTCGAGCAAGGGTCGGGTAAGTCGCCCTTGTAGGGGTAGTCAGCGCAAGGGGGCTTGTCGTTGACTACCCTTTTTCGAGAGTCAACGCTGCCTAGAGAAATTGCTGAAAGGATTGTATCACTCGGATTTCAAGTTCTGGATCGATTCGATAACTTGCACCGCTAACTGGGTATTGTTGAGCCGATCGATTTCCCGAATGCCCGTAGGACTGGTAACATTTACTTCAGTCAAATACCCACCAATCACATCAATTCCCACGAAATAGAGTCCGTCTTTCTGCAAGGTAGGGGCAAGTTGGGCACAGATTTCGCGTTCTCGATCGGTAATGTCACATTGAGCGCTGCGACCCCCGACTGCCATGTTTCCCCGGAATTCATTTCCGGTTGGAATCCGGTTCACGGCTCCGAGCGGTTCGCCATTGAGCAAAATAATTCGCTTATCGCCATCTTTTGCTTGTGGCAGATAAGCTTGCACCATGATCGGTAACGTTCCTTGCAGTGTGCTAATTTCGATCATCGAATTGAGATTGCGATCGCCACTTTGTAAAAACAAAATCCCTTCACCTGCTTTACCGCCCAAGGGTTTAAGTACTGCGGTTCCTTGTTTCTCTAGAAATTGCAGGATTACGCGCTTTTCTTGAGTGACGATCGTTTCTGGAATCGCTTCGGTAAATTGCAGCGCGTACATTTTCTCATTCGCCGCTCGAATTCCTGAAGGCGAGTTAATCACCTTGGTTTTAGTGGGATCGATGTAGTCCAGAATGTATGTGGCGTAGAGATAAGCGGTATTAACGGGCGGGTCAGTCCGCATGAAAACGGCATCCATCGTTTCGAGCGCTAGAAAGGTGGGCGACTCGGTTTGAAACCATCGATCGACTGCGATCCAGCGATTTTCGCCTAATGTGACCGGAACCAGGGTGACTTTTTCGAGTGTGGCGTAAGCTTTTCCCTGAACGACACTGAGCCGATTGGCTTGGGTAATCCAAACTTCGTGACCCAACTGTTGAGCGGCTTCCATAAATGCGACACTCGTATCGTGGGTGGGATCGAGATGCCCGATCGGGTCGATGATAAATGCAATTTTCACGGTGGATTTTGAGAATAAAAAGAACGGAGTGGGGAGTGGGGAGTGGGGGGTAGGGTGAAGTTTTGAGAAATAGAGAAAAATTTCAAACTTCTAACTCCCCACTCCCCACTCCCCACTTGTCTTCAACTATGCAGCAAGCAACGGATCGAGTTTGCCCGATCGATCTAACGCATGAATGTCATCACAGCCACCAATGTGCTGATCGTTGATGAAGATTTGCGGCACAGAGCGGCGACCATTCGAGCGTTCTGCCATTTTTGCGCGTCCGGGTTCATCGCCATCCAGACAGTATTCGGTGTATTGAACGCCTTTGCGATCGAGCAAAGCTTTGGCGCGGATGCAGAACGGGCAAGTACTCCAGGTGTAAATTTCAACGTTCGGGTTCATAAGTGTCTCAAGCATTAGCAACGTTTCTTAATTTTAGAGTGCGGCGCGACGAATCCAACCATTGAGGGTAAATCGACTATCGGCAAATTGTCGAGATGGGCAAGTCACGGGGAGAACTTCGTGTAAAAAGTGACTTGGAAAGAGAACAATACTATTATTCAGCGGTTGAATTTCTTGATAGGATTCTGCTTGTAGATAAAGCCCATTTTCGATGTTGAGGTCATAGATTCTTAAGGCTCCGCCCGAATAATTCTTTGGTTCTCGATTGAAGTAATACACATAAGAAATCATTCGATTCGCGGCATCTTCGCTGCCATTATCGTTATGAACTTTGTAATAGTTTCCGTCGTTGTGGGCAGTGAGTTGAACCTCGATTTGAGCGATCGTAAAAGGTTCGATTTGCCATTCTGCTAAGAGAGTTGGAAAATAGGCTTTTACTTTATCAATGATCCAATGTTCGTATTCTTCGGAGTAGTAAAGGATGGTAGATTGCCGATAGTCGATTTCGCCTGTTGAGGTGGAAGTAGAGACGAAATGATTTTGGCGATCGAAGATGTAATTTAATAAATCTCTTTGCTCTTCGGGAGATAGAACATTCTGGATTTGAATAAATTGAGCGGGTTGGAAAAACGACATAGGCAAGGCTCGATCGACATTCAGACATTATTCGATCGAGCCTTACCGAATGCAATGATGTTTATAAGATGTGCCGATTTTCCCCAGATAGCTTAAGCTTGTCTTCTGATCGTGTCTTTTCTGGGTTATGCCTCATCCGATTCTCTATCTTGCAATTACCAATCATGGTTTTGGTCATGCCACCCGCGCAGCTTCGATCGCGGCTGAAATTCAACGGCTCGATCCTGAGATTGTGTTAATTCTGGTAACGACTGCTCCTCGATCGCTGCTTGAGGCATACATTCCAGGCGACTTTATTCATCGTCCTCGTGCGCTGGATGTGGGGATCATTCAAAGTGACAGTCTGACAATGGATAAGCCTGCCACTTTAGAAAAGCTGCGTCAGATTAAACAACAACAGCGATCGATGATTGCAAGTGAAGTCAATTTCATCCGCCAAAATCGCGTGGGTTTAGTGCTCGGAGACATTCCCCCATTAGCGGCTCCGATTGCTAAATCAGCAAATATTCCAGGATGGATGATGAGTAACTTTGGATGGGACTTTATCTATCGCGATTGGGGTGGTGACTTTATTGAAATTGCAGATTGGATCGGAGATTGTTTTGCACAATGCGATCGATTGTTCCGAATGCCCTTTCATGAATCAATGAGTGCATTTCCGAATGTTACTGATGTTGGTTTAACAGGCGTTGATCCAAGATTTGATACAGCAGAGATATTGGAAAAGTTCAATCTATCTGATACGCCTAAAGAGAAGATTATTCTCGTCACATTTGGCGGATTGGGACTCGATCGCGTTCCTTACGAAAATGTCACTCGCTATCCCGATTACAAGTTCCTGTGTTTCGATCTGAATGCTCCTGACTTGCCGAATTTGATTAAAGTTGACGATCGCTTTTATCGCCCGATCGATTTAATGCCTGTTTGCGGTCGGTTGCTCACCAAACCGGGTTACAGTACTTTCTCCGAAGCTTGCCGTTACGGTATTCCAGTTACAACAGTCACTCGTGAAGGCTTTGCTGAATCTCCAATTTTGCTCGAAGGCATTCAAGACTATGCAACTCATCAAATTTGGAGCATTGATGAATTCTTTAAAGGTGATTGGATTGGTGTCACTCAGCCAATGAATCCGCCGCGTAAAACTGAGAAATTAGCAAAAGATGGGAATTTGTCGATCGCTCAAACTGTCGTGGATTATCTGCGATCGTGAGCCAACTATAATGCAGATAGCTCACACTAAACGTAGAGCAGGAACAAATGACAACATTGCTGATTCAAACTGAGCAGATTCCTCTCACGGTTAGCTTACCTGCAATGCAAATGACAGATGAGCAGTTCTATGAGTTTTGTCTAGCCAATCCCGATCTCAGAATCGAACGGACGGCAAAGGGAGAAGTGATTATTATGCCGCCCACCTATTCAGATACAGGCAATCGAAATTTTAAGATTGCAACTCAGCTTGGAGTCTGGGCTGAACAGGATGGAACTGGGGAAGGGTTCGATTCTAATGCAGGCTTTACATTGCCGAACAGTGCAACGCGATCGCCTGATGCTTCTTGGATTCGCTCAGAGCGATGGAATGCTTTAACCGATGAGCAAAAAGCGTCCTTTGCGCCGATTTGTCCTGATTTTGTGGTTGAGTTGCGCTCATCAAGTGATACATTGAGCGGACTACAAGCAAAGATGCAGGAATACATTGAAAATGGGGCAATTCTGGGATTTTTGATCGATCGTAAAAATCACACGGTTCACGTTTATCGTCCCGATCGCGCTCCAGAAGTCTTGGAAAATCCTGAAACTGTCAGTGCTGATCCAGAGTTACCAGGCTTTGTGCTACGAATGGCAAAAATTTGGTAAACAGCACGAGAAGGTAGAATCGTCTTCTCATGCTGTTTTGTCTAAGAGGGTGTTTGAAAAGCAATCGTTCATCGCACTCACCCGCCCGGAAATGAATCTCCGGGCTGATCGGGGGAAGCCCACTAAACTGGGCTAAGAACTCCGTATGACTCTCTTAGAGCATGTTTGAAAAGTATAGGAAGATGCTTCACTTCGATGCCATTTCGCCCGTGATTGGAAATCACGGTCTATCGGAACAAAGTCCACTGAAGGGGACTGAAAGCCAATTACAGCGAACTCTTCAGTCTGTTTCAACAGACTTCGTTCCGATAGCCCCGAATTCCATTCGAGGGGCGATTGATGCGATAAACGGCTACTTTTCAAACACCCTCTTAGCCCGCTTCAGCGGGGTTTCCTCCATTAGCCCGGAGATTCATTTCCGGGCGAACTGGCAACGCAGCAAAGCCGCTTTTTATACTTCTCAAACACGCTCTAAGCTAACAGTTCCCCTGTTTCTTGAAGCGAGTGCAAGCGTTGATAGAGTCCGCCTTGTTGCAGCAGTTCGTCGTGGTTGCCCACTTCAACAATGTTGCCTTGGTCTAACACTACGATTTTGTCTGCTTCACGGACAGTACTCAAGCGGTGAGCAATGATGATCAAAGTTCGAGTTCCGAGAATTGATCGCATTGCTAACTGGATCGATCGTTCTGATTCATAGTCCAAGCTGGATGTCGCTTCGTCAAAAACCAACACATCTGGATCAACAATCAGAGCGCGTGCAATCCCGATTCTTTGGCGTTGTCCTCCGGATAGTCTGACTCCGCGTTCTCCCACAATGGTCGAGTATCCCGCAGGCATTTGGCGGATAAAGTCGTCTGCCTGAGCGATTCGACAGGCTTCGTGAACTTGCTCGATCGAGGCATTCGGATTGCCATACAGCAAGTTATCCATCAATGTGCCGTTAAAGATATCAACTTCTTGGTGAACAATGGCAAGCCGTTTCCGATAGCCGCTGACATCCAATCTGCGAATGTCTTGACCATCAATGAGAATCCTGCCTTCGTTCGGTTCAAAGTAGCGGAATAAGAGTTTGACTAACGTTGATTTTCCTGACCCCGATCGACCTACTAGAGCAACTGTTTGATAAGGCTCAATGAGTAGATTGATGTCTTTTAGAACAGGTCGATCGACGTTATAACCAAACCGCAGATGTGAGAATTCAACTTTTCCAGTGAACTGATATTGTGGGACTGCTTCAGGATCAGTTGCCAGACTCGACGCATCTGAGCCGACCGGAAGCTTCATGAATTCGTGAAAACGAATCATCGGACCGTATCGACGAGCGAAAAATTCCGCTACCTCAGTAATCGGCTGAATTTCGGCAAACGCCATACTCGACACTGTAAATGTCGTAATGAAATGACCGAGTGAAATGCTGCCTTGTGCGGTTGCAAACACAGTCAGTGCAAACACGACGAACACAGCGGTTTGTACGATCGTGCGTTCATAAGTTGCAAGGACAATGTAACCTTTGTGGATGCGATAATCGAGGACTTTAAATTCTCGATCGAATCTCGATCGCTGGCGCTGTAATTCCGCTGTTTCGGTTGCAAACGCTTTTACGGTCTTAATGTTCGTCACAATCTCAGAGGTACGACTTTCGGTATTCTCTGCATATTTATCGAGGCGTTCTTCTTGCTCGGATAAGTGCTTCAACCCTCTCAAATCAAATGCGAGAATGCCAAGTAGCGAAACCAAAACGAGAATCGCAATCCGCCATTCGATAAACCAGATCACCAAAAAGATGCCAATCAATCGGAAGAACTTCGGAAACAGTTGCGAGGTCAGTGTGGGATAAGTCCAGGTGTGGTTTGATAATCCTTTAGCAACACGAGCCGCAACCCGTCCTGCATTATTTTCGTCATAGAACTCTAACGGCAACGTTAATACTTTCTTTAACGCTGCTTCAGCATTCTCTCGACGCGCTCGAAATGCCGTATCCCAAGCGAACCAAGGACCAATCCAAGGTTGAATCGGCGCACGACCAACAGAAATAATTCCAACCAGAACCAGCAAGACTGTTAATGTCGAGGTTTGATTGATTTCTAGTCGGCTTATTTGTGCGATCGTATTCACGGTATTTTGCAGTACTTGATCGAGCGGTTGCCCTGATAGCACGTTCAAAATTTGCCCGATCGCATACGGCACAGATAAGTCAATGATCTCGAACAAACTCATCATCGCAATACTAAAAACCGAAATCTTCCAGTAGTTGCGAAAGTATTTGAGAATGTCTAAAAATTTAGCCATACATCCTCCCAGTGTGGCTAGTGAGCGCCCCAATAAAATTCCAAGCGCAAACGATCCGATGAAGTAAAATTTCGCTTCATCGGATATTTATAATACTACAGATATTACAGATATTACAAAAGTTCCTGTTTTAATCGATAGATAATTGTTTTGGCATCGACTTGATCAAGAATTTCGCGAATCACAGTATTTGCCCCTTGTGCGCCCCAGGTACAGCCATTCTCGAGGTAAACTTGCGCCGCCCGTCCAACCGAATACGAGCCATATCCAGCGATTCCCGCTTGAACGATCGCGGTTCCTGCCAGTGCCGAAAATCCCGCGCTTCCGTCCACTCCAGTCGCCAAAGCTGCCGCACTCTTACCCATTCCCAATACGATACCGCTTCCAAGCTCGCCAAGCAGTAGGCTACCTGAACTGAGCAAAATCGTATTGAGTAACTTTCCAGCCTCGTATCGCGTCATCGGCAAGCCGTACAAATTCGCCAAAGCTTGAATCATTGCAAGATCTGAGACTGCGCCACCAATGAGATCGAGAAATGCGATCGGGTTTAGGGCAATTGCGATCGCTTTGTACCGCGTGAATTTCCAGATTAATTCCTCTGCCTCTGCATCCCGCAATTCCATCACTTTCGTCGCCATTTCTAGTTCTGCGGTTCGAGCTTGCGTCAAGGCATTGAGGGCTAACAGCGATCGACCTTCCCGATTCAAAATCGTCAAAATTTTCGCCTTCAATTCTTCAATCTGCGGCGGCGGCGTTTCCCATTCGTAACTGATGCGACCGTCTGGATATTCCACTCGGACTTGAAACGGTGCAGGTTCCGCTGCGACCATGACAATTTCCTCTGCGGTTAAAAGCTGCTCTAAGTCCGCACCGTTTCCCGTTCTCGCTCCTAAATTTTGCAAATTCCGATAAATCTCCTGGCGCGATTGATCCGGGTACAAATCCACTTTGTTAAACACCAGAATCAACGGCTTTTGTGCCTGTCTCAAATCGCAAAGCGCTTTATATTCAGTGCGAGTAATATCGCCAGAGATCACAAACAAAATTAAGTCAGCTTGTTGTGCGACCTCTTTCGCCATGTCTGCCCGCGCTTGCCCATCAATCTCATCAAGTCCAGGCGTATCGATCAATTCGATCCGAATCTTGCTCGAAGACTCAGGAATAATCGATCGACTTTCCGAAACTAACCCGCCACTCGGAGTCCATGTCACCAAACTCGGAGCCTGAGTTACCCCATTAAGCGGACCCGTTTCAAACACCTTCTCACCAATCAGCGCATTCAGAATCGCCGATTTCCCACGACTGACCAAGCCAAACACCGCGATTCTTAGAATGTACTGATCGAGCTTTTTCAAATTGCTCGAAATCGTTTCGAGTTCCGACTTTAGCGCGGATTCGATCGAGGGATTTTTGCTCGATCGTAAAAACTGAGAATAGTTGGTGAAGGCTTGCCGCAAACTTGCCCGCGCTCGATTGAGGTGGGTATCTTGCGGGTTGGGACGGTTAGAAGGGGCTTGACTCAAAGCAATTTGACCAACGGCATCAGATTCCTATTTTCGATCAGATTCAGCCAAGTTGGAGGGTCGATCGACGATACTAGATGGAGCAATTGCCGAACAGAAGACATGGTTTTCAGTTTATCGATCGAATGTGGCTCCGAGCAGACACGAGCGGATGTTTGCGCCCAACATTTTGACGAATTTTCTTTGCAGCGCTCGAATCACGAGATTTATCCCTGTAGCGTCACCCTCTTTCAAGATTTGGAGGAAAACTGGTGGTGTCGAGTTTGTCCAGAGGGATTATCTCAGGTCGGGATTGATGAACCACAAATGGCGTATGTCATGACAGAACTCGGAATCCTGCTGTACCGTCATCTTCAATCCGCTCCCCCGTTCCGATACGCTCTAGCAGGGGTAGAAGTGGATGAATTTAGAACTTATTCTGAACTACAAGAAGATGCTTCAGTTTTAGGCGTTTTATTTCCTGGCTTGGTCTTATCTGAAGAAGTTTGGCGATCGTTCTCCTGTCCTTCTGCGTTCCGTCCATTTCGTCCGGGCTATGTTTGGAAACGCTATGAAGGGGAAGTGTACAAACCTCTAATTGCGTCGCCTGATCTGACAAACAAGCTAAACGACTTGCTCATTCTTCAGTAGCGACGCAACTCATCGAAAACTACGATCGAACGGCTTCCAACATCCGCGAAAAATAGAACTTTGTGCTAGTCATCGCAGTTCGCTGAATTTTGAACCCGCAGCTTTCCAAGACTTTGACGATATCGGCTTCACGATGTTGATAGGCGCGAGTCGTCTTACTTGGACCTGGGAAAAATTCGCCAATTCGCTTCAGAATCGTCAGGAAAAAGGTCTTCGGCGCAAAACTCAGAATTAAGCGATCGTCTGCCAAACTCGCTAAATGTTTGATCATATCGATCGCTTGCTCGGCTGGATAGTGGATCAACACATCGAGACAAACGACGGTGTGATATTTGCCATTGAGCATTTCCAAGTCTTGAACAGCAAAAGTCGGATTCTCAGTTAGACCAAGTTCGATCGCTCTTTCCTTTGCTTCCCCGACCATCTTCTCCGAAATATCACTGGAGAACAGTTTCGCGCCTTCTTGTGCCAGCGGAATGCTCAAACTCCCGACTCCGCAGCCCGCATCGCAAATCGTCAAATCGGCTAAATTTCCATCGTTCTTCAACCAATCGATCAATGTATCGACCGTTTGTTGATGCCCGGTTCGGATATCAAGCTGGACTTTATTCACTTCGCCATCGCCGTAAATTCTGCGCCAGCGATCGAAGCCTGTTGCATTAAAGTACTCGCGCACTTCGGTCTTATCGTCGATTCCTTGCATATCGTTCTGTTAAATCGCTTTTACTTATCGTATTACTCGATCGCACTCGTCCCACCAAAAAATAAAAAAGCCCCGTAGCAGTACGGAGCGATTCTTCTCAGTAGGAGGTCTGAATTATTTTCGGATTGCTAATTATTTGCGTAGAAACATGAGGTTCTTATGAAATTTTCATGTAGCCGTCACTACGGTACGGATTTCTCAGGTATTCTACGGATAGGCAAAACCCCGAATACCTCAACAGTCACCCGTATTTTTACAGGTTTGTTGAAGGCTGTGAGGGAACTTTTGCTTTGACAAGTCAATCTGAGTATCTTGGGGGCACCTGAACCGTGCCCCGTTTTTTTTGGAGTTTTTGTGGTGGGCGGTGGTGCAATTCGCCCCAGGATTGCTGTCCTATATCGGCAGTGTAAGAGAATATTGGCAGGGTTTCGGAATACAAGGAGACAGAATTGTATCTGTCACATAAAATTCGTTCACGAATCAATTTTGATCCGCTGTGGAGTGCAATCTTGCCATCGCAGCAGGTGAGCAGGTTGTTTGAGATAAAGCGGTAAATCGATCGCGCTTCGGGGTGCAGTTGTGGCAAGTGCGATCGCGGTTCCCAAATCGCAACTGTGCCATTTCACCAGATTTTCTACACTTGAGAACAAAGACCGAGTTGTGCCTGCTAAAGTTCCATTCAGCAATTTTGCTGTGCCATTTGTTACTTCTATCTCTCGCGAGTCCCAAGGGTAGCGACCGTCTGGTAGTCCGAGTGGAGAAAGGGCATCGCTGACAAGAAAGATACCGCGATCGTACTGGCTTGCTCTAAGAAGAATGTCGATCATGATTGGCGTGACGTGCTGACCATCCGCGATTAATCCACAGTAAATATTTGGGTTCGCAATCGCGGCTCCTAAGAGTCCCGGTTCCCGATGATGCAACCCAGGCATGGCATTAAAAGCATGAGTCACCATTGATGCGCCTTGCTCAAATGCTTTCTGTGCTTGGGCAGCAGTGGCTTGAGAATGTCCGAGACTGACGGTGATTCCCAATGATTTGAGATAAGCGATCGCTTCTCCACTTGGATCGAGTTCAGGCGCAAGCGTAATAATTTTGACAATTTCAGCATAATCGCCTAATACTCGTTTCACGGATTCCACGGTGAGCGGTAAAAGGAATTCTTCGGGATGCGCCCCACGTTTTTCAAAGTTGAGAAAAGGTCCTTCGAGATGAACACCGAGGATTTGCGGATAGCTGGAATCGGCAAGAATGGAGAGCGATCGCTGAATATTCTCGATCGACGTTGTGACAATCGTGGGCAGGAATCCATCGACTCCCTCATCCCAAAGAAACTGACAAATCTTTTCTAATTGATAGCTATTTTCTGAGTTCAAATCGGGAAATGCTAACCCCAACGCGCCATTAATCTGCAAATCAACGCCACCCAAAGAAATCCAATCACCAGCAACATCAAGCCTTGGAGCATCAGTCTCGATCGACGGTGCAATTTCGAGAATCACGTCATCGATCAAAATTTGCTGTAAACCGTCAAAACCGGGCACATGAGCATTGATAATCAGAAGGCGCATTTTACAGACTTGATTTCGTTCGTTTTGGATCTTCGCACATGACTCAACCGTTGATTGGAATCATTATGGGCAGTGACTCGGATCTGCCGACCATGCAAGCCGCGATCGCAGTTTGCGAGGAATTTAGTGTGCCTTGTGAAGTTGAGATCGTTTCTGCTCATCGCACTCCAGAACGGATGGTCGAGTATGCAAAACAAGCTCACACCAGAGGAATTAAGGTGATCATTGCGGGGGCGGGAGGTGCAGCACATTTACCCGGAATGGTGGCATCAATGACGGCTCTGCCTGTGATCGGGGTTCCAGTTCAGACGAAAACATTGCAGGGAGTCGATTCGCTTTATTCAATTGTTCAAATGCCAGCGGGAATTCCAGTTGCAACAGTCGCGATCGGCAATGCTAAAAATGCGGGACTACTCGCGGTTCAGATCTTAGCCAGTCATAACTCTGAGCTATTGACCAAAGTGCAAGCTTATCGGCAAAGTCTTGCAGAGATGGTACGAGATAAGCAAGCGAGACTAGATGATGTTGGCTACAAACAATACTTAACTGAGTTGTAGTTAAGTAGGTGGGCTGAATTAATTTGAAGATTACTCGCTCCGTTCTATCTCGCCCCGGATTGAAATCGGGGCTAACAGTGCGAAGTCCCCCTTCAGGGACTAAGAGCTAATTAGGACAAGCTCTTCAGTGGGTTTCAACCCACTTCGCACGGTTAGCCCGAACTTCTAGTTCAGGGCGAGTCAGCAACGAAGCGAGAGAATTTGCCGGACTTAGGTTTAATTGTGCCTATCTACTTATAAGGTTGCTCTGCTGTTTCTGGGAAATCTAACAGCAAAAACAGCGGAGCGCGATCGATGAGAGTTGTAGAACACACCCATACACGATTAAAGTTACGTCACAGACCAATCGAATTTTGGCTGTTCGGTGTTGCGTTATCAATTGTTTCTCTTTCTGCATTTTTCGTTTGGCTGACTGAACCTGCATCGACTCAATTGTTCTGTCAGCGATCGCAAGTGAATTTTGTAAGTTGCCAACTACGTCGATCGACTATCTTAGGCTTCAAAAGTTATCAGACCGTTAACAATGTTGTATCGATTGGAGAATCGAGCCGCAAAGTAGGAAAAAATCGATGGATTCCTTTCTTGACGTTGGCAACTCCAAATCAGCAAATTACGATCTCTAACTCAGAAGGACGAACCCAAACGGCGACACAGATTGAAGCATTTCTCAACAATCCTCGATCGACTTCGCTATCGGTTAATTATGTACGATCGCTCTACAGCAGCGATACGCTTAACCTTATGTTTTTTACGCCGCTGATGGCAATCTTCTTTTTGATGATGCCGAGACAGAGTTACACCTTTTATCGATCGCTCTCAAAGCTCGTCATTTCGCAAAAGAACGCGCTAGGACGCACAGAACGAGAGTACGCCCTAGAAGAAATCGAATCGGTTTCCGTCGAAGAACATCGATCGCGCCGATCCGGAGTGTTCTACCACATCGTAATTTTGCTAAAAAACGGCATCAAAATTCAACTGCCATCGAACGCCATGATCTCTCACGAATCGACGCAGCGTAAGATCGCTCGACAGATCCAGCAATTTCTAGGCGGATATGACTCAATTCCCGATTAGAACTCATCCACGCTAAAATAATAGTACGAATGTATCTAAAACCGTCATGCCCCTACGTTTTCGGCAGCAATGCCAAGATCTGATCGACAAACGCTTGATGATCTATCACAGGCTTCGAGATATAGCCATCGGCTCCACTTTGCTTCAGGAAATTTTCTCGATCGCCCTCCATCGCGTGCGCCGTTACCAGAATGATTGGCAAATTCGCGGTTTTCGTATCTGCTTTCAGCAATTGAGTTAGCTGGATTCCGTTCATTGCTTTACCCTGGTACATACTGCGAGAGAGAGACACATCCATCAAGATAATGTCCGCCTCACCAGACTGGGCAATTTCGATAACTTCTTCTACATTTTCAGTATGCTTGACTGCCAAACCTCCTCGTTTGGTCAAGATCTTCGAGAACACTCTGGCATTAATCAGGTCGTCCTCAACAATTAAAACAGTTTGCATATAAATTCCTCAGACGAAATGCACTAGATACGGCAAAATAGAACGATTGCAATGTAGCTCAACTGTATTAGTATTTTCAGGACGGGCGATCGACATTCGGAAACCTCTCGGATTCCAACTCTTGTAAAGTTCAGCAGGATAACAGGCTCATGGCTCGGACGCGACCTCAATCTCAATCGGAACAGTTAAACATTCTCCCAACAGGACAGGTTATCACGACTGCCCTACATACGGAGATGCAGCAGTCGTATTTGGAATATGCCATGAGCGTGATCGTGGGGCGAGCGCTCCCCGATAGCCGCGATGGTTTGAAGCCTGTCCATCGTCGTATTTTATACGCAATGCACGAGTTGGGACTAACTCCCGATCGCCCTTATCGAAAATGCGCCCGCGTCGTTGGGGATGTTCTGGGTAAGTATCACCCGCATGGGGATCAGGCGGTCTACGATGCCCTCGTGCGAATGGTGCAAGATTTTTCGAGTCGCTATCCGTTACTCGGTGGTCACGGAAATTTCGGATCGGTTGATAATGATCCACCTGCGGCAATGCGGTATACCGAAACGAGATTGTCCTCGATCGGTAACGAGTCCTTGCTGAACGAAATTAGTGAAGCAACTGTTGATTTTGTTGGTAACTTTGATAATTCACAGCAAGAACCTGTCGTATTACCTGCTCAATTACCAATCCTGCTCCTAAATGGTAGTTCAGGGATTGCGGTCGGAATGGCAACAAATATTCCACCGCATAACTTAGGAGAAATTGTTGATGGCTTGGTAGCACTCATCGATCGACCCACTCTATCGGATGATGAACTCCTCGCATTGATTCCAGGTCCCGATTTTCCCACAGGCGGCGAAATCATTGATACAAGCGGCATTCGAGAAGCTTATCTCACAGGTAGAGGTAGCATTCCAATGCGCGGAATTGCCAATATCGAAGAGATTAGTACAGGTCGCGGCAAGCATCGGAAAACTGCGATTATCATTACTGAGCTTCCCTACCAAGTAAACAAAGCTGGACTAATCGAAAAGATTGCCGAACTTGTCAACGCAGGTAAGATCGAAGGAGTTGGCGATCTGCGAGATGAAAGCGATCGAGAAGGGATTCGAGTCGTAATCGAACTTCGCCGCGATGTAAATCCTCACAAAATTCTCAATGCGCTCTATCGTCAGACTGCACTACAAACAAACTTCGGTGTCATCCTCTTAGCTCTCGATAATGCTCAACCGAGACAAATGACGCTAAGAGAGCTATTAAATGCGTTCTTAACGTTCCGCGAAGAGACTCTAACTCGGCAATATCGCAACGAATACAACCAAGCCGAAAGCCAAGTTCATGTCTTAGAAGGTCGATTAAAAGCACTAGCGAACTTAGATGAAGTCATCCGAATTTTGCGGAATGCTCCCGATGGTGGAACTGCTAAGATTCAACTGCAAGAAACATTAGAGTTAAGCGATCGACAAGCTGATGCAATCCTTTCGATGCCGCTCCGAAGATTAACCGGAATGGAACGTCAAAGCCTGCAAACCGAGCATGATGAACTCGTTGCGAAGATGCAGGACTTGAATAAATTACTCAGCGATCGAAAAGAATTACTTAAATCGCTGAAGAAAGACCTGAGAGCGCTGAAGAAAAAATATAGCGATGATCGACGCACTAAAATTGTTGCTGCGGTTGAAGTTGCAGCAGAAGTGAGCGAAAAAGACGATGCTCCAACTTCTCGATCGAACGTTAACTTAGCTTTCGAGTTCGAGGAAGAAGAACAGCCCGCCGTTCTGGAAGTCACACAGCGCGGATATGTGCGGCGCATGACTCCGAAAGTCTACGATCGACTGAGCAAGAATCGCAACGACGATACACCCACCAAAGAACTCGAAGACGGGGACGATTTCGCCACACAAACCGATTTCACTACAACAGGTAAAACGCTCGTCGTCTTTACCCGAAGTGGAAAAGCCTTTGCAGTAAAAGTCCGAGACATTCCTCAAGCGAACAATGGCAAATCACGAGGAACACCGCTGGTAGCACTTCTCCCTCCTGCCGCCCAAGCAGAACCCGATTCGATCGCAGGGACATTCATCTTGCCCGACTCGATCGAAGATCAGTTTGTGCTATTACTCACCGAACAAGGACGCATCAAACGCTTGCCCCTCTCTGAGTTCACCGATTTAACCGGACGTGGATTAACTGCATTGAAGCTCAAAGATGGCGATCAATTGCTGTGTGTCAGTCCAGTTCAAGTCGGTGAACAAGTTCTGTTAGCAACTTCAAGCGGTCGAGTCTTGAGATTTGAGGTGAATGATTTGCAAATCCCGATCGCGAGTCGAACCTCTCAAGGTCAAACCGGAATGCGCGTGAGCAAGAAAGAACGGATTGTCGGATGGGCGATCGCAAATGAAGACGATACCTTCCTGATGATTTCTGAACAGGGTTACGCGAAACACATGGAAGTGCAAGCCTTACGACGAGCCAGTTCAGGAGAATTAGGAACTCAAGCTTTCCACTTCAGCAATAAAACCGATATTGTTGCAGGAATTGTTGCGGTGTTGCCTCAATCGCTGGTGTTCTTGTTAACGAATGAGAATCACTTGGCGCGGATTGATGTCGATGATGTTGATTTGAGCTTGAAAGACGATCGCGGTTCTCGTGTAGTCAAACTCAGCAAAACCGAGCGGGTGACTCATGTGAGTTTGCCTGTGCTGTACGGGGATGAGGAATCGATCGAGTAATTTGGGAACCAGCGATCGCCAAACTACTTGTATGATCGCTGGTTTTTCAGAAGGGTTTAGCTACCAAGTAATTGTCATCAGAGTTCGATTGAATGAATAAAATTTATTTTATCTGTTTCTTAAGTTGAGCTATCAGCGATCGCACTCGCCCAGAAATAGAAGACAATCTTCTATTATCCATCGCCACCCTCCGAGAACGCTTACCTGAGATGTATGGAGAGTAGCAGGAATTTAAAGGTCGATCGACAAACATCATCAAACAACTAAGGCGAATCCCAATCAATATCTTCCAGCCTTACAACATTTCCGGCTTTGACGCTTTCACGAGATTTCGCAATTCGACGCAGAAAACGAGAATCGCTCTCTAGTCGATAGTCTTCCAAATTCTCGTCTTCTTCAAATCCAACTAACAGCCCGACAGGTTTTCCGTCACGAGTAATGAGAATCTCTTCCTGTTCAGCCAATTGAAGATATTCAGAAAAATTACTCTGCACCTCGCTCACTGTCACTTCCTTCATCCGCTTCTCCATTTCGTTCTAGCCAGGTTTCTGCTTCTGATTTTGGCACGATTGCTAAGACTTGAACGGTTTCCTCATCAATGTCATAAAACACGCGCAATTCATCCACTCGCAATCGATACTGAGGACGAAGCAATCCCCTCAATCGTTTAATCCGACTTTTACTAACCTTCATCGGCTCATGTCGTAGATAAGTTTCGATCGCAGAACGCGCTTTCGCACGAAGATCAGCTCTCAAATTCCGTATATCTTCGACTGCTTCAGCCGTAAAAACAATCTCAAAAGGCATCCGAACCATTCATCTAATTATGTTCGCCAAATCATACAGTTAGACTTGCACGAATTGACGAATCGTGGAATCGTTCCATCTCCACACGACGAAATGTAACACTTTGTCAAGACAAATGAGAAAACCCCCTTTCGCATCGTGACCGAAACTCGGTAAACTACAGAAGAATTCTGAGATACCGCAATTAACAACATGAGCGTAGTTAGCCAAGTTATCCTACAAGCCGACGACGAGCTTCGTTACCCAACAAGTGGCGAACTTACCGGGATAAGAGAATTTTTTCAAACCGGAGAACAGCGGACTCGTATCGCTGGAGTTCTGTCTGAGAGCGAAAAGAAAATCGTAGAACAAGCCAGCAAACAACTGTGGAAGAAGCGTCCTGACTTCATTTCTCCGGGCGGTAACGCTTATGGAAATCGGGAACGGGCACTCTGTCTGCGCGATTATGGCTGGTATTTGCGTCTGGTTACGTATGGAGTCTTGTGTGGCAGCACTGACCCGATCGAGAAAATTGGCGTGATCGGAGCGCGGGAAATGTATAACGCGCTTGGTGTTCCGGTTCCGGGAATGGCAGAAGCGATCCGCTGTCTGAAGGAAGCTTCCTTAGGTCTGTTGAGCGAATCAGACGCGGCAGAAGCGGCTCCGTATTTTGATTTCATTATCCAGGCAATGTCATAGAGCATTCAATCTAATTCGATTCCCCGCAGACTGCGGCAGACGATCGTGAAATTTTCGCGGCGTTTTCGCAGACTGCGGGGAATTTGTTTTTAAAATTCCGAAAATTCACGCAGTTTCACTGGAGCAAAAAATGTCCGCTACTGAAGTTTTATCGTTCTGGTTTGAGGACAAGTTAGAGATGCGGAAGGTCTGGTTTACAAAGAATTCGGACTTTGATGAAGAGGTACGATCGCGCTTTCTGCCAATTTATGAGCAAGCCGCATCTGATCAGCTCGATGGCTGGAGCGATTCACCTGAAAGCTGTCTAGCGCTGATCATCGTTCTCGATCAGTTTCCGCGCAATATGTTTCGGGGAACTCCTCGATCGTTTGCGACTGATCCTAAAGCGTTGAAGATTGCGAAAGATGCGATCGCAAAACAGTTCGATCCGCACGTTCCCCCGGTTCAGCGGTTCTTTTACTATCTGCCGCTCGAACACAGTGAAAATCTGGATGACCAAAACGAATCTGTCCGGTTATATGAGCAATTTAGGGACAACCCTGAATTGAAAGAAACTTACGATTATGCGATTCGGCATCGAGTGGTGATTGAGCAGTTTGGACGGTTTCCGCACCGCAATCAAATTCTCGATCGACCTTCGACTCCAGAAGAAATCGAGTTCCTGAAACAGCCTGGATCGTCGTTCTAACCCCGTTCTGAGTAGAGACTCCTATGAATATCGCCGCTGAAACGATCCCCACACTTGAGCAAATCAATCAGACCAAATCTACGATCGACCCTTACATTCAATCCTTAAACGAGAATCTCGATCGTCGAGAGGGCGCACTGCCGTATTACTTATTTCATGAACCGGGTCGTCCGATTCGTGGAACGGTGATGATTTTTCACGGATTCAGCGCCAAGCCTCATCAGATGTGGCGATTAGCGGATTATCTCTTTCAGAATGGGTTCAACGTTTATCAACCCTCGATCGCTGGACATTCGTTGATCAATCCTGCAAAAAATTGGTGTCAGGTCGATTTGAAACCCGAATATGCAGAACCGCTGAAAGCAAAAGTACAAAAAGATCCAGTTCTGCAAACCTTTATCCGAAATTTTGCGAACAATCCAAGCGCAGCAAAACCCGGATTCATGCAGCAAATGGGATTGATGGCGCGATTGGTGTTGATTGAGCCGCAACTGCTCGACATTGTGAAATCGATGGAATTAGCGGACGATCCAGACTTCGATCGCTATTTCACGTCTTCTCATTTGCGCTATCTCACCGAAGCTCAAGCCAGACTATCCGAACTTGATGCAATGCCTGGAAATGTTTATACCGTTGGTTTATCCGTTGGGGGTGCGGTGGCATTGGGATTAGCGGCATCGCGTCCCGATCGTGTTCGAGGTGTGGTCGCGTATGCACCATTGCTCAAGATTTATGGAGAAGAACGGCGGCGATATGTGAATCTGGCAGGTCCTCTAGACATTAGCGAATCTGGATGGGACCCGAATTTGAGATTTCCGATCGGGTGTTTGACCGCAGCCGATCGCTTTGGAAGTAGCGTTGTCATGAGTGATCAATCGGTACGATCGCTCTCGAACGTTCCCACTTTCTTAGTATTAACTGAGAACGAGGATGCAGCCGATATTGATACGATGGTAGACTTCTATCACCAGATTGGCGGAGAAGGTGAAGGGCATCGATTCTTCCTGTATCCCAAAGAAGACCTCGTGCCGCATCCGATGGTTGATCCGACTGAAGTGAGCCAAAACATGAGCAATCGATTTTGGCAAAGCTTGTATCAGGAAACGTTCCGGTTCTTGACTTCTGGACGGGTGAACACGAGCAATTTAAGCAACCTTGAACAAGAGCCGAATTTACCGATCGTGCCTCCGGTGTAATGATTATCTTCCAGCCCTCAGAATCTCTTCAGCGGTTAGTTCGAGGGCTGGAAACGTTGGGGAAAGAATGCGATCGCTTCCCTGAAACCGTTTTACTTGATAAACGCCATCCACTAACGAGTAAACGCTAACAGTCGGACGCTTCGGAGAACCAATGTACTTTGCTGCTCCAAACGGATCAGGATCAGCGATCCAATACTCGCGGATTCCCTTGTTTTGATACTCTTCCACCTTTTCGCGGTAGTCTTGCAGCGCAGTGCTATCACTCACGACTTCTACAATTAGAATGGCAGCGGTGGTTAATATAGCAGGTCGATCAAGATAAACCTCAGTCACTTCTACTGGCACGATCGCGACATCTGGAAGACGAGAAGTGTTTTCTTCTGTTTGCTGTCCAGGATCACGAAAGGCTTCCCAGGGAAGTTGTAGTCGAGTAATCTCTTCATCGAGGACACGTTCTAAAAATTTCGCAATCCGATAGTGTAACCAAGCAGGCGGAGTCATAAGCCGCAATTCCCCTCGAACCAATTCGTAGCGCTCTTGACTCGTTTCACAGAAGTCTAAGTATTCCTGAAAGGTCAGTTTCTTCGTTTTTGCAATGTTCATGCAATTCTGCCTCGCCACTGCGGTAAACCAATCATAACGGACTAGATGATGGCAAAGTTAGCCTTGCTCTAGCTTTGAGGATATTCAAATGATCGATTTGACTTAAAAGCCGATCGAGTTCTGCCGTTTCTTCAGCGCTGAGTGAATCGGTTGCATTGCGGTCTAACCAGTCCTCAAGTTGAGCCTGTTTCTGCGGAGAAACAATCCCTTCAGCAAGAAGCTGCAATTCTTCAATGCTCAAACCTGTTAGTAATTCGTCGTTTGAGTGATTCATCAGCGCGGCGATTAGCTCAGTAATGCAATCATAACGAACGACGTAGCTCTTGAATACTTTGGCGAATGAGCGGAATTGTTGAGATTAGAATTAAGCCTGCGATCGCTAAACTAATTGCACTATCCGCCCACATCCAATGAAAGACAGCAACCGCGATCGCAGCAATAATTACGCCAATTGCACCTAAAGCATCAGCAACTACGTGCAAGAATGCGGCTCGTAAATTCAAATCGTGATCGCTGCCTTGATGCAAAATTGCAATGTTAATTCCATTCACAATCAAACCGACGATCGCGGTAATCAACATTGGTAAGCTAGAAATTTCGGGAGTTACAGTTTGGAATCGTGCGATCGCTTCCCAGATGATCCAAAGCGAGACGACAACTAATCCAAATCCGTTGATTAAAGCTGCCCAAGTTTCAGGAGAGCGATTTGGTTTAATCGAAACTGTGTTTTCGCCAATCCAACCCCACTGAATTGGAGATTGCGCGATTCGGGTAGCGATTAAAGCGAGTACTAGCGCAAAACAGTCTGAAACGAGATGTCCTGCTTCAGCGACTAGAGCGAGACTGTGACTCGATAAACCGATCGTACCTTCAACGGCTGCAAAACTCCCGACCACGATCAGGGCAGAGAAAAGCTGGCGTTGTTTCGTTTGCGGATCGTGGACAGGGCAGGAACAATTCGCAGAATGAGGAGCGACCATCGGCATTTCAACGTACACAGTGGGATCATTGACTGTGACCAGTGTAGATGAGTTTCCGATGAACGCCCCAAAAATCTACCATTTTTTGTAGGGAAGAAATTTACCGTTCATCGTGACCTTAACGCGATCGCCTTTTGGGTCTTCGATCTTTTCGATGTCGAGGGTGAAATCGATCGCGCTCATGATCCCATCGCCAAATTTTTCTTGGATTACATCCTTCATCGGCATTCCATAGACCTGCATGATCTCGTAGAAGCGATAAATCAGCGGATCGGTCGGTACGATCGGACCTAATCCTTTGACGGGATACGCCATCAGTTCAGAAGCCAAATCTTCAGGCAATCCCAATGCATTTAATAATTTGGAAGCTTCATCTTCAGAGGCGGTCGCTTGACGGTAAAACAACGAAGCGATCCAAACTTCATCGCGTCCAAGAATTGATTCGAGATCCGCGAAGGTTAATCCTTTCGCCTTTTTTGCCGCTAGGAGTTTCTCTGTAATTGCTGGGATAGTCATTGTTGTATCAAATTCGGGTCGGTCTTAGTTTTATGCGAATTTGATGACTTAAGAATGTTGCGATCGATACAAATAAGTAGGCAGGCTTAATTAAATGTAAGTTCTCTCGCTCCGTTGCTCACCCACCCTCGATTGAAATCGGGGCTAACAGTGCGAAGTGGGTTGAAACCCACTAAAGAGTTGACTTTGACTGGCTTTTAGTCCCGTTCAGGGGACTTCGCACCGTTAGCCCCGACTTCCAGTCCGGGGCGAGACAGCAACGGAGCGAGGGATCTTCAAGTTAATTTCGCCCATCTGCTTACAAATAAGGGGAGCAGTTGCCCCCCAATTCATTAGGATTCGGATGTTGCCTCGTCTTTCGGGGCTTCTGTGGCTTTGGCTTGAGCGCGTTCCTCTCGTTTTTTGCGATCGGCTTCGAGGGCATCGGCGATCACTGCCTGAATTTGTACCATTTTCTCTAAATTGCTGCGGTACAGTTCTAAGTCTTTCTGCACCTTGTCTTCAGAGATGTTCAACGCTTGAGACACTTGCTTTAAGGCTTCGGTCAATTTAGTCGTATCCTTCACCGAATCGGGGCTAGAAGTCTCGATCGCAGTGTACAGTCCGACAGCAAAAAGACGGCTGTATTTGAATTTAGGATTTGCTGCGATCGCGCTCAACAGTTCGCGAAATTCGCCCGCTTTCTCAGGAATCAAGACCGTATCCCAAGTATTTTGAGACGCGGCGGACAGGACTCGTTGAGCATCATTGCGGTATTGCTGCGGATCGGATTCGAGGGAGCGACAGAGCGCGTTGAAAATCGAATCTTTGTCGGCTTCGGGGCGATAACCCTGCATAAAGCGATCGAACGTCGTCACCACACCCAGTGCATAGAAGGGGTCGTAGCGGAAGTCCGTGTTGACGGCAAGCAAGTGCATTTCGACCATCAATTCCTCGACCACACGGCGGAAAATCGAATTTACCGGACGGGTGTGGAGGCTGTAAAACGATCGCTTGGTATCAGAAACGGTACGGACACTATTCACGGGATTTTTCGGTGATCTACGTCAAACCATTGTAAAGGGTAATGAGGGATCAATTATTTTTTTGCCGGGATTCGCGATCGAGCGGGAACTCGGATCTGCCAGAATCGTTCATCCCATTCATTTGTTCGCCTTGGAGATCGAGATGAAATCTGTTGCTGCTATTGCACTTTCGCTTTCCGTTCTGGGTCAAGGAGCAGCGATCGCTGCTTTGCCTGATGTTGAAACTTATAATTTTGTGATTAGAAAATACAATTTCCTGATGCGTCAAAGTCGAGATGGATGCGCCTTTTATGCTGATCCAGAATTTATCGTGGCGCGGAGTGAAAGACCGAATGGAACGGATAAAAACATTCGGCAATTGATTGTATTACAAACGGCTGAGAAAAGTAGCGGATCGGGCTGTAGTGGCGTGTTTCAGTTTCTCTACGCGGATGTGAACTGTAGAACGAATCAGATTACTTACACAGACGGAATTGGTTCTCCGGCAGCTTGGAAAACCAATCGCTATTCTGATCCAGAAATGTCAAAGAAAATCTGTGCGCTGCCGACGGTGGAATTCGCTACGCCTACTCAGAATCTGCCTCCTGCAAAGTAGTTTTGGAAACGAGTCGGGTAATTTTACGATCGCTTTCCGAAAGTTCTTCACCCGAATTCAGTTGAGTGGCGTTGTTTTGTAAAACGGTTGCCGCAGTTCGATCGCCCATTTGAAGCGCCGTTTTTGCTGCGGTTTGGAGCATTGTGACGGCTCCTTGTCGATCGCCTTGTTTCAATCTCGATTCTGCGATTTGAGTTTGACGATATTTCGCCAGTGCCAGAATGTTTTGTTGAACCTCCGAATCGATCGCAGGCTGATATTGAGCTTGGGAAGCGATTTCAATTGGAAACGTCTCAGAAATTAACTCAGATTGTCCGATCGCAGGATTATCGTATTTGATCTGAACTTCAGCGATCGTGTTTTTTCCTTCTGGTAATTGACCCACATAAAGATTCGCCAAGATCACACGCGGAGAATCAATCATCAAATCCCCCAATCGCACGATCGCCAAATCACCTTCCTGTTGGACTAAAAGCTCGATCGTTTCGGGAGCCACTTGCGCGATCGGCTTCAATTCTGCCAATCGAGTTCCGGGAGCGAGAGCCAATCTTAGAAACGCATTCGTGAGTCCGACCGATTGAACGCGATCGAATAATCGTCCAAATTCTTTTACCGCTTGTTCTGGCTCTTGAATGTACGAGAGCGCTCCACCTCCCGCATCGGCAATTTTTTCTAAAATGTCTTGGTTCCAGTGATTGCCGAATCCGAGTGAGTTAATCGATAAACCGTAGCCCGTGGCAACTTGAGCAAGTTTGACAGCGCGATCGTTATCTCCATGTTCATTTTCGCCATCAGTTAATACAAACATTTGCGAAACGGTTTCTTTCTTGCCTTTCGCGGTTTCTTCGATTCCGAGTCGGATGCCTTCATCGATCGAGGTTCCGCCCGCTGCTTCAAGTCGATCTAGGGCTGCTTTCGCCAGGATCGGTTCATCGACGATTTGATTTGGAAAAATTACTTTGGCTTTGTGATTGAACGTCACGATCGACAACCGATCTCCTGGAGACAATCGATCGATTAAACGTTCTGCGGCTTGTTTGACAGTTTTAAGCGATCGACCTTCCATCGAACCGCTTTGGTCGAGAACCAGGCAGAGATTGAGCGGAATATCACGACTGGTAGAATTTGGGAGGGCTTCGATCGCGATCGAAATCTGGCGCTGACTGCTTAGTTGCGTCACATCCAGATGGGCATCACTCAGCGCACATTTCAAACCGACTTGCATAGAAATACTCCGATCGGGAGAACTCAAAGGTGCTCAACAACTACAGCTTATCTCAGCCCTCCTCCGCATTCGGATTACCGAAATTATCAGACTGATAGGATTGCCATTAGTCAAATCTGACCCAAATAAATTAGTATCTTTTAAGTTCGTATCGCTAAGATGACGGATTGATGCTCAATTCGTTTTCAGTAAACGTTGGAGGTTTTGGGATTGGCAGTGATTAGAAGCGCGGGTAACGTCGGAAGAAACCGTCGTCTTATCGTCAGAATTTTTTGATTAGAAATAAAGTTCACCCATGATAGTTGATTCTTCTCCGATTCATTTCTCGATTAAAGTTGCAGATTTCGATCGCGATTTCCAAGACATCGTTGCGATTCGGACGAACGTTTTTCAAGACGAACAAGGCGTTGATTCAGCCTTAGAATTCGATGGGTTGGATGAAAAGGCAACGCATTTTTTAGCTTACGAAGGCGATCGAGCAATTGGAACTGCACGAGTCCGATTTTTAGATTCTCACACGGCAAAATTAGAGCGCGTCGCTGTATTAACAGACCGAAGAAAATATGGAATTGGTAGAAAAATTGTGGAAACTGCTCTAAAATTTCTGGCTAACAAAAATATTTCTGATTTACGCATTCATGCTCAGATATCTGTAGTAGCGTTTTATCAAAAATTGGGGTTTGTTACGGAGGGTGAGCCGTTTGATGAAGCGGGAATTTCCCATATCAAAATGAACTACAAATTTCCGTAATCTTAGCGAATTGGGATTGGTGTGAGTGATTGCAAAGCAGCAAGAACGAAGAGGAGTGACAAAGTTCACGATCGTGGCAGCAATTTGGGCGATCGCGATGATGATCGATCGCGTTTGGTTTGCCCTCGATCAATCGGTTCCAGCGTGGGATCAAGCAGAGTATTTAACGGGTGCGATGAACTTCTGGCGAACGTTTCAACAGCCAGAATGGTTCTCTCAAGAGTGGTGGACGAGTGTTTGGCTTTTGTCTTCTAAAGTGCCACCGCTGGTTTATTTAACGACTGCACCGTTTATTCATTTATTTGGCTCTGGAGAAGATCGATCGACGTTAGTGAACCTGTTCTATAGTGCGATCCTGCTTGGATCAGTGTATGGATTAGCGATTCGATTGTTCAATCTGCAAGTGGCAATCTGGTCTTTAGTATTGTGCTTATTGTTACCGGGATTGTACGTAATTCGATTAGATTATTTGATCGATTTCCCATTAGTCGCGATCGTAACTCTCAGTTTCTTTTGCCTGACACTTTGGGCAACTGAAACGGTTCCGCCATTATCCAACGAACAATCTGAAACCGTTGAACAACCGAAAGCTGCACCAATTACTCAATCATTAGCGATCGCCCAATCGTTCTCACTTCCTCACATTCGAGCTTTTCGATCGTGGTTTTACGCCGCTGGATTTGGAATTTCATTGGGTCTATCGTTTCTCTGCAAACAGCCTGCGTTATTTTTCCTGTTTACTCCGATCGTTTGGCTTGGCATTATCGCAATTAGAAAGAAAGCATGGCGGCGATTGATTCAGTTAGTGATGGGAATCGCGATCGCAGTTTCGATTTGTTTGCCTTGGTATCGAACGAATTGGCTGATTATTCTCACCGCTGGAAGACGAGCAACTGTAGATAGTGCGATCGCAGAAGGTGATCCCCCGCTCACGAGCCTGTTTGCTTGGACATATTACTTCAAATCCCTACCCACACTCGTTTCCGTTCCGATATTCATTGTGGGATTAGTTGGATTGCTGCTGTACTGGAAGCGATCGGTAATCCAAGAAGAATGGGAATGGATCGATGGACGTTGGATCAAAACAACGGATTACGGCGGCTTGGGACGAAGAGGCTACCGACGCGAAATTTATGATCATTGGTCGCAATCGGTTCGCTGGTTGTTGATTTTTTTGATTGGTGCATACATTCTCTGTTCTGCGAATGTCAACAAAGACGATCGCTACATCACACCATTGCTCCCAGTATTGGCGATTCTATTAGCACAAGGATTGTTACTGTTTCCCGATCGCTTAAAAATTTTCCGTTGGGGTGCGATCGTACTTTCAACGATTCTGATGTTTGCAAATCTGTTACCTGTTGGATTCACTCCAAGGTTTCTACAAACGGCTCATGCGCGTCATGCTGTGCTTTCTAGCAATTGGCATCAAGCCGATATCGTGAATGAAGTGATTAGCGCTGAACCTTATTTGCAAAATACGATCGGAGTCTTACCGTCGCTTCCAGAATTCAATCAGCACAATCTGAATTACGCAGGTGTTCTCAGAAATTTCCAAATCTACGGGCGACAAGTCGGAGCCGATCGAAAACAAATTGAACCGGATACGCGATCGCTTTCCTGGTACGTGACGAAAACCGGAGAAGCGGGCGCAATTCGTCGTCCAGAAGCTTATAACGCTGTGAATCAAACGATTACCACCAGTCCAGATTTTCAGCTTTACAAGTCTTGGAAATCACCAGATAACACTGAATTAAGCTTATATCGACGCTCGATCGCACCTGTTCAAGTTGCTCCAAATCCAAAACCCGCTCAACAGATCAAACTCGAACAAATTCGCATTCCCAATCAAGCCGCTCCTGGAAAACCTTTGCCGATTACCTATCGTTGGTCAGGATCTTGGGAGCAATTACGATCGGGCTTACTATTGCTCACTTGGACGCGAATTGCTGACGATACGACTCCAAAAAATGCTGCTCCGAGATGGTTTCACGATCATGCGATCGCGCTTGGAACCCTTCACGCGCCTGCCAATTCTGATGATGCTGCTTTCCAAGTCACTGAACGCCTCGCCGCTCTTCCTCCCACCAACGCTCAAGGTACTTACACGTTAACTGCTGCTTATTTGAATCGCGAAACCGGAGCAACTTACGCCATTGATAGTCCTGATTTTCAATTAACGATTTCGCCAACAACAGAGATCGAAGCGCCAGAAGTCGATTCTGTTACCCAACTTCGATCGCTTGCTGCCACAATGCCGCAGGGAATCAAAGTGCTCGATCGCATTTTCGCCAAAGTTGGACAATTGAATCAATACGATCCAAATCAAGATTATGTCACGCAAACGAGACAGATTTTAGAATACCGATTACAACAAGAACCGAACAATTTAGAATTCGCTTACGGAGTCGCATTATCGAATGTTTTGAAACGAAGAGTTCAACCCGCGATCGACATGTTAGAAAAAGTTACCCAACTCGATTCAAAGAATCCTGCTGCTCACGCTTATCTCGCATTTGTGAATCTATATGATTTTCGTCCTCAAGCTGCACAGAAAGCATTAGATAGAGCGATCGCACTCGATCCGAACTTGAAAGAACTCCGAACCTTGAATGCGGTTGCGGGATTGATGCGAGGAAACTTAGTACAAGCCTGGAATGAGTATCAGCGATCGCAATAACGATCAGCAAACCGTCTTGCCTCAATACCTTGGCAAATAAAATTCGCGGCACTATATCTCGATTTTTGAACAAATTCTAATTTAACTGCACAAATCGTATTGAGAATGATTGCCAATATGCTTGCTTCAAATTGAAAAATCATTGATAATTTTGAAGCTGATCCATCTACCTCTTTCGATAGACGGTAGCATCTCTCATGTCAACTACAAACTTTCTCAAGACTCTAAGCCGACGGCAATTGCTTCAACTCGGACTGCTCTCAGGTGCAGGAGTAGCGGGATCAGTCTTGGGGTTAAATCGACTCAACCAACGGCGCGATCGCAAAGTCATCATTCCCCCGATCGACATTCCACAAACCAAAGATGCCGCGAATCCGATGGCAGTTTTGCGCGAGTTTGACTCTGGAACCGTGACTCAGGAAAATGGTCGAACCGTTCGAGAATTTCGAGTTGAGGCGCGAACCTCTCCATTGCAGTTAAATGGCTCAAATACATTTGTCACTTGGAATCTAAATGGACGAGTTCCAGGTCCAACGTTTCGGGCAACTGAGGGCGATCGAATCCGCGTTATTTTTTACAACAAAGCTGGACACTCACACTCGCTGCACTTTCATGGCACTCATGCGTCAGAGATGGACGGTGTGAAACCTGTAAAAAATAACACGGTAGAAATCTACGAATTCGATGCAGAGCCTTATGGAGTGCATCTCTATCACTGTCATATCGAGCCAATCACCCGCCATGTTGGGAAAGGTCTATATGGAATGTTCATTATCGATCCGCCCACACCGAGACCGCCTGCGGATGAAATGGTCTTGATCATGGCGGGATACGACGTGAATGACGATCGTAAAAATGAACTCTACGCCTTCAATGGATTACCCGACTATTACATGCACAATCCGATCCCAATTCAGCAAGATCAGTTAGTGCGATTGTATGTTCTCAACATGATCGAATTTGATCCGGTAGTAACTTTTCACCTTCATGCAAACATGTTCAAGGTCTATCGCACGGGGCGAACATTGGAGCCAACTGAGGAAACAGATGTGATTACGATGGGAACGGCTGAGCGGCATATTCTGGAGTTCAGCTTTCATCACACAGGCAAATTTATGTTTCACCCTCACCAGGACTATATGGCGGAATCTGGTTGCATGGGCGAGTTTAATGTCATTCCCAATGCTTAGGAGATTTCTACGAAAGAGCTTACCGCTTGAAAGACCGCCCTTCGGCTTCGCTCAGGGCGCGATCTCTAGCTGACTGAGCGAAGCCGAAGACAGCGGGTAATTTGTTTTCGATAAATCTCCTTAAATGTCATTCCCAATGCTTAGGAGATTTCTACGAAAGAGCTTACCACTTGAAAGACTGCCCTTCGGCTTCGCTCAGGGCGCGATCTCTAGCTGACTGAGCGAAGCCGAAGACAGCGGGTAATTTGTTTTCGATAAATCTCCTTAGTTGAATTTAACATCTTCTTTATTGACAAAAACTTTGATTAAGCCACACAATGAGCGATGCCGATACATAATTAGAAATTTTCTCAATAGTCGAATCCTCACTTCATTTCTGGAACCTCAAATCATGTCTATCAAGTTTAAGTTTTTGGCTTGTTTTCTCTGTGCAGTGGGCTTGAGTATCTTGATTTCGTGCGGTTCTCAGACCCCCAACACAACCAGTTCTGCTCCTGCTGCAACCGATACCGCTACAACTCACTCGATGCAAGGTAGCAGAAAGATCAACATTAACAGTGCAATTCTGTCTGAACTCGACAAGCTAGAAGCTAAACTCGGTGTTCCAGCACTATCCAACAAAATTCAAGGAAGCCGTCCCTACGGCAAAACTGAGGAATTGGTCGCTAAAAACGTCATCACTCAGCAACAATTTGATCAAATCAAAGATTTAGTCACGATCGAAGATATTAAGCTCGAAGGTGAAGCCAAAGATATCGATTACATGACCAAGCTCGGTTTGATGAAAGGGCATCTCTACGTTGCGAAAGAACTATTAGACCTGAACAAACCAGAGCAAGCAGAACCTCACATCGGGCATCCCGTTGAAGAAATCTATGCAGACGTGGAAGATCAATTGCCTGAGCGCAAAGTTGCAGAGTTCAAAGCTCCTTTGATTGCTTTGCAAGATGAAGTGAAAGCGGGTGCTAAAAATGCGGAAAAAGTAAGCACAGGTTATCAAACTTCGATGCAAGCGATCGAGACTGCAATCAATGCACTTCCTGAATCCGAGCGTCAATCTCCAAAATTTGTTCTGCAAGTGATCAATGGATTGTTAGACACCGCGAACTCTGAATACGGAGCCGCGATCGCAAACAATAAAATTGCTCAAGTGATTGAATATCAAGACTCACGCGGTTTTGTTCTCTATGCTAATGAACTATTCAAAGGCATCTCTAGTGCAATGCTCAAGTCTCAGCCAGATGCAGAAAAAGCGATCGGACAGAAACTTGCTGAATTATCGAAAACTTGGGAAGCGGTCACTCCACCTGAAAAGCTTGTCCACACCAGCGATGAAGTTGCAGGATTGATTAAAGAAATCGAAAGCAACACTCAAAAAGTTGCAAAAGCCTCTTAGATAGAGTGTTGAGGCAGATCTCGATCGAGGTCTGCCTTTTTAGATGTTTGATGCACTTGTTGGAGTCAAAAATGGATCTCAGTTCTGCTATCCCAACGTTTGTCATTACCCTGCGCGAAGGGGTCGAAGCTGCCTTGGTCATTGGGATTGTGTTGGCATATTTGAATAAAGCAGACCGACGCAATCTTCGAGGTTGGGTTTGGGGCGGAGTTGGGGTTGGACTCGCCGCGAGTGGCATGATTGGCGTATTGTTTGGCTGGGTCGTGCAACAGGCGGGTGCAGCAGGCAGTTCCGTTGAGCAATTTCTAGAAGCATCGTTTAGTGTATTAGCGATCGCATGTCTCAGTTGGATGCTGATTTGGATGACTCGGAATGCTCGATCGCTCAAACAAGATGTTGAAGGTGCAATTGGATCAGTTCTAAAGCAGGATGCTCAGGCAGGTTGGGGAATCTTTGGCTTGGTCTTTTTTGCAGTGGTGCGAGAGGGTTTTGAGACAGTTCTATTCATTGCAGGTAAGTTTCAGCAGGGAATTGTTCCAACTCTAGGTGCATTGGGTGGAATTGGAGTTGCAGCCGCGATCGGAGCAGTGTTATTCCGCTGGGGAACTCGCCTGAATGTTCGGAAGTTCTTCATGGTCATGGGAATTTTGCTGCTCTTGATTGTTTCTGGCTTGGTTGTTACAGCATTAGGACATTTCGATGCCGGAATGAGCGCACTATCACAGGTTGATCGTAGATCAGCTTCTCTGTGTTTCTTCTACGAGCGATTTGCGAAACCTCAAGATCGCGACTGTGTACTGGGTGGAATGGTCTGGAACTTGAGTAAAGTCTTACCTGCTGAGAAGTTCCCTGGATCAATTCTGAGTGCATTGTTTGGATACACCGATCGACTCTATTTGGTTCAAGCGATTGCATATCTAGCATTTCTAATTTCAGTCGGTAGCTTGTATTTTCAATCGCTGCTCAGTCCCAGAAAACATTAAGGCTGGGGAGAATCAGTCGGTGACGGTTCAGGCGTTGGAGTCGTAGTCGGAGACGGTTCAGGCGTTGGGGTATCGGTTGATTCTGGTGGTTCAGGAGCCACTTCAGGCGGAGTTGCACTCGGAGTCGGTTGTGGAGTCGATCGAGGAATGGTCGATCGAATCGGGCGCGGACGATCGGCAACGACGACTTGAATATCCACAGATTGTGTTACCTGCTCTCCTGCACGATTTCGAGCCGTGAGCGTGATTGTTTTCACATTTCCAGGCGTAATCGGATAGGTAATTGAACCCTGAGAATTGACTGATCCTGTGAATGGTAAAAGTTCAACTTCTAAGCCTGCCTCATCTTGAACTGCCCAAGAGACGACAATGTTTGCAACTTCATTGTTACCAACCGAGAAAGTATGAGTCAGTTGGCTCATCGCGTCTTGTCCATTCAGCGTGAAAGATACAATTTCAGGCTTGCGCCCTTGTTCCGCCGATCGTGGCATGAAAGCCGCTGCTTGCTCTGGAGACTGCGATGATCCAGTCGATTTCACGGTTACTGTATCTGTCGTTTCTTCTACGATCGGGACACGAGCATTAGACTTATCAAACAGCTTCAATCTGTACTTGAATGCTCCAGACTGTGAAGACACAAAGGGAATTCCCTGGCATTCCACCTTCGTGTATTGAGCAGGCTGTTGTAGTGAAGAAAACCACGGTAGATCGGGCAGTGGAAGTTCCCAAAACACAGGTGCAGCTTGAGCAGGCTTATCTGACTCTAGCCGACGACAGCCATTATCTTTATTAGTTTTTGCTTGCAGTTCCTTTGGAATTGAAGTCGAAAAATCATACGCTTTTGTTTGAATTTCCGCGCCTTCATTCAATTGAGCAATCACTAATCGATCGAGAGTTTCAGGATTTTGCACTGTCCAATTCAGCCGAACCGCATTACTCGCACCTTCTAGATAAGTTCGCTTAGTCGGGTTGAACTCTACAATATCTGCCGTGGTAATCGGTTGACGGTTAAAGCGATACAACAAGCTAACCAGCATCAAGAGTGATCCGGCTCCTAGCAGCATCAATCCAGCTAGAACCCATTTTGGGTGAGGGAGCCAGATTAGTTTTGCTTGTGCTGGATACGGCGGATCTGAAATCGCATCGATCGGAATCAAATGAAAGTTAACCGTTGACCGTAGAGGCTTGCCCCACCAAGGACGCTGCCAACGATTGCGCGGAATTGCTCGAAGCACGATCGAAGCTTCTTGATTCGGCGCGATCGTCATGCCATTACTATCAGTCACAAACTGAAATCGCTGTTCAGCCCCTCTCGTTTCTAATTTCAGTTTCCGCTCCACATTGCCGCGATTTTGCACTCTGAGCGTAAAACTCGGAAACTCTCGCGGAATCGATCGTACTTTTGGAATGAGTTCAGTTTCTAACCGAGTATCTGGTAATACCTGCACATAGATCACATCCAGCGTGAGCAGGTCAGGAGAATTCATCGAAATTAATTGCAGCGTTGGAAAATAGCTTCCGGCTGGAGTTCCGATCGGGGGATGAAACGTGAATTGGATTTCGCCACTTTCTTGAGCTTCGAGCCGCAACCCTTTGATCGGTTGAACAATGCCTAGTGGTTCTGCTTCTTGATTGTGATAGTCGATCGTGAACCAGTCAGACGGGAGTTCTGAACAGTTGAGATAGATTAGATCTGAAATCGTCGATCGATTCTCAATGCTGAGCGTGAATGTGACCGCTTGACCTGGCTGCAAGCGGTAAGGAGCATCAGAAGTTGTTGCGGGAGCAAGATTAAAATTTAATGTTTTCTTAAACCGATTGCGCTGCATTAACGGCACTTCAAACTGAAGCGGACAGCGAATCGTTTTTTCAAGATTTTGTTCAGACTTATAAGCGATCGTATAGTGATAAGTGCCCGGAGCCGCTTGAGTTGGCACATCGAAATTGAGCGTAATATTTCGCGTCTCTCCAGGTTCCAAATACGCAGGAGACGCAGGCGAGAAAGAATGCCATTCAATCAAAGAAAAGAAGCTAGGTTCAGTCACTTCCAGCCAGAAATATACCGCAGAACGCTTCGCATCTACTCCAGTATTTGCGATCGCGAAGCTCTGACAGAACTGAATTCCCCGATCCGTCTGAGTCGTTTGAATGGTAGATTGTGCCTCAATCTGCATTGAGTGTTCTTTCATACCTCTTTTCTACGGTCGTCCGTTCCATAGTTTGACTCATGCTTTCCCATATTTGAAAGCATTCCAGATCAAAACCACAATTGTCTGTTTGATCAAACACACTGTGCAGTATCACACTCACCCTAAAGAAACCGAATTCTAACACCATTTCTGTCTACAATCGAATGTTACTTTATCAGGACGGGATCGTTCTGACACTAAACTGTCACTCAGTCGCCACTGATGCGCGGAAAAGTATGAGAAGTAATGATTATCAGGAATGAACCTGAAAATCTAATGCAGAGTAAGAATCGATCGACATCCATGACTCAGGAGAGCGCTACTGAACCAAAAACATTGGAAGGCAGGATTTTAAGTGGGCTACGGGGACATTACGAGATCGCGTCTCTCACTGAAAATCAACCGGGAGTGCGACTCTACAGCGGCACTGATCTTGCCACAGACAGTCCTGTGCTGGTGAAGGAATATTATTCGTTTTGGTGGACAGCCGTTGAGATGCAGCACATGGAAGCCGCACTTCGACCTTTAGAAACGATCGAGCTTCACAGCGGAGGCGTTCAAGATTTTCGATTGTTGATTCCGCAAGATATGTTCGTTTCAGTAAAGGATCAGCGCTGTTACATGGTTTTGCGCTCTCCTCATCACCCTGGACAATCGCTGAAACACTACCTAGAAAGCCAGGGCAGGCTTTCAACCCCAACAGTTAGACATTTTCTCTCACAAGTGTTGCAATCCCTCTGGTTTCTGCATGGTCAAATGGTCGATTTTGCAGACGGAGAGACACAGAAAGGCACAGCACACGGCAATTTAACTCTAGAGAGTCTTCTGATTGTTCCTGAATCACAAGCTTGGACTGACCAGTTTCAAGTGTATTTGCGAGACTTTACGCTCTGGGAAAGTGTAGTGAAGCCAGAAATGCTGTCTACCCGATCGTTGAATGAACAGAAACAGCAAGATCTCCGAGATTTGGGCACGATCGCGACTCAAATGCTCCTTGGCGAACTGAATCCGCCAGGATATTGGAATCCGATCCAAGATCCGCGCTGGAATACGATCGCGGATCAGTCCCTAAAACAATTCATTCAACAATTGCTGGGAATCGAAGCGCTGCCCTTCTCTAGAGCTAAAGCTGCTCGAAATCAATTGCTGGCTCTTCCTGCAATCGAGGAACCGCAAGAAACTGAGACGAATACTGAGTGGGAATCGATCGGGATAGGACAAGCCGATCGACCTCCGTTGTATTTCAAGATTGCATTCGGTGTGGCAATTTTAGGATTGGTCGCAAATCTCGGTTTACTTTGGATAAATAAAGGAGCGATGCAACCTCCGAAATTCGATTTCATTCAGCAGCGGAAATAGAGCGTCTTAGAATCATCAAGTTGATTGGTTTCGCTTGAATGTCATTTTTTCTTCAATATCGAGGCGAACTCGCCGCACTGACCGCCGCATTCATCTGGGCATGTGGCTCGATCGTTTACACCGGAGTCGGACGACAAATCAGCCCGCTTGCTCTGAACTTCACGAAAGGCTGGGTCGCGATCGTTCTTCTGTGCCTCACATTTCTGATCACTGGACAATCCATTCCCTCGATCGAATTCACACCGTTTCTCATGCTTTTTCTCAGCGGCGTGATTGGCATCGGATTCGGAGATACTGCCTATTTCAGTGCCCTAAACTGCATCGGTGCAAGACGAACTCTATTGTTTGAAACGCTTGCGCCTCCCATGTCCGCAGTTCTAGCACTAATTTTTCTTCAGGAGCGGTTAGCACTATCCGCTTGGATTGGCATTGGATTGACGATCGCAGGAGTAATCTGGGTCATCTTAGAACGCACTTCAGAGCAGCAGGGGAACTTTCGCCCCCTTTTAGGAAGTCTGTACGGACTATTGGCGGCAATCGGTCAGGCAGCAGGCGCAGTCATGTCCCGATCCGCATTAGTTAGCACCGAGATCGATTCCTTGTGGAGTACGCTAATTCGATTGTTTGGAGGCACGATCGTACTTTTCATCTGGATACTGTTGCGAAATCAACCTCGCGAAATGATTAAACCTTTACGCGATCGTAGATTGCTTACAATTATTGCTGGAACTGCCTTTATTAGTACTTATCTAGGCATCTGGCTCCAGCAAACCTCGCTAAAATACGCCACTACTGGAATCGCGCAGGCATTGAGTAGTACCAGTCCACTTTTTGTCATACCTCTGAGCAGAGCAATAGGAGATCGAGTTAGTATGCGATCCGTCATCGGTGTCCTGATTTCTCTTTTGGGAGTGAGTTTATTGTTTCATCGTGAGTGATCAAGATCACTGATGTGTTAGAGTGCCCGTGTGAGCAACAATTAGCACTTCGTAGAATTTCCTTTCGCACCTTGTTCATGTAACGTTATGCTGCAAGCCGTCGCGATTCTATCCACTTACCCTGATAGATCTGAATAATATCGATAGAAAGGAGTGAATGCTGCGTCTTGCTCAGGGGCACTGGGAACACTAAAACGGATTGAGATCCTGGCATTGTGCAAGTTTGAGGGATGTTTGCTATGCAGGTTTTATTATTGATTTTGGGATTGTTTTATCTGGCGGTCATACCCATTCTCTTCATTAGCTGGCTTGAATTTTTCCGCCACGACGAAGACAATCTCACTCAAGAAGACCAAAAAATTTCACTGTTCATGATTACGATCGCGAGTGTGTTTTGGATTATTGCGCTCCCGTTCGCTTACGTAGAACTTTTGGATAGGTTCAAGCGTTCTAGCCGAGCAGCGCGGCTTTATCAGAAAATGTTGGAAACTCCGAAGTCACAGCCGCTCAACTCCAACGACGAAATTCAGTTTACAAATCATTAAGTTGTTACGATCGCTACTATTTCGTTCTGAGGATGGATGGAGTTCTGTCTGTCATAGCGGAAACTGATGAATGAAGTCAGAGATTATTGCTGTAAATGAGAATACAGTTTTTGAAACAATTGGGGATTTCAAAAAGCAGTTGGTATAATGAGAACGAATTTGCTACTGAGGCTAGAATTTTATGAAACCTTGCCTTTTTGTTTTGAAAGTAGCAGTTCTTACTTGCTCACCTGTTCTAAATTATCTAAGTACAGTGAAAACCAGGATGCCTGGTTTTTTGTTGCCAAACTATCCACAAGTTCGTTTTGTAAATACTAGGGAAGCTAATCTGTGGGTCGCCTAATCTAATCGAAATAGAGCGGAGGAACCAATTCTTGGGGCGAATCTTGAACATTGGTTTGAGAAAGACACCTTCCAGTCTTAGCCCGTCAGCTAACTCCGTCGGCAATGGGAGGATAACTCAGTATGCAATTGCAATTCTGAGTATCCTGAACTGAATCGATCGTGTTTTTCGATCGAAAAACTCCCTCAACCCACCTCTCGTGCGTCGTGTAGTTAGGAGAGGTTGCACTCAATGAACGTTCATTCCATGCTGGTACGACTCCAAGGAACGCTCGGTCGTACTGATCTCGTCCAAAAAATGATGCTGATTCCGGCATCGGGTTTGTTTCAAGCAGAAGGGTCTGAGATTAATCTCGTAGTCGGATATTCTAATTCTCCGAGCAGTCAGACAGCGCTTGATTTGACGCTGTGGATTGCTCACCAAACTCGGTTGGCGACTGGAAAGCAAGTCACAGTTCAAGTTGTGTATGTAGTCGCTGACAGCGTAATGAATCGAATTTCCTCGTTTGATTCAGGTCGCAAACCGAAAGAAAAGCTGAAAGCGGAAGGCGAATGGCGAACCAGCCGAACCGCGATCGCAGAACTGGAAACGTCAACAAAGGCACAATTCGGAACGGCTGAATTGTTTGAACAAGCCGATCGAATTCTCTGGAACGCTCGCTGTATGGCTGAAGAATGGCGAGGTTCGCTGAAAACACATTTGCGCTTTGGAACGGTTGCGAATGAGTTGAAAGCCGTTGTGGCAACCGAGAAAGCTTCTTTGCTGATTCTGGGTTGTGATTCACCGCAGCACCCATTAATTCGACAATTGGGTAAATCGTTCGCTTGCCCGGTCTTGGGAATTCCTTCGGTACTAGAGGGAGAATAGAAAAAGGCTGATTTCTACTAGCCCTCATCCCTGAATCCTCTTTGCGCGGAGAGAACTAGGGTGAGGGCAACGATCGAGTCTGTCTAAGAGGGTGTTTGAGAAGTAATCGTTGATCGCATTCACCCGCCCGGACATGAATCTCCGGGCTAATCGTGGGAAGCCCACTAAACTGGGCTAAGGAGATTTCTACGAAAGAGCTTACCGCTTGAAAGACTGCCCTTCGGCTTCGCTCAGGGCGCGATCTCTAGCTGACTGAGCGAAGCCGAAGACAGCGGGTAATTTGTTTTCGATAAATCTCCTAAGAACTCCGAATTACGCTCTTAGCCCAGTTTAGTGGGGTTTCCTCCATTAGCCCAGAGCTTCATGTCCGGGCGAACTCGCAACGCAGCAAAGCCGCTTTTTATACTTTTCAAACACCCTCTAATCCGTAACGCACCTCGATCGTCGTGTTGATCAGTGTAGTGTTTAGGACTCACTGACTCGTGCATTTCATCAAAAAAGCTTCTCTCTCCGCGATCGCGATCGCAACTCTCAGCGTTTTCCCGCAAATTGCTAATGCGAAACCACCCGGTAGCGCTCGAATTCCTGACAGTTCTGCCAGTTGTGAAAGCGCGATCGCTTCGGTCAAATCTTCTTTGGTACAACGCGGTTACTTCATTCCCTGGAAATCTGCGCGTCGTTCAATTACGCCGCAAGTGGTGTTTGATAACAACGGCATTCGGAATTATTTCTATGACTATCCCACTGAGCGAACTCAAATTCTGACATTTCGGTTATCAGGAGACGGGACGCGATTGTATCAAGGGCTAATGAGTTCACCTCAGTTGATGGCGACAATGAGCGCTCAGATTATGGCAAGCTGCGATCGTGTTGGTTTGGTCGAATTCGCCCACTGGCATGAAGGATACGTTCCGGTCGGTTATTTTCCCGATCGAACGGCTCGAACCTTTACTTGGACTGACCTTGATGAAAACAGTCCACATCAACGATGGATCAAAACTTCAAACGGCTCCAGAATTACTCATCAGTGGGGATACTATTTTTCTCCTTAATTCAACGCTGCAAAACAAGCTGTCGTAACTGATTGCGGGATTCTGAATCTAAATATTTTTGTTGGAGCGATCGCCATTCTTTAAACGCGATCGCTCTTTTTTGGTCAAGCTGATTCGCAAAAACTGGGCAGAGTTTCTCGATCGATTCGTCTAAATGCCGATCCAGAAATTCCTGCAACACCACGCTATCTTGAATCTGCCCTAAGACTTCCTGAATGTTCTGAAACTCTTGAACTTGCTTTTGATAGTTCTCACCGTAAAAATCAGTAAAAAGCTCGGTCTGATAGCGTAATCGCTTCATTTGCTTACGCAGATCGTGAAGCAAATCATCTTGTTTTAATTGCGATCGAATCGATTCTGGTGTGATTGGCGCAAAGATTTTTTCATCACCCGCAAATTCGACATCAATTAACCAGGCTGGATGCAGAAGAATTTCACTAATCAGCGGCAGCAAAATGTCGGGCAGCACATCTTGAATGGGTAATTGCGCGATCGTACTCAATTGCGGCAGTGCTAACCAATCTTCCATCGCCTGCTTGAATTCGTCATACTTACGAGAATTCAAAGTCTTTTCTAACTGATGGAAATCTTGCGATCGCTGATGATCTAATTTTTTCAATGTTTGTTTCAGCGCTTTCTGTTCTGCTTCTGGCAGATCTGGATGAGAAGTCAGTTCAAGCTTGAGAACATCCAGATCGCGCACGGCTCCAAGGATTTGAGCGAATTTCCGAATTTTGGCATCGTTGACGAATTTGGGTAACTCCACAGCGAATCCGAACACTTGAATCGCAGTTCTGAGACGACGTAAACCAACCCGCATTTGATGAAGAGCTTCCGGATCGCGATCGGCAAGCACATCCTCTTCGTGTTTCATTGCCTTACGGAAATGTTTCTCGATCGCACGATGAGCAAAATGACTTAAAGCCTCTTGAGGCAATCTGATTTGGAAGTTCATAGTCAGTTCTCGAACAGGATTATCCATTATTTTGAGTTTCTGACATGTGAAACTTGAAAACCTCTAGCTTTAGTTAATGTTTCAAGGTTTAATCAAATGAGAATTAAAGTATAAAAAGTATTCGCTCCTAGCAACAAATAAAACAACAGAAGTGAGTCAGCTTATGAAACGTATTGTATTTTGTGACTTTGACGGGACGATCACACAATCCGAAACATTTGTCGCAATGCTGAAACACTTTACACCCGTATTAGCAGAACGATTACTACCTGAGATTTATGCGAAACGCTTAACGTTACGCGAAGGTGTACGGCGATTTATTCAATCCATTCCATCGGTTCGATATAGCGAAATCATTGAATTCACACGAGCACAACCGATTCGTCCAGGACTGTTGGAATTTCTCGATTTTCTTAAAACGGAAGAAATTCCATTTGTCGTGATTTCTGGTGGGTTAACGGGAATGGTCGAATCTGTCCTGAATCCGCTCAAGGATCGAATTCATGCGATTCATGCAATGGAGGTCGATACAAGAGGAACGTTTTTGCAAGTTCATTCTGCTTATGAGGGGGGAACGGAATTGGTCGCAAAGGCGCAAATTATGGCGAAATATCAGGCAGATCAAACGATCGCGATCGGAGATTCAATTACAGATTTAAACATGGCATTATCTGCCTCGATCGTATTCGCCCGATCGCCACTAACCCGCTATTTAGAAGAACGCCATAAGCCTTACATTCCTTGGAATGATTTCTTTGAAGTTCGAGAGTATTTACGCGATCGCATTCTAAGCCGTTCCCTTGAACAATCCTTGCGGACGCACTAACAGCACAATCACCATAATCAGCAGTGCAATTCCTAGTTTGTATTGGGCTGTAAAAAGTCTTGTATTGATAATAAATTGTGCGATCGGGTTCGTTGCAACTGGAGTCAAAAGATCGGAAATTCCAGATCCGACTTCTTGAGCGAGTCCAATAATCAGTCCACCTGCGATCGCGCCGTAAGGATTACCAATTCCACCCAAAATCACCGAAGCAAACAGCGGCAAAATCAAGAACCATCCCATATTCGGACGGACTGCTTCCACTAATCCCAACATACTGCCACCAAGCGCAGTTAATCCGCCCGCGATAATCCAAGTCCAAAGCACGACTCGATCGACATTAATCCCAGTCGTTCTCGCTAAATCCAGATCGTCCGCGACTGCCCGCATCGCTTTCCCAATTTTGGTATTTTGCAGCAAGTAATGAAGTCCCGCGATCGCGATCACTGCAAGGACAATCACCACAATCTGATTAAACGGAATCGTAATTCCACCAAACGAGAGGGCACGCGCAACAGGCAGATTGTATCGCTGGTTGCCGCCCCCCCAAATGAAAATAATGCCATTCCGAATAAAGAGCGCAAGCCCGATCGAGATAATAATCAGCGTGGTTGCAGTCGCTCGTTTTTTCCGCATCGGCGACCAAAGCAGCGCTTCACCCAGGAGCGTCATGCCAATTGTTGCGATCGCAGAAAAGACCATCGACACCCAGATATTGATGCCGATCGCATTAAACAGCAGCGTAAAATAAGCGCCCATCGTCATGAAATCGCCATGAGCGAAATTCGACAGTCGCAGGATTCCATAGCTTAGCGTTAAGCCAACCGCAGAGAGAGCAATGATACTTCCAACCGAAATTCCGTTAACGATTAACTGTATGAGTTGGCTAAAAAAAGCTTCCATGCGTGGCACTTGCAATACGGTATCGCTTGATTGTGCCTGAAGTGTGCAAGTTTGGGAAGAGTTCTAAAAATTTCCAATAAAAAAGCAGTCCCTACCCGGTTTGGACTGCCCTTGTGTTAGACGATGAGCTTCTCAATCTGTAAGTATCATGCCGTCTCCAGAAAGAATTCACATCATCCTTAAGACTGATGCCTATCATCATCGGTAACAGAATGTATCGCAGCGATCGCAATTGCAGCCGGATAGATTCGATGTTCTTGGGCGTGAATCCGACTCTGTAAGGCTTCGACAGTATCGCCCTCTATCACCGGAACGGCTGCCTGTATGATAATTTTTCCGCTATCCACTTCTGGAACGACTAAATGGACAGTGCAGCCTGTAATCTGAACTCCCGCTTGGAGGGCTTGATCTACAGCGCGATTTCCTTTAAAGCTCGGTAACAAACTCGGATGAATGTTGAGAATACGATCGCGAAATGCCTCAATCAAAACCGGAGTGACAATCCGCATCCATCCCGCCATGATCACCCACTCGACCGAATGCTGCTTTAGAGTGTCTACGATCGCTTGATCCAAATCTTCTCGACTAGCAAACTCTCGATGATTGAGTAAGACCGACGGAACGCCGAAACGATTTGCTCGATCGACGACTTTCGCACCCGGATTGTTATAGATCACGACCTGAATTTCTGCATTCAGATGCCCATCTTGGATCGATTGCGCGATCGCTTCAAAGTTGCTGCCACTTCCCGAAGCCATCACACCGATTTTGAGGCGGGGATGGGGTGGAAACTCAGCGAAATCAGGTGAAATCAGCGCAACCATGAGAGCCTTTCTAAAAAACAGGCTCTCAGTTTAACGTGAGGAACGCGATCGAAGGTAGAAACAATTTCTTAAAAGTCGATCGCTTCTGAACCAATTCCACATCGAATCGAATCTCTAGCAAGAATTCCATTTGGTGGATCAGGGATTTTTGGCATCGGTGGCGCAATCCGAGCAGGACGAGCCGACTGGCAAACTTTAGTCGCGCCGATATTTTGACCTTCGATCGAGAACTTTAAGACAACCGCAATGTAACTTTTCAGATTGTCTTTGTTCGGACGTGCGATCAACGTTAGACGATCGGAGGTCGCTTGGAGTTGATAGCGATAGTTCTGAGTTTGACCGTTACTGAGTCCTAGTTGAGTCAACGTTGGAAACTGCTGCGTTTCTAGAGAGTGATACAAAGAAGACATCGCCAAGTTCTGAACCACAAGTCGTCCTTCGCCATCGGTCGATTGCTCGGCTGGTTTGAGTTTGGCGACATCGGGGAAAGCGATCGCGCTATCTGAAACTTTTGAGAATTCCGCAGGCTGATCAAATTGTGTCGGTCTAGGTTGCCTCATGTTTAAGTTCTTCACATGAACTCGCAACGTACCGGGACTGGGAAAATCAAAAATCGTAGAAACAGGTAGCTTTTCTTGCTCGTTTCGGGGCTTTTCTAGCCTGAAATCAAGGTGCATCGGTTTGGGTTTCGTATCGATCGAGTAATTCACCGAGTATGCCATTCGGGTTTGAGTACCTGATCCCATGTCAACCGCAAGAATTAGCTTGCCAGATGGAGAAAACTGCATTCCGATTGGGGTATCAGTTCTTTTAACTTGTGTTTCCCAGCGCCCGACTAACTGCTGAGATTCATTCGATTGTGAAAGCGCGATTGAACTTGGGTATACGATCGCGATTCCTAAAATTCCAATCAAACCGATTCTGCTCATCATCTTTCCTTAAACCGTTCTCTCGCTACTTTGCGAATTTGCTCAAAGTTCGCCCACCGAAAAAGATTTTCTTCCGATCGGTCTTTGCCATCGAGATTGTATCTCCCGTACACTACGCCGGAGACAAAATATACATTCCGTCCTCTTAGAAACAGTAAATATCTCGCTTTTTGAAAGGGTTTGACACCTTCATCGATCGAGTCAAAATATCGCCTACCTTCCATCCAATTCTTCGGCTCATCCGGGTTGTCATAGTCTGTAATTCTTTTGACGCAGAAATGCGATCGTGCTCCGGATAGTTCTTATAAGTCGATCTCTTTCGAGCTAGAACTGCATTCGATCAAATTCGTTCCCATAGCACGATCGTCTGGAATCCGAGGCACTGAGGGAGCACTACGAGAAGGACGCACAGACTGACACGCTTTTGCAGCAATGTATTTCACTTCGTCTGAATTTGGCTGCGGAAATTGCGCCACGATCGCGATATAGCTATTTAAATTCCCTTGAGTCGGTAGAGCAATCAGCGTTAGCTGATTTGCTTTTGCTTGTAGTTGATAGCGATAGTTCCGAGTCGCACCACTGCTAAGTCCGAGTTCAGATAACGTTTTCGGAAATTGCTTTTTCTCAACGCTGTAGTAAAGTGCAGACAAAGTGAGATGCTGCATCATAAGCTGTCCTTCACCTGTTTTGGATTGCTCAGCTTGAGTAAGTTGGGCTGATTCTGGTAAAGAAACGGTTTGATCTGAAACTTTCGTGAATTCTGGTGGTTGCTCGAATTGTCCCGGATTCCAACTTTTACTTTGTTGCAACAAGAGCGATCGAGGATTTTGAAACTCAAACACGACGGGCGGCTGATCTTCTCGTGGCGCTTCCGAATTGCCGAACTGAAAATGGATGTGCATCGGTTTGGGTTTAGGATCGATCATGTAAGTTCCCACGATCGCAATCCGAGTGGCGAAGTCGTATCCACCTGGAAGTGACCAAATCACTCTGCCATCCGGGAAGAATCGGAATCCTCCGGGAGCGGGTGATGAGGTGTCGGTGATTGGTTTTTCCCAGCGTCCCGCTAATTGTTGAATGACGGAACTTTCAGTTGGAGCAGCTTGCGATCGCGCTACCAACATAGGACAAAATACAATCAAAGCAACACTCAGACCGATTTTCTTTAGCATCGTCTAACCCTAAAATTACTATCTATTTGAGCGATCGATATGCTTCTTGATTCCACCAAAGCTAAATCAGATTCCGGATTCTCACGTTTGTTGGATCGAGAAGCGATCGCGGCTTGGATCTTTCTTGCACCTGCACTGATTTTGCTGAGTGTATTTGTGATTTATCCGATCGCATACCTGTGCTATCTCAGTTTCACAACTGGCAGCTTTACACGGGCGGGAGTGCGCTGGATTGGATTGCGAAATTATTGGCGATTGTTGCTTAGTCCCGATTTTTGGCAGGTGATTGGGAATACCGTTTATTTTACGATCGCAACTTTGATTCCCAGTTTGATCATTCCGCTGGGTCTAGCCGTATTGCTAAATCAATCGATCAAATTTCGCGGACTGTTGAGGGCAGCGTACTTTATCCCATCCATTACCTCCCTCGTTGCGGTTGGATTGGGATTTCGCTGGCTCTTTCAAACCGATGGCGTGATTAATCAGTGGCTTAGTGCAATTAATATTCCAGCAATTCCTTGGCTCCAAAGTACCGTTTGGGCAATGCCAGTTTTGATTTTGCTGAGTGTTTGGAAGCAGATCGGATTCAATATGGTCGTGTTCTTAGCGGGACTGCAAACGATTCCGATTAGTCGATATGAAGCAGCAGAATTAGATGGCGCGAACAGTTGGCAGAAGTTTCGATATGTCACACTGCCGGGATTGAAACCCACGATCGTATTTGTCACGGTGACGACTGCGATCTTTACCCTTAGAAGCTTCGAGCAAGTTTACGTGATCACGGGCGGTGGTCCCATGAATTCCACAAACCTGCTCGTCTACTTCATTTACGATCAAGCGTTTGCCCAATTTGATTTTGGGTATGCAGCAGCGGCGGCAACAATTCTATTGCTGATTGCGCTTTTATTGGTGTACTGGCAACTGAGAACAACCGAAGATTAAGCATCCGGGAAGGTCTGCTTAAACTCGTCAATCAAGATATCCATTTCTTCGAGTGCCTGATTCACATCGATCCGCAGCGTTCCTAAATTCGGCTGTTCCATCAGTTTCAGGAGCGATTCTCTCTTGCTTTCAATTAACTTAATGCGTTCTTTAATGGTTTCGGCATCCATACTGAAATTCCTCTAAGTACGATCGCGCTTAATCATAACTAAATGTTAAGCTCCCCTCAATTTTAGTCGGATTTGCTGGAATCTGATTAACCCTTGATAAATCAAGCTTTTCCGTATTTCTACCTTTTGGTAGATTAAATCTGTTTGAAAATTTACACGAAAACTTCATAAATCTCGATAGGAGTAATCCGGTCTGCGGGTAAAGTAATGTGTACTGTTCGGATAGTGTCACCCCCGAAGGATTGTATGGCTAGAAAAAAACAGCCCCCGGTTTGGATCGTCGTATTGGTGTGTAGTGCTGCTGGCGTTGTGTTGGGTGGATCGGCAAGCTGGGCAGAAAGTAGCCAGTGTTTGCAAGAGAAAGTGGTCACGAATCAATGTTTGACTCAAGACCCGGTGAGAAAAACGGGTGAAGGAATGTTTGCAGGAATGTTGGCGGGTGCGGGTGGCGCGATCGGTGCAACCTGGAGCCAATGGAAACGCAATTCTTAACTGAGTTGCACTACGGGCTGATCTTCAACGAGCGTTCGATCGGTGAGAAGATCTTCCACCGTAATTTTAAGAAAGCGATCGCTATCTACAACAAATTGCACTTTGATGCGATCGCTTCCTGGTACTCCAGGCGGATCAAGTTCGGCAATACTGCGCGATCCCTCTCGATCGTTTAATGCCTGCACCGGAGTTTGAGAAGTCGAAAGATTTCTGGTGACTAATCGATCACCATCAAAATAAACTTCCGTCTGCGTCGTTTCAGTTCCGAGTTCACCAATAATCAGTTCAATACTCGGCTGATTGTCAACCGATGCACCAAGAACTAATTCAACAGGCTTCTCCATCGGGTAAGGTTGTCCAGCTTTAACCAGTGGATGCCAGTTGTGGGAGTTTTGTCTGCGATCCCAATAGCGAATGCCGTAACCGTGATAGAGAAAATCTTTGAGTTGAACTCCTTGACTGAGTTGTAAGGCTCCTTGTGCGATCGCTTCAAACGGTTTTTCGCACCGAATTAAGCTCTGATCAAAATACTGTTTCACCCAATTCTGAACCGCTGGAATTTGAACCGTTCCACCGACTAAGAGAACGGCATCAATATCACTTACAGCAAGTCCTTGGCGGCGAGCTTGTTGTAAAACTTGCTCCATTGATTCATCGAGTTTCGTGAAGAAACCTCGATCGCTTAAAATCTGCTCAAACTGCGATCGTGTTAACGATAAGTCGTAACTCTCAAATGTTTCATCGTTAAAGAAAACTTCCTGTGCTTGATTTGAGAGTGAAAGCTGAATCTTTAAGCGTTCTGAAAGTCTTGCAATTAAGGGTGATGTTGCAATTCCTTGAGTATTCACAAAATGATCCACGATCCAATTATCAAGATCTGATCCGCCTAAATTTTGTCCCGCTTTCGCGATTACTCTAGCAATCCTCGCTTTTTGTCCTGACTGTTCCTTAAATGATTTCTGCCCCCATTTCAGAATGAATCCCATCGGTTTAGATTGAGCGGTTTCATTCACATTGATCTGAACGATCGATAAATCGAGAGTTCCGCCTCCGAAATCGATTACGAGTAGCGTTTGTCGATCGCTTAATCCATACCCTAACGCTGCCGCAGTCGGTTCATCAATCATCCGAACCTGATTAATATCCAGAGATTCACAGATTTGACCTAACCACAGGCGATACGCCTCAAAACTATCCACCGGAACTGTGAAAGTTAGCGATTCTGCAATTTCAGGATCAGTTGTTTTGAGTTGATTGATGATCTGAGTGAGAAACCATTCGCCAACTTGCTCAAATCGAACCGTCTGCCCATCTAATTCGGGTAAAAATCCTTGTACATCTGTCCCGATTCCCCGTTTGAAGTTGCGGAAAAATCGAGCATCGTTGCTAATATCTAAGGCTCGATCGCGCACTTGTTGACCGATCGTGATCTTCCCTTGAGCCGCATTTTCGACATACAGCAAACTGGGAATCAGCGGCGGATTCTGCGCCAATCGTTGAGAAATTCCAGGAATCGAAAGCGTTTCAGGCTGTTGAGTCGCTGCATTCCAGCGAGTGATCACGGTGTTACTGGTTCCGAAGTCGATCGCGTAAGGCATTCTGACAACAAGTAGATGAACGTGAATCAGGTATATCAATTCACGAAACCATAATTGATGTGCCTAAAGCAAGATTATTTGATTCGTTCCGCCAACCAATACCCGATCGCGATTCCAAAGAAACTTGCAATTAAGTCGATCGCATCCAAACTTCGATTCGGTGAAAGTCCTTGTGCAAGCTCTTCGCTCAATGTAAACAGGGCGAATAATCCTGGAAAGACGGGCACAGGAATATTGAGAATTCTGATTCGTCGCTGACTTAATGCTTTGTGTCCGAGCAATGTGGCAATGCCATAGAGGATGACATGAGCGAGTTTATCGTTTTCGGTGAGAATTGGCGGAAGTTTGCCGATGTAAGCGAAAAACAGAATAGTGAGAAAAATCGCGGAAAAGACGATCGCGGAAATAATCCAAGCCCAACGTGCAGAGGTGACGGTTTTCATAAAATAATTCGGTGGAACTTCAATCCACTACAGCAGCAGGAATCCGGACTTCTAAAGCTTTGCGAAATTTTTACGGATAGAGATGTATTAGGAGATGGTTGAGAAGCATGAAAGTTTTCTCGCTTCGTTCGAGTTCGCCCCGGAATGAATTCGGGGCTATCGGTGCGAAGTCCTGTGAACAGGACTGAAGAGGCTGAAACCGTTTCCTCAGTCCCCTTCAGTGGACTTTGTTCTGTTAGCCCCGAATTCATTCCGGGGCGGACAAGCGCAATAAACGACTCTTCTCAAACAGCCTCTTCTTGATTCCTATTAATCTTGGAGTTCCTAAAGTTATGAAAACTGCCGTTTCGCTTCTCATTCTCCTAACTTCTTTCTGTACTGTTGGTGGCTTAGCTTTCTTTCTCTACTTCGGAGCCGCTTTATCTCAAGAACGCGATACGTCCGAAATCGTTAGAGCCGCGCTACAAATGGAATTCGGCGGTAAGAACGTGGTTTTAGTGAATGGAAACCGCGATCGCTTACTGGTTCGTTCTTTCGCAACACTGAGAACGCACTTAGAGCAGCAAGACTGGACTTGGGAGAATCAGTTTGGAGCAGCAAGCTTTTATCGAAAAGATAATCAGCGAATTCTCGCTAGTTGTGGAATGTACTCAAGACGTTACATGATTTGCGATTTGGCTCGAACAAACCAAGTCAAGAAATCCTAATGTATATCTGGGGAATTATGGCAAGTTTTGAAAACATTTTTTAACATATAGGTCATAATGAACCCACAAGCTACTCCGCAGGGACGCACTATGATGAGTAAACCGTCCGCTGATTTGGTTACATTTCTTTCACGGCTCCGCTCTGGAATTTGGATTTTTGGCATCTCGTCCTGGTTATTTGGTCTAACCGATCGTTCACTTGCCGCATTCATGGACGGGTATCTTTCCGCGATCGACATTGCTCAATTGTTCACTGCCTCATTTTTCTTCATTGGTTGGCTGTTTCTGAAACCAGCGAAGCTCTTTTAAGTCAGAAAATTCTAAAACGGGTAATCCAACAATAAAGGTTGCCCCTTTCCCTTCTCCCTCGCTTTCTGCCCGCACCGTTCCACCATGCAATTCAACGAGATGCCGCACGATCGCGAGTCCGAGTCCTAATCCGCCAAATTGTCGCGTACTACTTCCGTCTGCCTGTCTGAAATGATCGAATACATGAGGCAGAAATTCAAGATTGATACCAATTCCTTGATCTCGAACAATAATTTCAGCGATCGAGTTGTGCTTGATCAACGAGATCTCTACTCGTTCATTTTCTGATGAAAATTTGACTGCGTTGGATAGCAGATTCCAAATGATTTGCTGCAATCGGTTCGAGTCACCCAAAATCATTACAGCTTGATCAGGATGAGTCAATTCAATCTTAATTCTTTTCTGATTTGCAGAGAGTTGAACCGTATCGATCGCAGATTGAATGGCAATCCTTAAATCAACCAGTTCACTTTTCAAGACAAATTTACCTTTCAAAATTCGAGAAATATCTAACAAATCATCGATCAAATTAATCTGAACCTTAGCGTTTCGTTCGATGATTTCTAATGCTTTTTCTGCACTCGCTTGATCAAACTTTCGCTGTCTCAGTAGTTGAACCCATCCTAAAATCGGATTTAATGGTGTTCGCAATTCATGAGATAGAACTGCGAGAAATTCATCTTTAGTTTGATTCGATCTTGCTAACTGTTCGCTCCGACTTTGAAGCGAGTTGACTAGATTTGCTCGATCGATCGCGATCGCAACTTGATCTGCTGCTGCCTGCATCAATTCCTGCTCTTCGGTTGTGAAAGAATTGCGCGATCGACTTCCAAACGACAACACTCCTAACGCTCTCCCCTGATTGATCAAAGGCTGACTCGAATAAGCCGTAATTCCAATTGCTTTGATCAACCGCGCTTTTTCTAAAGTTGAATTTTGAATATCGCTTAAACAAATTTGAGCCGCATCCTGTACCGCTCCACCGCAAACCGCCTGACCGATTTCTAGCTCTGAAAAATCTAGTTTCTGTTGTGCTGTCAACCCGCGAGATGATGCCAACCTGAGATAAGAATCATCCTGTCTTGGTGTCACTAAATAATTCAAATATAAATCTAAACCCAACTGCGCTGAAAGTCGCTCGTACAGATCATCAAGCAATGCGATCGGATCTTCAGCTAACAACAATTCTCGCGTTGTATCATAGAGCAAATTCAACTTATCGTTCTGTTTTCGTAACGCCTGCTCTGCCACCTCTCGCTGAATCAAGTTCCGCCGTAGCTGCCAAATCAGAAGCTCTAGAAACAATGCGATCGCTAAACAACTCGGAATCGTTAAACCCACGATCGTATTTAACCGAACTCGCTCTGCATTCGATCGCGCTTCTAATAATTGAGTTTCTTCAGTCTGCATCGTATTAATCAAACCGCGAATCTCATTCATGAGAAACCGACCCCGATTGCTTCTCACCAGCGATCGCGCTTCCTCCAATTGATTCGTATCAGCTAACCGAATTGTTTCTCGTAATAAAAACAAGCGATCGGTCATTAATTGCTCAATTTGCGACAATCGTTGCCGTTGACTCGGATTATCCTTAATCAACTGCCGTAAGCGATCCACCGTTTGATCGACCACTTGAATCGAATCTTCGTAGGGCTGCAAATATTGTCGATCGTTCGTCAGCAAATAGCCTCGCTGTCCAACCTCAGCATCTTTTAACTGAGATAAAAGCGATTCCGTCGTCAATAACACTTGCTGGGTGTGGCTTTCCCAGGATTTTGCCTCTCGATACCCTGCCAGCGTCGAGTAAGACAATGTTCCGATCCCGACCAGTGCGGCAAGAGAAAACCAAGCCCCGATCGAGGCATTGCGTGAAAGCGATCGCTTCATGTAGCGCTCTAGATCAACCGTGCGGTAGATCCTAAACCCATTCCGCTCTCCGTGGCTCTACTGAAGGATAGATCCCCTCTATCCTGAGTAAAGATATTACAAAATGTTTCAAAGCGACTAGGAAGGTGAACGCAATGCCGCAAAATAATTTCGGAAGGTCGCTAAGTCAAATCGCCAAGAGCAAGCAAGTTCCGGGCGCAACGACTTACTAAGCCATTTGGGGAACTCCCGCTTTTAAACACACTCGGTTACATTTCCTTGGAGGAATCCATCAATGAGTATTGTCACGAAGTCAATCGTGAATGCTGATGCTGAAGCACGTTACCTCAGCCCCGGCGAATTAGATCGGATCAAAGGCTTCGTCACCACTGGCGAAAAGCGTCTACGGATTGCTCAAACCCTGACCGACTCGCGTGAGCGCATCGTCAAGCAAGCAGGCGACCAATTGTTCCAAAAACGCCCTGATGTTGTTTCTCCTGGTGGAAACGCATACGGCGAAGAAATGACCGCTACCTGTCTGCGTGACTTGGATTACTATCTGCGTCTCGTGACCTACGGAATTGTTGCAGGCGATGTCACCCCGATCGAAGAAATCGGAATCGTTGGCGTTCGTGAAATGTACAACTCCTTGGGAACCCCGATCCCCGCAGTTGCAGAAGGCATCCGCGCAATGAAGAACGTTGCAGCGTCCTTGCTCTCGTCTGATGATGCGTCTGAAGCTGGCGCATACTTCGACTACGTTATCGGTGCAATGCAGTAATTTCTGCCTTGATCGATTTCCTCCTTTGTTAATTTAAGACCACGCGACTTACGGAACTTTAATCATGCAAGACGCAATTACCTCGGTAATCAACACTTCTGATGTCCAAGGGAAGTACCTGGACGGATCAGCGCTCGAAAAGCTCAAAGGCTATTTTGCAACTGGCGAACTGCGCGTTCGTGCAGCAACCACCATCTCTGCTAACGCAGCAGCGATCGTGAAAGAAGCAGTTGCTAAGTCCTTGTTGTACTCGGACATCACCCGTCCCGGTGGCAACATGTACACGACTCGTCGCTATGCTGCTTGCATCCGTGACTTGGACTACTACCTCCGCTACTCCACCTACGCAATGTTGGCTGGCGATCCTTCGATCCTTGATGAGCGCGTTCTCAACGGATTGAAAGAAACCTACAACAGCTTGGGTGTACCCATTGCAGCAACTGTTCAATCGATCCAAGCGATGAAAGAAGTCACCGCTGGTTTGGTCGGTGCTGATGCTGGAAAAGAAATGGGCGTTTACTTCGACTACATCAGCTCTGGTTTGAGCTAAGAGACAGGTAGGAATGAAGGTCTTCTTCGTTCTTTAGCTTTCTCAACTGGTTTGGAAGTCTGGAGTGAGTATTAAGTGGTTGAGGCTTTTCTTGGCTTTTGCGATTTAATATTGACTCTTGGCTTCCAACCTTTTAAACAGAGGTTTGTTTTAACCGAATTGATCCGTTTAGATTTGTTAAGCCGCTATTATTTAGCTGAATCTAAAGCGCGATCGACTTTTTGAGATTTTTCTAAACTTGACTCCGCACTGCACTTCGTTGCGCTGTGTCCTCTTTCTTCATCCTTTAGGAGAGATTCCAAATGAGAATGTTCAAGATCACTGCTTGTGTTCCGAGCCAAACTCGGATTCGGACACAACGCGAACTGCAAAATACCTTCTTCACGAAGTTGGTTCCTTACGAGAACTGGTTCAAAGAGCAGCAACGCATCCAAAAAATGGGTGGAAAGATTGTGAAAGTTGAACTTGCGACGGGCAAACAGGGCATGAATACTGGTTTGGCGTAAGCAAGTTCGCAAGGTTTGCTAACTCTGAGCATTAGCGGGAGGTTTTAGACCTCCTTTTTTATTGGAGAATTTCTATAATAAAAATGTTCTTTCTGAGAGCTAATTAAGTAATTATGACCGAGCAACTTGAACAGGCGATCGCACGATTAAAAACCTTACCAACTGACAAACAGAATGCGATCGCGGCTCTCATTCTAGAAGAACTCGAAGAAGAGCAGCGATGGGACGACTCCTTTGCCCGTTCCCCGGACTTGTTAGCTAAATTGGCAACCGAAGCAATGGCAGAGTATCGGGCAGGTAAAACCCAGGAATTAGACCCAGAAACACTTTGAAATCTCGTACTACTGCCCAATTCCGCGAATTATTTGCTGACCTTCCAGAACCCATTCAGAAGCAAACTCGTAAAGCTTATCAACGATTCAAGCAAGATCCGAGCTACCCAAGCTTGCGATTCAAGAAAGTTCATCCAACCTTGTCTATCTATTCTGCACGAATCAACAAAGACTATCGTGCTGTTGGTCAATTAGAAGGTGACACAGTAATTTGGTTCTGGGTCGGTTCTCACACGGAATACGATCTGCTGCTTGACCAATTGTAGACACGTTAAAGTTTACTGATTACGATCGCCCGGACAAAGTTTTGGAGAATCGAGACATTCGGGTTTGATCGATCGCACTAATTTTCTGAACTCAGGCGCGTTTTTGCCTTGAATGTTGAGTGTGGGAATCGAAACGGTTGAGGGGTTTCCGCGATCGAGAATCACAGTTCGTTCTGGTTTTCCGGTTCCAAATCGGGTGACAGCCTCCTTCGCACGACTGCAACTGATGTAAAGCTTGCCCATGAAAATTTTGCCGTTGTCCGCATCGAAATTGTAGTAAACGCCATCGAATTTGGGACGCTGGGTGCACCATTCAAAGTGAGCGATTTCGATCATTTTGGCGACATGGAGATCGTAGCGAGTTAAGCCAGAGCGACCGACAAACAGAGAGGTGTCTTGATCTGGAACCACGAATGTTCCGAATCGCTGTGTTTGATTGCCGCCTGCGCCTGCGAAGTTAATTCGGGGAGGTGAGAAGGCGGGTCCGGCGATCGCGGTTTGACCGCTCATGAGAGAAAGTGCGATCGCGCAAGTAAGAGAAGTAATTCGATTCATGATAGGAAGCAAATGTCTAAGTTTCGCAATCATAAAGCAGCTTTTTCTCTGAGCCATGAGTGATAATGCGCGATCGTATCTTTCCAAGCTTCCTGGAGAAACATCCTTAAAATGAAGAGAAGTTCTCTTGCTTAACCAGTATGAAGCGGATTGTTTTGATTGCGGGATTTGAGTCGTTTAATGCGGGGCTGTATCGGCAGGCAGCAGAATTGTCGCAGGGGCGGTGTCCGGAGTTGGAGATTCGGGTGTTTAGCGATCGAGATCTCGCGGCAAATCCAACCGCAGTCGAAGCAGCACTTCAGCAAGCTGATGTGTTTTTCGCAAGTCTGCTGTTTGACTATGATCAAGTGCTTTGGTTGAGAGAGCGAGTTCAGACCATTCCAATTCGATTGGTGTTTGAATCGGCATTGGAACTGATGAGTTTGACGCAGATTGGGAAGTTTGCGATCGGGGATAAACCGAAAGGAATGCCGAAGCCCGTTAAGTTCATTCTTGATAAATTTAGCAATGGGCGGGAAGAAGATAAGCTGGCGGGATACATTAGCTTTCTGAAAACGGGACCGAAATTATTGAAGTTTGTGCCTGTTCAGAAGGTTCAGGATCTGCGGAACTGGTTGATTATTTATGGATATTGGAATGCGGGTGGAACGGAGAATGTTGCGGCGATGTTTTGTACGATCGCTCAAAAGTATCTAGGATTGTCGATCGGGGAAATTGCAGAAGCGATCGAGACTCCAAATATTGGTCTTTTGCATCCTGATTATTTGGGTTATTTTGAATCACCAAAGCAGTATTTAGAGTGGTATCGACAGCGTTTTAATTCCGATTGTCCAACGGTTGGAATTCTGTTGTATCGAAAGCACGTTATTACAAAACAGCCGTATATTCCGAAGTTGATTCGAGCATTTGAGAAAGCGAATTTGATTCCGGTTCCGATTTTTATTAATGGCGTTGAAGGTCATGTCGCCGTTCGGGATTTGATGACGACTGAATATGAATTGCAAATGCGCGATCGCGGAATTAAAGAAACATTGTCACTGTCGGATCAGGCTGTGAAAGTTGATGCGATTGTTTCTACGATCGGGTTTCCTTTAGTTGGTGGTCCTGCTGGATCAATGGAAGCAGGGCGGCAAATTGAAGTTGCAAAACGGATTCTTAGCGCAAAGAATGTTCCTTATCTAGTTGCGGCTCCGCTGTTGATTCAAGATATTCACTCTTGGACGAGACAAGGGATTGGCGGATTACAAAGTGTGGTTTTGTATTCGTTGCCAGAGTTGGATGGAGCGATCGATACAATTCCGCTCGGTGGTTTGGTTGGGGAAACAATCTATTTAGTTCCAGAAAGAGTCGATCGATTAACTGGAAGATTAAATCAATGGATTAAGTTGCGTCAAACTGCGCCTAAAGAGCGGAAAGTTGCGATTTTGTTATATGGATTTCCGCCGGGATATGGAGCAGTGGGAACGGCAGCGCTTTTGAATGTTCCGCGATCGCTAATCAAGCTACTTCAAGCAATGAAAGAGCAGGGATACGAGCTAGGAGACTTACCCGAAGATGGTGAAGCTTTAATTCAAGCTGTGAAGAATGCAGATGAAAGCGACTCTATTACAGTCTCAACTCAAACTCTAGAACAGTGGTTGGGTTATCTATTAACTTCGAGAGTTAAGAAACAGTGGAAATCACTATCAAGTAGCGGCATTAAAACATTGGGCGATGATTTAGTTTGGGGTGGCATACAGTTGGGTAATGTTTGGATCGGAGTACAACCGCCGTTAGGGATTTCTGGTGATCCAATGCGATTGATGTTCGAGCGCGATTTAACACCACATCCGCAGTATGCAGCATTCTATAAGTGGCTTCAGAATGACTTTGGAGCGAATGCGATCGTACATTTCGGGATGCACGGCACTGTTGAATGGTTGCCCGGTTCACCGCTTGGTAACACCGGCTATTCCTGGTCAGATATTCTGCTCGGCAATCTTCCAAATCTTTATATCTATGCTGCGAACAATCCATCAGAGTCGATTTTGGCAAAACGTCGCGGCTATGGAACTTTGATTTCTCATAATGTTCCGCCGTATGGTCGAGCAGGATTGTACAAAGAGCTAGTCAATATTCGAGATTTAGTTGCAGAGTATCGGGAAGATCCAGAAAAGAACTATGCGTTGAAAAGTGCGATCGTGCAAAAAATCATTGATATTGGCATTGATGCAGATTGCCCGTTTGAAGATGCGAAACGGTTGGGAATTGCTTTTAATGTTGAGAACATTAATCTGTTTAGCAGTGTTGCTTTCAATCAGTATTTGATCAAACTGTATGAATACTTGCAAGTTTTAGAAAATCGATTGTTCTCGTCGGGCTTGCATACTCTGGGAGAAAAGCCATCGGCAGAAGCGATCGAGAGTTATTTAACCGCTTATTTTGATGATCATAGTTCTGAGCTTTCTCGAATTGCTCAAGGTGAGGATTTAGCAGGGCATCAAGAAGCGATCGACATTCGCAATCTCTTACTTCAAACCCCGGACGAACTCACCAATCTACTACGCGGTCTAAACGGCGAATACATTCCTCCTGCTCCGGGTGGCGATCTATTGCGCGATGGTTTAGGAGCATTGCCTACAGGTCGAAACATTCACGCACTTGATCCCTATCGAATGCCTTCTCCAGCGGCTTATGAACGTGGTCGCGAAATTGCTCGAAAGATTATTGATCAGCATCTCAAAGAACATCAAAGCTATCCAGAAACAGTTGCAGTGATGCTTTGGGGATTAGATGCGATTAAAACAAAGGGTGAATCGCTTGGAATCTTATTAGAGTTAGTCGGTGCAGAACCAACGAAAGAAGGCACAGGGCGGATTGTTCGCTATAGTTTGAAACCACTCTCAGAAGTTGGACATCCTCGAATTGATGTTCTCGCGAATCTATCTGGGATCTTTCGAGATAGTTTCGTGAACATTATTGAGCTATTAGATGATTTGTTTCGGAGAGCCGCAGAACTCGATGAGCCAGAAGATCAGAACTTTATTCGGAAACACGCGATCGCACTCACGCAACAAGGCATCGCAAATCCCACAGCCCGTTTATTCTCCAATCCCGCAGGCGATTACGGTTCTTTAGTCAACGATCAAGTGGTTGCCTCAAACTGGGAAACAGGTGAGGAATTAGGTCAAACTTGGCAGAGTCGGAATGTCTTTAGTTATGGCAAGAAGGACAAAGGAGAAGCGCGATCGCAAGTTTTACAAACATTACTTAAGACTACCGATCGCATTGTTCAAGAAATTGATTCGGTTGAATATGGCTTAACCGACATTCAAGAATACTATGCCAATACAGGCGGACTGAAACGCGCCGCAGAACAACAGAAAGGTGAAAAAGTTCAAGCCAGTTTTGTCGAAAGCTTCTCGAAAGATACAACCCCTCGGAACTTAGAAGAACTCTTGAGAATGGAGTATCGCACGAAGTTATTGAATCCCAAATGGGCAGATGCGATGGCAGCCCAAGGATCAGGCGGAGCGTATGAAATTTCGCAAAGAATGACCGCGTTAATTGGCTGGAGTGGGACCGTCGATTTCAAAGAATCTTGGGTATATGACCAGGCAGCGGATACTTATGCGCTTGATTCGGAAATGGCGAAACGATTGCAAGAAGCGAATCCTGAAGCATTTCGGAATATTGTGGCGCGGATGCTTGAGGCGAATGGGCGCGGGTTTTGGAATCCGGATCAGGAGAAATTGGAGAAACTACGATCGCTCTACGATCAGTCCGACAGCAAAATCGAAGGAGTTCCAATCTCTTAGATTTGTTAAGCTATTTGAAGCAGTGTATTGCTCGAATGTTTATGACGACTCAGAACGATAAACCACAAACAACCACTCAGGAAAAGACTGAGCAATCCGCTGAAAAGATACTTTGTCCTCATTGTTTGCGAACTGCGACCAATGGAATTAAGTGTCAGGGGATTTGTATTGCGGATAGTGACTATTAGGGCATCACATCGATGAGACGAAGCGATAAGTCTGGAAGTAAAGGAGATGCGATCGCATCCTCTAATCGATATTTCTGTTTCTCATATCGATCGTCTACAAGCTGACAAACGGTAAACGTCGGCTGCTTAGGTTTGCCAATGTAATCAATGCCACCTAAAGCGCGAAAGTCCACAATCCAATATTCGGGGATTTGAAGCAGCGCATACTCTTCAACTTTTCGCGCATAGTCATCTTGCCAATTTTTACTGGCAACTTCCACCACAAGCTTGATTGCTTGACCACTCGTTAAAATCGGTTCTCGTTGCCAAAGGGGTTCACGTTCTAACTGAGATTTATCTAAGATGACGACATCAGGACGCAATGCCGTCGCTTCTGCTGCGGGCGGTTTGATCAAGCAACTCTTTGGAATTGTCCAATTTAATTTCAGTCTTAAAATTTCTGCAAACAGGCGACCTGCCACTTCTCCACAAACAGATTCATGGGGTCCGGTCGGTTCCATATCGCGCAATTCTCCATCGATTAGCTCGTAGCGCGGATTGTCACCGTACTGGGCAATAAATTCTTCAAAAGTTAAGCTCTGAGAGGCTATGTAAGTCATAAAGAAGCTGCGTTTTGAACTCACCTTATTATCGAATATCTATAAGATTAGTCTGTATTATGATTGCAATGTTTGTCTAATTATTATTAATAACTTGTAGGTTTATTCAACTAACTTAATATCCTTTCTAATCTGATCCATCTTAAAGAAGATGAGACGGGGATCACTATATTCGTATGATTTAGAACGCTAGAACTTACAGGAATGATTTGTTTTAGCAATTTGATACTTTGTTCAATCCATTCACTTAACTAACCGGAGCGCGATCGATAAATAAAAATGCGATCGCGGGGTGATTTGCCTATGAAAATGCTACAAGAATACCGCTATAAATTCGCGCAGTATTGGCGAGCGTCGATCGCCTTTCGGACGATTAGTTTGCTCGTGCTGTTCGCGATATCTGCGCTGTTGATTGTACTCCCTGTACGATCGCAACAGCCAGTCACGCTCACCTTTTTGATGAACGCGCCGGAGGTTCCAAACCTGCGACCTTTAATTGCAGAATTTGAGAAAGAAAATCCAGGCATCAGACTCAACATGATTGAAGGTCCTAACGCTTCAAACTTGATTGAGGATTTGAATACTTCTGCATTCTTGCTAGGGAGTGCGCCTTACGATTTGGTCAACATGGATGTCACCTGGGTTGCAAAATTTGCGGCAGCAGGTTGGCTCCGAGATTTGAGCAATGAAGTCTCTCAAGAACAGTTGAATGAGTTCTTGCCGGGAGATATCGAAGCGAGTCGTTATCAAGGCAAACTCTATCGGGTTCCTTGGCGGACTGATGCTGCAATGCTCTTTTATCGCAAGGATTTGCTAGAGCAAGCTGGACTTCAACCTCCGAATACTTTTAATGAGTTAATTCAAGCCTCTCAAAAGATTCAAGGTCAGGATAAGGCACAGTGGGGATTCGTCTGGCAGGGACGGCAGTATGAAGGCGTAGCTGCGATGTTTGTTGATGTGCTGACCAGTAATGGTGGCTTCTGGGTGAATCCAGAGAACGGAGAAGTCGGACTCGATCGACCCGAATCCATCCAAGCTCTGCAATTCTTGAGATCAACGATCGATAAAGGCATCACGCCAACAGGTGTGAGTACTTACCAAGAAGAAGAAGCACGATTGCTCTTCCAAAGTGGTAACACTCTATTTATGCGGAACTGGCCCTATGCTTGGGCGCTGTTGAACAAAGACGATTCACCCGTGAGAGGCAAGGTTGGCATTAGACCTGTTGTTCATGCACCTGGTCAAGAAAGCTCGGCTTGTCTCGGTGGATGGGGCTGGGGAATTGCAAGTACTACGCAGCATCCAGTCGAAGCTCGAAAAGCTTTGGATTTCTTTACCAGTGCGAGAGTGCAAAGGCAAACAACTCTACAATCGGGCTATTTGCCGAGCCGGAAAGCGTTGTATAAAGACCCGGAAATTCTGGCGAAGTACGACTTTTTCCCGATCGCACTTGAAGCGCTCGAAAATCCAGGATTGCGACCGCCGATCGCGCAATATGCACAAGCTTCTGACATCTTGCAGCGCTATCTCAGTGCGGCAATTTCGAGAAGAATTTCGCCTGAAGAAGCATTGCAATCGGCAGCACGAGAAACACGATCGTTGTTAGGAGCGTAGGCGATGAAAGATGTGATTCGAGAGCGAGAACGCCGTACTGGGTGGTTTCTCACGATTCCAGCCCTGTTGATTATGGCGTTAGTGTTTGTTTATCCAATTCTGAGAGCATTCTGGCAAAGTATGTTCACTCAGAACTTAGGCAACCAACTCACACCAGAGTTTAATGGATTCGCAAACTTTGCGCGGATGGCTCAAGATGGGCGATTCTGGCAGACCTTGTGGAACTCTACGGTCTTTACCTTTACAGCAGTCGCGATCGAGCTAGTGCTGGGAATGGGGATTGCTCTAGTGCTAAACCAAGCCTTTCGAGGTCGAGGGATTGTGAGAACGATCGCGATTCTGCCTTGGGCGTTGCCGACTGCGCTGATTGCACTCGGCTGGACGTGGATCTTCAATGATCAGTACGGCATTGTGAATGATATTTTGCTGCGGTTGGGATTGATTAATACCGGGATTAACTGGTTAGGAGATCCAACGCTTGCAATGATGGCGGTTATTTTCGCGGATGTGTGGAAAACAACGCCATTTATTAGCATTCTATTGCTGGCTGGATTGCAGTCGATTCCGAATGATTTGTACGAAGCACAAGCGATCGATGGAGCCAGTCCTTGGCAAAGTTTCCGAACGATTACACTACCGCTTTTGATGCCGCAGGTCGTGATTTCATTGTTGTTCCGACTCGCGCAATCCTTTGGAATCTTTGACTTGATTAGCGTCATGACAGGTGGCGGTCCGGGTGGTGCGACTGAAACCGTTTCGCTATACATCTATTCGACCGTCATGCGCTATCTCGACTTTGGATATGGTTCAGCGTTAGTCGTTGTGACCTTCCTATTGCTTGTGTTAGCAGTCGCGATCGCGGCGTACTTTCTCAGTCGGTCTAGAGCTAGAGCATCCGGAGCCGTTTAACTATGACAACTGTATTTCCTGAATCTATCGATCGTAGAAGTCCTGGCGGCAAATTCACTCGAATTGGGCGCAAAGTAATTTTACCGATCGCGGTTGCGCTCACTGTCATCTTCTGTCTTGCTCCCATCTTGTGGCAGCTCCTCACCTCGTTTAAGGTGAATGCGGATATCGCTGCAATTCCGAACGTTTACTTTCCCACGCGGTTCACGCTGGAGCACTATCGGTCTTTGTTCGAGCGTCGTCCATTCTTGAGCTATATCTTTAATAGTGCGATCGTCTCGTTTGCTTCAACGATCCTTGCATTAGGGGTCGGTGCTCCTGCCGCTTATGCACTCGCACGATTGAAACTTCAAGGCGAAAAATGGATTCTTGCATCAATTCTGATTGTGACCTTGTTTCCGCCGATTCTATTGTTCTTAGGATTGCTAGAAATCGTTCGCACTTTCAACTTAGGAAACAACTATCTCGCTCTGATCATTCCTTACACTGCGATTAACTTGCCGCTCACAATTTTGGTGATGCGAAGCTTTTTCCAGCAGTTACCGAAAGATCTCGAAGATGCTGCAAGAGTAGACGGTTACAGCACACCGCGAATGTTGCTAGAAGTGGTGTTACCGATGACGATTCCAGCATTAGTGACCACGGGTATTCTCACGTTTATCTCAGCGTGGAATGAATTCATTTTTGCTCTGACATTCATTACTCGCGAGGACATGAAAACAGTTCCAGTAGCGGGCGCTCAACTCGGTGGAGCTTCACCCTTTGAAATTCCATTTGGACCGATCGCGGCTGCAACCGTTCTCGGCACAATTCCTCTCGTTATATTGGTGTTGCTCTTCCAACGCCGCATCGTTCAAGGTCTTACTTCTGGTGCTGTCAAAGGATAATTACAATCATGGAAAGAAATTTACAACTCATTGATCTGAGAAAAGCTTACACTCCGACTGTTGTTCCGGTTAAAAATATTAGCTTACAGGTAAATCAAGGTGAGTTCTTAACGCTGCTCGGTCCATCGGGATGCGGAAAATCGACAATTTTGCGGATGATTGCAGGATTGGAGCAGCCGACCAGTGGACGAGTGATGATCAATGGTCGAGATGTGAGTCGGTTGAATCCGGGCGATCGCAATATTGCAATGGTGTTCCAAAGCTATGCGCTCTACCCACACATGACCGTCTATGACAACATTGCGTCTGGTTTGAAACTGAAGAAGACACCTCATGCTGAAATCAAAGAGCGAATTCGAGAAGTCGCAGATTTCTTAGGCTTGCATGAATTGATGAGTCGTAAACCGGGTCAACTTTCTGGAGGTCAGCGGCAACGGGTTGCAGTTGCACGAACCTTAGTGCGTCGTCCAGATATCTTTCTGCTGGATGAACCGCTGAGTAACTTAGATGCGCTGTTACGGGAACATGTTCGGGCGGAGTTGAAACAGCTATTTGGCTCGCAAAATGCACCGATCGTATATGTGACACACGACCAAACCGAGGCAATGACGCTCTCGACCAAAGTGGCTGTGTTGAACAATGGCTATCTGCAACAGTACGATCGACCTGATGTGATCTACAGTCATCCAGCAAATCAATTTGTGGCAGGCTTTATTGGCAGTCCGCAGATGAACTTTTTGCGAGTGCCTGTTGAGAATGGAAGCGCGATTGTGGGTAATACTCGAATTCCCGTTCCTCGTGAATTTTCATCGCGTGAAATTGTACTGGGCATTCGTCCGGAGCATGTTCACATGGATCAGGGTGGGAATGAACCGACGCTCACAGGCGAAGTATTCCTGACCGAAAACTTGGGAATGCACGATTTGGTGAGTACTCGGATTAGAACGGGTGCAGCAGAGCCGATGAATGTTCGCGCAATTCTGCCTGTGCATTCGGGAATGAAAAATGGAAGTGCAATTCGGTTAGCGTTTCCGATGGAGTATGTTCACTGGTTTGATGTGACGACGGGCGATCGTATTGCGACAGCGGAATCGCGAGTGATGGCGTAATTTGGATGAAGCGATCGCGCTTGTGGAAGTTGAAATCGATGCGGGCAGGTTTTCAATGCCTCATTTCAGAAACTTTCACAAGCGCGTTTTTGTTGGTCGCTTTCATAAAAAATAAAGCCACTCAATCATGAATCAAGCGACTGTGCTTTTATCTGATTAGACTGGGGCGCTAGGATTCGAACCTAGGAATGCCGGGACCAAAACCCGGTGCCTTACCGCTTGGCGACGCCCCAACGCATCACCTCCAGTAATATAACATGACCGTCTAAAGTTTTGTCAACAACTTTCTTTCGTATCGATTCGTACTGCCGCAGAGTGGGGAAATCCTTATGATGAAAAGATAACATCATGACGTTTTATATCACTCGATTGGGAGCCGGACAATCGTGAATGCAGCAGAACAAGCGACCAGTTTAGAAACCGCCAGTAAGATTGCGACTGTCACGAATTTGGTAAAAACGGATTTTCCAGATGCCCGCGTGGATCTCAAACCCTGGGCGAATGATCCTGATACACGAGAACTCATTGACCCGGACTCGATCGATATTGGTTTTCACTTTCCCGGACGCAGCCGATTGTTTCAGTGCCGTAGTGTTTTAGTGCAAATTCGCTTTCATTCCGATGTAGAGACGCAGAAGAGAAGAGCGATCGGGATCGAAGCAGCGGGATTTGATCACAAGGGCAAGCAATGGCAGTTTTCGACCGTTCAGAATTGGCAGTTTGAAGGAGAAGGACAGCCTGCACCCGAAGCAGCCGCGAGATTAAAACTATTTTGTCAGCGGGTTGTAGAGATTTTTAACCAAACTGCGTGAGATCCGGTTGCCAGCGGTAGCGAGTTAGGCTGAGTTTGCCGTTTTCATCGAATTCGATCCCCTCGGATTCTAAAAGCGATCGCTGAATATAATCCATGCCTTCTCGAAACGGAGACATTGAAACCTCTCCTTTGGCGTTGATTACTCGATGCCACGGAACTTCTAACGTGTCGTCAGTGGCGCGGAATAAGGCGTATCCGACTAGACGAGCTTGTCTTGGAAGTCCTGCAAGTTCGGCAATTTGTCCATAAGTTGCCACTTGACCATGAGGAATTTGGCGCACGACTGCATAAATTTGGTGATACTTAGACATCTACTTGAGACGACATACAAAAGCAGCAAGTGCTTTATGATAAGCGGTTTCGGGTTTGGTCCAAGGGTCGTTAATCGGTTTGTAATTGATGCGCGATCGCGTTTCAAAATATCCTGTTCTCACAGTGCGAAATCGCTGGGTTTTACAATCCATTTCAACTCGTGAATAAGCCGCCTCAGAATTCACCACATCGTAAATTATTTTTTGCCCTGATCGACGAACGCCATTAATTTCCACATAAGCAGTTCCGTCGAATTCTGTACCAGGAACCGCTTTCCAGGCTGGATTTTTTAGTTCGAGCCGCTCCGCATAAGCAGGCATCGCAATTAATAAACTGAGTAATGGGAGCGCACGAACGTTCATAGGCGTTTTAATCCAGTTAAATCGAGGTAGGTTTGCTCAATGGTTCCGTTTAATACTTCAAACGGTTGGTCTGGTTCTCCTAGCTGATCAATGACAAGAGTAGCACCCGTGAAATTATGCGATCGAGTATACGCATTCAGTGTGATCACTGTTTTGAGTCCTGCCGAAAGCGCAGCCTGCAAGCCCTGATAAGAATCTTCGATCGCAATACAATCGGCTGCACTTAAATTCAGTTTTTCTAGCGCATAAAGATAGATATCAGGTGCAGGTTTTTTTTGTGGCACAATGTCGCCTGCTGCGATCACTTCAAACCAATTTGGACTATCGGGCGCAAGTTCGGTTTCGAGCAGAGCAATCACGTTTTCGAGACGGCTGGTCGTTGCGATCGCTAATTTCACTCCCGTCTGTTTCGCTTCTGTGATCAATCGCCGCACACCCGGACGCAAGGGAATCATGCCTTCTTGAACGAGAGCTTGATAATGCTGCGTTTTTGTAGCGTGAATTTTTGCGGCTAATTTCTTGAGATCTTCGCCTGCTGGAATCTTAGCCCCGTAAGTTTGAACATAATGCTGAATGCGTTCCTTGCCGCCAGCGATTTCGAGCAGTTCACCGTAAAGCTCGATCGACCAATTCCAATCGAGACCAAAATCTGTAAAGGCGCGATTAAAAGCGATTCGGTGTCCATCGCGCTCGGTATCGGCAAGTGTGCCATCGACATCAAAGATTAAGGCTTTCAAATTAGACATAGAAAATTTCTCGATCGATTTCCTGATTAGGTGATACTGCGCCTGTAGAAACAGATAGCACCTTTGTGCTTTTAACTACTCAGTGACTTGTGGGATTCAGGGGCAATATGAAGAATGCAAAATGGCTCAGTCTGGTTGAATACTTGGTACTCATTGGCTCAGGTTTCGGTTCGATCGCGTCGATCGCCTCCCAACAATTAGCATTTACGGCTGCCCCTGTCTCGTGCTTATTGTTACTGAATGTGATGAACCGTCGCCGTCTCGATAAAGAGACTTTGAAAGCGGCAAATACTAGCATTACACATCTCGACCAGCGCTTATCTGACGAGATCAAAGTGCTGGATCAGCAAGTGCGAACTCTTCCCGGCTTTGTGGATCTTGCTAGTGTTCGCAAAACGATCCAACAGCGACACGATAACGCGATCGCACAATTGCAGCACAATATTTCCAATCGGATTGACGCGATCGAGAGTCGTGATTATGACCAGCTTGAGAAAGAATTGGCATATCTCAAAACCAAGTACTCCCAGCTATCCGAATCAATGGCAACCGTTTCACAGTACCTAGGACGCTTGGCAACGAACAATCGAGTCGAGGGATCGGAAAATGCGATCGTCGAATTGCGTTCTGAAGTAGCACAGCTACAGACCAAGCTCACCGAGGTTGCAACAAGTCAGAAACAAGTGATTCCGCGTGTGATGCAAGATGAACTTCATCAGATTCACCGTCGGCTGAATAGTCTACCGCAGCCCTTTGATGCCACTGCACTGAAGCAAGAAGTGGATGGATTAGTGAAAGTCGTTGGAGAACTGGTTTCTCGGCGGGATTTGGCGAAACTAATGGCTGAAATTGAGCGAATCCGACAGCAGCATCAGACCTTAGAACAAACCGTTGCTCCATTAAAATCGGTCAACACCATCATGCGAAAGCAGATGGATACCTTATCAACTTGGGTAGCAACTGGACATCCTGCTGCTCCGGTGGTTAATGTTGAGAAGCTACAAGCCACAGTGAAACAGCTTGAAGATCGGCTCGATACTTTCTCAAGCGGAGCAAATTTAGCTGAGTTGCACACTGAAATGCAAACAATGATCAATGGGCATTTGAGCCATTTGCAAGAACAGTTTAATAGTGTGCAGCAATACGCTCAGAATCTCGATCGACAACAGAAGCATTTAACCGAATGGATGGGTCGCTTGCCTGAAATGCTCGATGCGAGTGCGCTCCAGACTCAGATTAAGTATCTAACCTCGCGTTTGGAAGTGACTGAAAATCAGCTTGCCGAATTAGTTACCTCTCCTGCTAAGTCGGAGTATGAATTGCTGTTCAATCTGTCGCAGAATGATGACCCGTTCGAGAATACGCGGACTGTGTTGAAAGAAGCACTGGAATCAGCACGATCGAGAGTGATTGTTGTTTTCCCGTATCCCGATCGCGCTACGCTTGATGATGAATTGCTCCAGAGCTTTCAGGCATTCCTCGATCGAGGAGGTTCGCTCGACATTGGTTGGGGACACTTGGGAGATGAACAAGCTGGACAACAAGCACGATATATTCACGATCGAGAAACACCTTCGATTTCAAAGAACTTCCTCAGAAAGATTCTCGGACAGTTAACCCAACTGAAGCGCAACTATCCAAGCCAATTCCGCTTCAAAGTATTGGGAACCAGTGAGAACTTTCTGGTGTGTGATTCTAGCTATAGCATTCTCGGACTGCATCCGGTTGCAACTGCGAGTACTGCGTTTCCTGAAATGGCGATCGGGCTTCGGACTCAGAATTCGACTGTGATTCAAGGCTTGATCGATCGCTTTGATCATCCGGTGTTAGAGAACAGTGCGATCGCATATCTGAATCGTGCCATTACTCGCTATGAAATGGGCGATCGACAAGGCGCGATCGAGGATTACTCAAATGTGATTGGACTGGATGAGAAACAGAGCGTTGCTTACAACAATCGAGCGCTAGTTAAATTTGAACTTGGAGATCATACAGGTGCGATCGCAGATCTCAATCGTGCCATTCTTACTGATGGTCGAAATCCAACGCTGTATTGCAATCGCGGCGTGATTTGGTTGCAAATTGGTGAGAAAGTGAATGCGATCGAAGATTTTAGCTATGCAATTCAAGTCGATCCCACTTGTCTGAATGCTTATGTGCAACGAGCACTGGCGCGGATGAGATTTGAGAATAAATTAGGCGCGATCGATGACTTTACTGCAATGCTGACAATCGACGCTCAGAATGCAGTAGCTTACTTTCATCGCGGTCTAGTCCGTAGCACTATGAACGATAAGACAGGTGCAATTCGGGACTTGAAAGAAGCGGCTTGGCTCTTTTCAGTGCAAGGCGATCAGGCAAAACATCAACATGCGATCGAAGCGATTCACAAATTACGAAAGCGCTTTGTGCAGACAGAAGCCCCAACCTTACGGCTTGTTCAAGAAGCTTAAAGCAGAATCCATCCTTGCTTTGCACCTAAAATGACAGCTTCAGTTCGGCTCGAAACATCTAACTTACTAAAAATCGAACTAATATGAAACTTCACGGTATGTTCAGACAGGTTGAGATGTTGCGCGATCGCTTTATTCCCTAATCCTTCCGCCAGCATAGTTAATACCTCAATCTCACGTGGCGTTAACGGCGCAGGTTCCGTCGATCGTACTGATGGAATCAACATCGATTCCATCAAATCAGGATGAATCACCGTTAAACCTGCTGAAGTGGCTTTAATTGCTTCGAGCAGTTGTTCACGAGATACATCACTTGGCAAAATGGAACGAATTCCAGATTGCAACAATTCTGAAATCGCAGAACTATCATCGAGTAACAATACGATCGGGATTTCAACCTCGGACACTTCTGCAATTGCGTCTTGCTCACCCAAGATTACAGTTGCTTCCGAAGCTGCGATCGCAGAAGAAATCGAAGCAGGACGAACTGCACTACCAGCGATGTCTAAATCAGGAGTGAGCAACGCTGTGAGTCCTGCTTGAGTCACAATCGATTGAGCAATAATGAACACGCGGATCATGCAGCTTGTGGCTCAGTTTGGCGGCTTTCTAGGATAACGTTTCGGCTCAGATGTTGCCCACCTCGAAGGAATTCAATCTGTAAACTATCGCCCACATTCGAGTTTTGCAGAATCCAAAAAAGTTCATTCTGCGATTGGAACACTGTGCCACGAATCCCGATCAGGATATCTCCGGGCAACAATCCTGCGGTTTCGGCTGAACTATTTGGCTCGATCGCAGTAATCAACAATCCATGAGCGGGACGACGAGCAATGATCACTCGAACAAATTGAAGTTCAACACCCAAATAGGGATTGTTACCCATGTTTTTGAGAAATTGTTCGACAGTTTTGCTCGGAATAGCAAGCCCTTTACCATTCATGATCATGGTATTGATGCCGATGACTTCGCCTTTCGCATTGGCTAATAGACCGCCAGAATTACCGGGAGCCAATCGAATATCGGCTTGAATCCAAGCATTCTTTGACTCGATCGTATGAATAATTCCTGCTGTGACTGCCCCGACTTTTCCGCCCGGATTGCCCACAGCAAACACTAATTCTCCAACTCGTAACTGCTCTGAATCTCCAAGATTAATAGCAGGCAAATCAGTTGCATCAATCTGGAGCGCAGCTAAATCGCGCTGTGAGTTTCGACCTTGAATCTTGGCTGAAAAAGTTCGACCGTCTGAGAGTTCTACAGTTGCATCTTGACCCCGAACAACATGGTCATTTGTGATGATTAAACCATTCGATCGCCAAATTACACCTGAGCCAAATCCCCGTCTTCCCACCCGAACTTGCACCGTCGATCGACGAAGTGGTTCTACAATTGCCGCAAAGCTCTCTGTAAGCAACATTAACCATTCCTCCCCGGTCTTTCTCCAACAATGATGGTTTTCTCAATCAGCACTCCACCCCGAACAATTTTTGCGCTCAAAGGTTGTCCCACTTGTTCAGAACTCAGCATTGCGTGAACATCAGTGACATCTTCGATCGTCGTTTCATTCAATGCAACCAAAATATCACCGAGCAACATTCCTGCATTGTCCGCAGGTGCACCCGGTTCGACACTTACAACAATCACGCCACCCGGATTTGAAAGATTCAGCGATCGACAAAGTGCTTCGGGTAATCGAATCGCCTGCATTCCTAACCCCAAATAACCACGGGCAATTCGCCCAGTTTGAAGCAATTGATCTAACACTCGATCGACCATTGCTGCTGGAATCGTTAACGGGGAATGTCTTGCACCTGCTGTATTAATTCCCAGGACTTGCCCTTCAGGATTGATCAATGCACCACCAGAAAAGCCCGGATACATCATGAGTGCAGGTTGGATCAATTGTGCGATCGCGGCTCTCGATCGTCTTCCATGTCGCTCCGGTCTACCGGAGTGCTGCCACCCTTCGCTAATCGAACTGATAATGCCCATGCTGGCACTGGTCGAACCTTCTGCACTTCTAGAGACTGCGAGAACAATCTGACCCACTTTGGCTTGAGTTGAATCGGCAATTTCAGCGGTAGAAAGGTCGCCCGTTTCGAGGCGGAGAACAGCGAGATCCATTGTCGAATCTCGTCCAGCGATCGAGGCAGATGTCGATCGACCATCGGGCAAAATCACGTTAATTTCTTCATCTTGTTGGATCGTGTGATCCGCTGTGATAATCAGGTTTTTGCGCCAGTGAATTCCACTAGAGGCGCGTCTTCTTCGGGCATTGACGGCAACGATCGAGCTAGATGCTTTTTCTACTGCATCCGATAGCTGATTCGAGAACGCCAACGCTGCAAAGGCTAAAGTTGGATCTGTCATAGAGTTGGGGGTAAACGATTTCCTGTTTCCAGAATGCCGCAACTCTTACCCAAGTAGCATCGGAGATTCGGGTAGAACTTGACCTAGCCATTTGTCTAGGTATCAAAATCTCATCCACTCTCTGCGTAATAACAGCAGCAAAGGAACCGCTGTCATCACACTACTCACGAAACCTGCAACCAACCCTAAAACGCCCATTTGTACTATCATTCTGAACGGTTGAGAAGCTTCTGGAAAATACAGTAGTGCATGATACGCTTTGAAGTTAATTCCCCAACTGACTGACCATCCAATTGCCCAGGCAGCAGCGTTGACAATCCCCCAGAATAGTCGAACCTTGAGTGACCAACCTTGGATCAGTCCCAAGACTGCACCTCCAATCATTCCAGCAGTTGTACCGACTTCAACGTTTCGGACTAGATCTTGTTCAGGCGACAACGAATTTCTGAAGTTTGCCCAGATTGATAGTTCATAAAAAAATGAGGTCATTGCTGCAATTGTCCAAAAGCCGATCGCGGCTCCTAAAATCCAGCGGATCGGGATTCTAACATACCAATCGTCGATCGCTTTCCATTGCAGCAAACCAAGTCCTACACCTGCAACCATTACATTTAAGGCATTGGGAAATCTGAAATGGCGACTGGTAAACTCCGTGATTCCCATCGTCTCAACCCATGCGCCGATAAGCAAGCTAATTCCCAAGCCTAGAGCATTGATAGTGATCCAAACAAACAAGAACCTAGTTTCTCTAGATATAAGCATCAGCTTGGCTGTCCTTTGATTTTGATTAGTTCGGTGAGGATGCTTTCTAAACCTCCATTCACATTAATGTTGTCAATCTTTTCAGCAATGCGCTCTAACACTCCAAGTTCTTTCGAGTGTAGAACGATCGAGTTATACCATTCAACAAACTGCAAGTTATCCGCCTATGACCTGGAAATCATGGGCGGAATGCAATCAAAGCAGGGTGTAGTATAGTCTCTAAGGCTTGGAAATGAAATGCACCCAGAAATCACCATCTGGAATGCAAAGCCGCTCAATCATTGAAAACGAATAGTGAATGTACTCTCCTTTGCGATTGTTGCCGTTTGGCTCATTCAGGTCATAGCCCCACGAGTACCATTCCCCAAACGGATCATGCACCAAAAAGCCCGTCGGATCATAGCCAGCAGCTACCACAATATGACCAAAATCCGTGAAATAGCCATGAATCACAGCCGGATTACCATCCGCTAACCAAGAGCGAACTTGCTCGATCGTGCCATCCGTTCTAAATTCATCCCGCATTCCATACTCTTGAACAACCTTTGCTAGATCGTAAGGATTGTGGCGACTGTAGCCCCGACGAATTGTATAGTTATACAGTTCATCCTCGAACTGTCCGGTCGTTTCCTTGCGAGCGGCTCCAAGATAGCGCAAACACATCGCGATCGAGGTCACATTACAAGCACCATCCGGATTCAAAACATTGTCCCGCTGCGACTTATACGGAATATTCAGCTTGATTGAAGCAGGAAGGGTGCGAGGAAAGACTTGCGTTTCGCGGAAAATTTTAACGTGCTTGCCAAAGGCATACCAAACATTCGTATCCTTAAATGTATCTTTGCTAAAAAAGCAGCGGACGTGACCGCGATCGATAGTATAGGAATCAATCTGAAATTCTCTGCCTGCCTCGATCGGTTGCTTCTGAGTGTCGGGCAGTTCGGATGATTGAATCGGCTTTCTCTTGAGAACGGTGTTTGTTTCAATTCTGAGAGTCAGTGACATGGGAGCATCCCTAATGATTCGTGCTATAAAGTGTTTCACTAGCATTCCCGATTTTTCCGAACAGCAACTTCGTAATTTTTCGGGGATAGCAATTGAAAATATCAATCTGTTCTAGCTGCAAAAACAAAACCAAGGTGAGAATCGCTCCCACCTTGGCTTAGTTGAAAATTAATTGCAAATTAGTCTTGTGCTGTCTCCGTAGTAGTACTCAAGTCCTGCGGAAGCAACCAACTGAGCAAGATTGCTGTTAAGCCTCCGGTTGAAATCGCTGAACCAAAAAGATTGTTAAATAAAGCAGGTTTGTTCGCAAAAATCTGAGGCATAAACACAACACCCAACCCTAACCCCAGTGACACTGCAACAATAATCATCGATCGACGATCCATTCCCGACGAAGCCACAATGTTCAATCCTGCAACCGCGATCGAGCCAAACATTACCAAAGTTGCTCCACCCAATACAGGCTGCGGAATCGCTTGGAACACGCCACCGACGATCGGTAAGAGTCCCAAAATTGCAAAGATACCAGCGACAAAGAATCCGACATAGCGGCTTCCTACGCCCGTCATTTGAATCACACCGTTGTTTTGGCTAAAGGTCGTATTCGGGAAAGTATTCAACACTGCCGCGATCGCAGAATTAATTCCATCCCCCAACACCCCTCCTTTAATCCGTTTGATATAGAGCGATCCTTTCACGGGTTCTCCCGAAACCGCAGAGGTCGCAGTCAAGTCACCCATTGTTTCAATTGCAGTGAGAACATAGAGCAGAATGAACGGCAAAAATGCGCCCCAATCAAATGCCATTCCATAACGAAACGGAATCGGTAGACTAAACAGGGGCAATCTGCTCAAGCTACTGAAGTTGACCATGCCCATAAACAGAGCTGCAACGTAGCCGACTGCCAGCCCAATTGCGATCGCGCCCATCCGCAAGAAGCGATTCTTCGACAGCGTAAGCAGAACAACTATCAGCAACACAGAACCACCCAGTCCAAGATTCTGCCAGCTTCCAAACGAACCATCATTTTTCGCCAGTGCAACTGCTCCTCCTGCCAAACTGGTAATCCCAGTCTTAATCAAACCCAGTCCAATGATCATCACCACAGTTCCCGAAACGACAGGCGTGATGATCTTGTTCATCAAGTGCAGGAATCGGCTCAGAATGATTTCGACAAAAGATCCAAAGAAGCACACTCCAAAGATGAGTGCTAAAGCTTGTTCGGGTGTTCTGCCTTGTTGGAGTGCGACTGTTCCCACGCCCAGAATGGGTCCTAAAAATGCAAAGCTCGTTCCCTGTAAACTTAGGAGTCCTGAACCAACGGGACCGATTCTCTTGCATTGAATGAAGGTACAAAGTCCAGATGCAAACAGCGACATGCTGATCAAATAGCTGGTGTTAGTCGCATCTAATCCAAGACTGGTGCAAATAATCAGGGGCGGAGTGATGATTCCAACAAATGCAGCGAGAACGTGCTGAAAAGCGACGAAGATTGCTTCAGCGATCGGGGGTTTGTCGTTCAAGCCATAGAGGAGTTGCGATCGACTAATCGGCGCATCAGTCGTATCCTGACTATCGACCGGCGTTAATTCGGTGTTCGCTTCTGTCATGTGGAATATGGCGGCAGTAGTAGAGTTGATATACTGTATACAACCAAAGATAGAGCATAAATAATGTTAGAAAAACTACAAAAAATTATCATTTAGATTAACAGTTTGATTTGAACTCGTTCCTGCGTTTATCTAATACTTTGGCTTCTGTCTACGGACAGAGATTTATTCTGATTGTCGGATTTCTTATGACGATCGCTCATTTCTTTCGATTTTTGCTACCCTTAAGCGGTCTGAATCGGTATTCTAGATAGGCTTGGCTGTTTTCAGGTTGAGGAATTATGAGCGCGATCGTTGCTGAATTGAAAAATCGCTTAGAAGCTGCTTTGGTGGCGGCGTTTGGTGCAGAGTTGGCGGGCACTAATCCGATGCTAGTACCGACGAGTAATCCGAAATTTGGGGACTATCAGGCGAATGTAGCGATGTCGCTGGCGAAACGATTGGGCAAACAGCCAAGAGCGATCGCACAAGAGATTACCGAAAATTTGCAGGTTGATGACCTTTGTGAAACGCCCTCGATCGCGGGTCCGGGATTTGTTAATCTGACGCTGAGACCGTCTTACCTTCAAACGCAACTCAGCGCAATGACGGGCGATTCACGCCTAGGCATTCCAGCGGTCAAAGAGCCAAAAAAAGTGATTGTGGATTTTTCCAGTCCGAATATTGCCAAGGAAATGCACGTTGGACATCTACGATCGACCATCATCGGAGATTCAATCAGCCGCATTCTCGAATTCCAAGGGCATGATGTGTTACGTCTCAATCACGTTGGAGATTGGGGAACACAGTTTGGAATGTTGATCACTTATCTGAGAGAAGTTGCACCTGAAGCGCTAACGACTGCTGATGCTCTAGATTTAGGTGACTTAGTTGCGTTTTACAAGAAAGCGAAACAGCGATTCGATGAAGATCCAGAGTTTCAGGAAAAATCGCGTCAAGAAGTCGTGCGCTTGCAATCCGGTGCAGAAGATACTTTACGAGCTTGGCGATTGTTGTGTGATCAGTCCCGCCGAGAGTTTCAAATTATCTATGATTTGCTAGACATTCACATCACAGAGCGGGGAGAATCTTTTTACAATCCATTGCTTTCACAAGTCGTTGAAGACTTAGAGAAAGCGGGCTTGTTAGTGGAAGATCAAGGTGCGAAATGTGTGTTTCTCGAAGGCTTTACGAATCGAGAAGGAAATCCTCTGCCGTTGATCATTCAAAAGTCTGACGGTGGTTATAACTATGCCACAACCGATTTAGCTGCCATTCGATATCGGGTGCAACAAGAACATAGCGATCGCTTAATTTACATTACCGATGCAGGACAAGCAAATCACTTTGCTCAAGTCTTTCAGGTGGCACGTCGAGCAGGTTGGATTCCCGATACTGTGGAAGTAACCCATGTGCCATTTGGACTGGTGCAAGGCGAGGATGGTAAAAAGCTTAAAACGCGATCGGGTGACACCGTTCGACTGCGGGATTTGTTGGATGAAGCAGTTGAGCGATCGAAGTCCGATTTAGAAACTCGATTAGCAACTGAAGAACGTCCCGAATCCGAAGAGTTCATCAATCACGTTGCTAAAACAGTTGGAATTAGTGCGGTGAAGTATGCTGACTTGAGCCAGAATCGCACAAGTAACTATATTTTTAGTTACGACAAGATGCTGGCACTTCAAGGTAATACTGCACCTTACATGCTCTATGCCTATGCTCGAATTCAAGGTATTAGTCGCAAAGGTGGCATTGACTTCAATCAGTTGGGTTCTAATGTTCAATTGGTATTAGAGCATGATACCGAATTGACATTAGCAAAGCATTTGCTTCAGTTCAGCACAGTACTCTCTGAAGTTGAGCAAGATCTATTTCCGAATCGACTCTGTGACTATCTATTCCAACTGAGTCAGAAATTTAATGTGTTTTACGATCGAGATCAAGGTGTTCCGGTTCTATCGGCGGAAGAGCCTGCACGAACTTCTCGATTAGTGTTGTGTGATTTAACTGCGAGAACACTCAAGCTCGGACTATCGTTGTTAGGAATTCAAGTGCTGGAACGGATGTAAAAGGAGAGTAAAATGACTACATTAGAGCAAGCCCTATTAATTGCAAATCAGCTAACAGAAATTGATAAATTGCGACTTGTTCAACAGTTAGTGATGGAGATTGATCTTGCGAATTTAGCTCGATCCCAACAATCGAAGATATCTTCGTTTGGAGTCTTTTCACAGTTAGGAAAAGCTCCCTCCGAGATAGAAATTGACCAAACTCGCCAGGAAATGTACGCGAATTTTGGCGAGTCTTTATGATTCGAGCAGTTGCAGATACTCATGCGATTATTTGGTATCTTTTTGCGGATGGTCGCCTCTCGAATTTAGCCCGTTCTTATATCGAACAAGCAACGATTGGAGGAGACTTTATTGCGATTTCAAGCATTACATTTGCAGAAATTGTGTATTTAGCAGAGCGGAATCGGATTCCGATGGAAACGCTACCGGAACTCATAAAGCTCCTTGATTCTGGACAATCGGTCTGGGTTGAAGTGCCTTTCGATCGAGCGATCGCAAATACAATGTGTCAGGTCGATCGTGCTCAAGTGCCAGAATTAGCAGATCGAATCATTGCAGCGACAGCACTTCATTTGAATGTACCTGTGATTACACGCGATCATAAGATTCAAGCCTCAAATTTACAAACAATTTGGTGAATTGTTTGAGTTAAAAATATGCTAATTCGGAGAGCGACCGACACTGATTTTGATTCCATCTGGACAATCTTCAAAACCGTGATTGAACCGGAAGACACTTACGTTTTTGCAGCCGATACAAGCCGCGAAGATGCCTTTTCCTACTGGTTTGGTGCAGAAGTCACGACTTATGTTGCAGAAGACCAAGGGCAAGTCGTCGGAATGTACAAGATTGTTGCCAATCAGCGCGATCGCGGTTCTCATGTTGCTAATGCCAGCTTTATGGTCGATCCAACCTGTCACGGTCGCGGTATCGGGAAAGCAATGGGATTACATTGTTTGCAAGCGGCAAAGCAATTAGGATATCTCGCGATTCAGTTTAACTTTGTGGTGAGTACGAATCATGCCGCGATCGCATTGTGGGAAAAGTTAGGATTCTCGATCGTTGGAACGTTACCGAAAGCATTCCATCATCGATCGCTTGGATACGTCGATGCTTATGTGATGTATCGCTTATTAGATGAATTCTAGCTCTGCCCGAACTGGTCAAGTAATGTTTGAATCAAACTGGCAGAAGCGCGAAACGTAGTTTGTTGTAATCGGGCGATCGCGATAGGAAAATCAATTTTTCCTTGATGACCAGCTTGCACCAAAATTCCTAGAACGCCAACGATCGCGAGTCCTCGTTTAGAGGCGACATTTCTAGCAGCTTGGTCATCAAGCAGAATTAAATCTGCTTGTAATTCTTCTGCTAGTGCGATCGCGTCTCGTTCTCCTGGATCGAGTTCATCAACAAAAAGATTGTTTGCGGTGTAGACTGCTCTAATTTCTAACCATGCTGGTGGTTGAGTAATCCAAGCTTGTACGATCGACGGTGATTTTGGGGCAGATAATTCGTCTCGAATGGTTTCAGGAATAATTACTTGCCTATACAATTCGGGGAGTAAATCGATTAGATCGATCAGCAAGAGATAACAGAGAGGAGACGTATCAGAAATAACGATCATGCTTGGGCTTGATTACCCTTATGTTGAAGATTTTTTAGTGTCTCTAGATCCTGCTGTAAATCGGGGATATCGTAATTAAGATCAATGGCTCGTGCTTTGAAAAACGCATCAAGTTCAAGCCGAGTTGAAAATCCGAGCAGTTCTCTCGCTTTGCCTGAGCTAATCCAACCGTTTCGATAAGCATCAATCACGCAGAGTTCAAGCATTTTTTGCTCTAAATTTTCTTGATGGGATTGTAGCTGGTGCGCTAAGGTGTCGGGAAGATCGATGGTGATTTGCATTGTCTTTTACAGGAAAAGTTACATTTATCTGAACGAGTTATTTCTCTAGTTTTGGCAATTGCAGGAGACGATCGACGAGAATGATGGTTTTATACGATCGCGCTTTTAGACCTAAATCATTTATACACTTTTGACACGCTGCACACCAAACGATCAATACTTAATCATTTTGTACGGCAAGCATTCGGGATTCGATTGCAGTTAGAAAGCGTATCGCTATTTTGGCAGTGCTGCGACCTCAAGTATCATGGAAAGTCTGGGCGGCGAGAGAAATATTACATTCATTTACCACGATCGCAGTTCAACACGGATTATTCAAAGAAATCACAGCACTTCTGTGATTTCTTTGACGAGGCTTTTTAACTCAACGACGAGTATTCAGAACCCAACGACGAGTATTTAGGATTTGGTGGCGAGTCTTTGGAACTTAAGCACGAGTATTCAGGACTCAACGACGAGTATCTAGAACTCAACGACGAGTCTTTTTGACTCATTCACGAGTGTTTAGGACTCACTCACGAGTCTTTGAAACTCAAGCGCGAGTCTTTGAAACTCGACCGCGAGTATTTTTATCTCATTCACGAGACTTATAACCTCAAGCCCGACTGCATTTTTGTAAACTAGAGGAATGGGACAGCAGATACAACCACTACCGATCGATGTCGTTCACCTGATTGCAGCGGGAGAAGTGATTGATTCTCTTGCCGCAGTCGTGCGCGAACTCGTCGAAAATGCGATCGATGCAGGCGCGACTCGGATCACCGTTTCCGTGTGGGCTGATCAATGGCGCATTAGAGTGGCGGACAATGGTGCAGGCATGAGTTTGGACGATTTGCGGAAAGCTGCACAGCCCCATAGTACGAGTAAGATTCGCGATCGTGCTGATTTGTGGCAAATTCATAGCCTCGGATTTCGGGGGGAAGCGCTTCATAGTTTGGCTCAACTCTCAAATTTAGAGATTCTGAGTCGAACTGCTTCGGAACCAGGATGGAAAGCTACGTATCGGACAGATGGAGAAGCAGAGCAAGTTGAATCGGTTGCGATCGCACCTGGAACGATTGTGATGGTCGATCGATTATTTGAAACCTGGGAAGCAAGACGTGATGGTTTACCTTCGACTTCTCAACAGTTAAAAGCAGTTCAGCAAATTATTTATCAAATTGCTCTAGCTCATCCGCGAATTACTTGGCAGGTGTATCAGAACGATCGATTGTGGTTCAATCTCTGGGCGGGAAGCTCTGCAAAAGATTTACTACCGCAATTGTTGAAAGATGTGCGAATTGAAGATTTAACTGAGCTTCAATCTACTGCACTTTCTTTAGTATTGGGATTGCCCGATCGCGCTCATCGACATCGCCCGGATTGGGTGAGAGTTGCTATCAATGGTCGGTTTGTACAATTTCCAGAGCTAGAACAAACGATTTTAGGAGCATTTCGGAGAACATTACCTCGCGATCGACATCCGATTTGTTTAATCCATCTTCAACTTGCTCCAGAACATATCGACTGGAATCGCCATCCTGCAAAAGCGGAAGTGTATTTGCACAATCTAGAGGATTGGAGAGAGCGAGTAAAAAGCGCGATCGCTCAAGCTCTCCGAATCAATTCTGAGACTGTTCCTGAAGGTCTTTACACTTCACAAGTGAGTCAACTGATTAAAGCTGCTGAGTCTGATGCTGGTTATCATGTGCAGCGCGAAATTGTTCCTGAACCTTCGTTCTCGTTTCTCAAAGCACTGACACAAGTTCACAATCGATACATTCTGGCAGAACATCCATCGGGAATGTGGTTGATTGAGCAGCATATTGCTCATGAACGAATCTTGTTTGAGGAAATTAGCGATCGATGGCAAATTGTTCCGCTCGAACCTGCGATCGTACTCAATCAACTATCAGTTACTCAAATCGAACAACTACAACGGCTTGGAATCGAAGTTGATCCGTTCGGAGAGCAACTTTGGGCAGTGCGATCGGCTCCTGAACTCTTAGCGCAACGAGAAGATTGTAGAGATGCTTTGATTGAATTGAGTTTGGGTGGAGATTTGCAGGCGGCGCAGGTGGCAGTGGCTTGTCGGAGTGCGATTCGGAATGGGGTTCCGTTGTCGATCGACGAGATGCAATCGTTAATCGATCGATGGCAGAAGACTCGAAATCCGCGCACCTGTCCGCATGGTCGCCCGATTTATCTATCACTTGAAGAATCCAGTCTGGCGCGATTCTTCAAGCGGCATTGGGTGATTGGTAAGAGTCACGGATTGGAGTAATAATCTTAGTCCACCCAGTTCTCGATCATGACCCCAGGAAATTGTCGAAAATGTCGCATATTGCGAGTCACCAATACTGCTCGATTTGCAAGAACGATACTGGCGATAAGCAGATCAGCCCGTCCAATTTTACGCAGATTACGAAGTGCAACCAGTCGATCGAATTGCTCTGTGGCGGCTTCATTGAATGGAACAATCAGGATGCGCGAGAGTGAAGCCTCAGATTGTAGAAAAAGATTTTGAGCGCGAAGTAAATCGTCTCCTGTTGTCGCTTTGAGCAGATAATCGATTCTTCCACGCAAGATTTCAACTTTCGTGATGATCGTTGTGCCAGTATCAGGATCATTTACGCTTCTGAATCGTTCTGCAACGTTGCGGTTTCCGGCATAAAGACGGGTCAGCGTATCGGTATCTAACAGGTGCATTTATGCGTCTTGCCCCTCATCAACTTCGGGGCGACCTCGATCGCGGTAAATCGAGTCTCTCAATTCAGTCAGTGTTTCATCATCGGCAAAAGCGCCAATCTGCTGAAGCAATGCGGCATGGCTGGTTGGTGTTCGTAACCAATCATCGATCGCTGATTTAAGAAATCGCCATTCATTTTCGATGTTTCGTCCGGGTATGCTTCCTTGAATTGCTTGTCGTTCGACGACTTCGGGCGACAACCGCAAGTAGTCGGCAGCTTCTTCAAGGGTCAAGACTTCAGAGGAGGTTGCGATCGCCATAGGATTACAAAAAATCAAAGATGGTTGAATTTTAGCGTTTTGCGGAAAGTGACATCTGACAGCATCGCGGATTTTTTCGCGTAGTTGGTCGATGTTATCGGCTTCGGTAAAGATTGACACTCTCAATGCGCGAGAAGTATAGTCGCCTTCGGGTGCATTTTCAATGAGAAATACGATTTCAGTCATGATGTGCGATCGCGCTTACCCTGCATCGCCAAGGTTTCAGAATATTTACCCTGACGGTAACAGTCATTCCTAATCTTGTTGGAGCATCTGAATTTCTGCGATCGTCAGTCCAGTGAATCGCGAAATTTGCTCAAGTGGAAGATTATTTTTCATCATATTCAGTGCGATCTCACGACGCTCTTCCTGTTTGACCTCCTGTTCGACTCTCTGTCTGACTTCCTGTTCGACTCTCTGTCTGACTTCCTGTTCGACTCTCTGTCTAATCTGCTCCTGAGTTTGCTGTTCCCACTGTAGGAATGCTTCTGAGAATGCCATGATTGCCTCCCGCCCACTAAAATCTTCAAGCTCTCCTAAGTCTATTCTAACTTTCCAACTTACCAGTAATCGCAGAATTCCATCGCGACGGGGGTGATTTGGAGGGAGTGCTAACACTTCTCGAATCGCTCGTTCCTGTGTGCCATCGCATCCGAGAATCCTTATCCATAGAGTTTCTTCGGTTTCAGGGAGTTGATCGATCGCGATAATCGCCGTCTTCAAAATACCCGCCATAAAGTAGACTCCGGGCATCCAGTCCGCTTGAGTCTTCCCTTCCGCCTCTTCCAGTAATGGTCTAGAGGTCGTCGCGGCTAGAATCCAAAGCTGGGGCAGTTCTTCGTCGGGCAATTCTTCTCGTCGCACTTTACGCCGCTCGTCTTCCTGCACCCATACCAGTTTCATAATTGAGACTCGCACCTCAGTTCGGGTGGGTACATTGCGGTAGGGTTCGAGCAGGCAGGGCTTCTGCACGATTCGCCCTAGTAACCCCAAATCGGTTGCGTGGGTCGCGTCAGGATTGGGAACAAACCACAGGTCAGCAAATTTCGCTTCTCCAGGGATCTCGTACTGACGTTGTACTGTCCCAATTGGAGCAAGGAACTCCTCAAGGTACTGCTTCGATAATTGATCAAAACTGTTCTGAGCCATACTCTCACACGCAGGGATGGAAATAGTGCGATCGTATTCTGCACTGTTGCGTTTAACAAGCGTTGCGATCGCGCTTCCAGACTTCGACTACAAGTTAAGCCGTAGAAGAACTGAAATTCTGCTATTTCTGAAATAGTTCAGCGATTAGCTCGTCACGACTCAACTCCAAATGTTCAGCAACATCTCCCAGAATTGCGGAAAGAGTTCCAACTTTGAGCGGATTGTGAGCAGGAATTGTAATGTGATGTTCTCCGTTTTGCTCTGTCGTTAAGCGGATATGGCTGCCTGTCTGACGATCGATGACATATTCAAACCGTTTGAGCCGCTTGGCAAGCTCTAAACCGGAAAGGTCACGAGGGAGTTTCACGAGGCGATGACCTCATCTCGCACAAAATGTAGACGAATGAGTTTAGGGCGAGCTTGTTCGTCTGGAAAGTGACATCTGACGGCATCGCGGACTTCTTCGCGTAATTGGTTGATATCATCGGCTTCGGTAAAGATTGATTCACCCAGTGCGCGAGCAGTATAGCCGCCTTCGGGTGCATCTTCGATGAGAAATACGATTTCAGTCATGATGTGCGATCGCCATAAGGATGACAAAGAATCAGGGATGGTTGAATTTTAGCGTGTTGCAGAAGTCGCTAGATAGATTGAGGCGTATAAAATAGGACTGAAATTCTACTGTTTCCACTATGCCAGCGAAACCTCGATCGTTTAGTGCCAGTCCAGAGGGGCTGATTCGGCTCAATGCGGCAAAAGCGCGGCTCGGCTTGACTTATGCGGCGATCGCAGAACGGGCGGAGGTGAGTGTGGGGACGGTGGGGCGAGTGTGGCAGGGGCAGCGGGTGAGTGAGGCGAGTGTGTTGTCGATCGCGAATGTGTTGAGGTTGTCGATCGATGAGTTGATTGCAGAAGATGGACTAATAAATAATGATGAGGGACTCGCTGAGGCAAGACGACGAATTCAGAAGGCTGTTGTCACGAAAGCGACTACGCTGTATTTATCTAGTTTGCACCTGACAGCAGTACCAGCGGAATTAGGTCAACTTGTTAATCTGACAAAGCTTTATCTCTTTGACAATCAACTGACAGCAGTACCAGCGGAATTAGGTCAACTTGTTAATCTGACAACGCTTTATCTCTCTGACAATCAACTGACAGCAGTACCAGCGGAATTAGGTCAACTCGTTAATCTGACAACGCTTTACCTCTCTGATAATCAACTGACAGCAGTACCAGCGGAATTAGGTCAACTCGTTAATCTGACAACGCTTTATCTCTCTAATAATCAACTGACAGCAGTGCCAGCGGAATTAGGTCAACTTGTTAATCTGACAAGGCTTGATCTCTCTGATAATCAACTGACAGCAGTGCCAGAATTCATCCGTTTTGTTCGCAATCTGGAGGAGGTTAATCTTAATGCGAATCAGATTACAGCCTTACCAGAATTTCTGAAGCAAATGTCAACCTTGGAAAGCCTGTTTCTTCATGACAATCCAAAGCTGGGGATTCCTGATGAGATTCTAGGCTGTACGTGGAGCGACTTTATCGGACGTTCTGCTACACCAGCCAATCCGCAAGACATTCTAAACTACTACTTCCGCACCAAGTTCGACGATCGACAACCCCTAAACGAAGCCAAACTTATCCTAGTCGGCTATGGCAACGTTGGTAAAACCTCGCTCGTCAATCGCATCATTCACAAAACGTTTGATCCAGACTCCAGAAAGACCGAGGGCATTCAGATCACAGAATGGAACCTCCGCTTAAATGGCACAGAAGACATCAAGCTCAATGTGTGGGACTTTGGCGGGCAAGAAATCATGCACTCGACCCACCAGTTCTTTCTCACCGAACGCAGCCTGTATCTGCTCGTCCTCAATGGTCGCCAAAGTCATGAAGACAGCGATGCCGAATACTGGTTAGAGCTAATTCAGAGCTTTGGGGGAAGCTCTCCGGTGATCATTGTTCTGAACAAGATCAAAGACCATCCCTTTGATCTCAATCGCAGCGCTCTCATGCAGAAATTCCCCAACATCCGCGATTTTATTCCCACCGATTTCGAGGCGGAGATCGGCATCGAACAATTGCAAAGCGCGATCGAACGCGAAACCGATCGCTTAGACCATCTCCGCGCCCCCTTCCCCGCAAGTTGGTTCACCATCAAAACCCGCCTCACCGATATGCAGCGCACTCTGCGGAAAAACTACATTCCGTTTGAGGAATATCGATCGATTTGTCATCAAGATGGCGAAACCGACCTCGGCGCTCAAGATTCGCTCGCAGTGCATCTCCACAATCTCGGAATTGCTCTGAACTACAAAGATGATCCGCGTCTGCGAGATACTCACGTTCTCAGCCCTCATTGGGTCACGAATGGCATTTATCAATTGCTCAATGCTCATGAGTTCTCCACCACCGAAGGCGAAATCGCGATCGCATCTCTCGCGCAGATTCTCGATCGAGAACTCTATCCCCCCGAACGTCACGGCTTCCTGTTGGAACTGATGCACAAGTTTGAACTCTGCTTTCGATTCCCCGAAGACGAATCCCGCTATCTGATTCCCGATCTGTTAGGCAAACAGCAACCCCCCGAAGCGGAAGCCTTTCACCCCGAAGACTGTCTCAATTTTTGCTATGAATATCCCATCTTGCCCGAAGGCTTACTCCCGCGCTTTATTGTTCGCACTCATGTATTGAGTCCCAAACAACTGCGCTGGCGAACAGGCGTGATTCTGGAATTCGAGGGCAATCGAGCGCTCGTGAAAGCCGATCGACACGATCGCACCGTCATGATCAATGTCGAGGGTGCTGTTTCTGGTCGCAATCGATTGTTAGCGATTATTCGATCGGACTTTGAACGCATCCACAGCAGTTTTAGATTTAAACCGATCGAGCAAGTTCCCGTTCCTGCTCATCCAGGCGTGTTATTGAACTATCAAGACCTGATTGTGATGGAAAAAGAAGGCTTGAGAGAGTTCCCAAATGTGATTAATGGCAAAGTGATTAAGCTCAATGTTCAAGACTTACTAAAAGGCGTTGATCTCGATCAAACTCGTCGCAAAAGACCAGAATTCCGAAATCAAGCCCTTCATCTGTTTTGTAGCTATTCTCATAAAGATGAAGTGCTGAAGGATGAACTATCAGTGCGTCTGAAACTTTTACAACGCAAGGGCTTAATTCGACTCTGGGACGATCGACAAATTCCGCCTGGTTCCGACTGGAAACAAGAGATTGATACGAACTTAGAAAGAGCCGATATTATCTTGTTACTGATTAGCCCTGATTTTATAGCTTCAGACTATTGCTATGAAATCGAAGGCAAACGCGCTCTAGAACGAGATCAAGCGGGAGAAGCAACGGTTATTCCGATCTTGATTCGTCCTGTCGATTGGCAGTCCGTTCCGTTTAATCATCTTCAAGCATTACCGACTGATCTAAAAGCGGTGAGGCAATGGTCTGATCGAGATGATGCTTGGTTGAATGTTGAGCAAGCGATCGAGAAGATTGTTCAAGCAAAACTGTCCCGTTGAGCCATTCAGAGACTTGATCAAAGTTGATTTCTGGCTTTGAGTTGCAGATATCGATCGACTAATTCTTCTGTAATTTGATTTGCAGGTGCATCTAATACCAATACACCTCGTTGTTTTAATGTACTAAATGCAATCTGTCGTTGAGCAATCAAATCCAATGCTACGGCTCTTTCATAAGTTGAGGGCAAATCCTCGGTTACTGTATGTGCTTGTTGATCAACCTGTGGATCTCGTAAAGTAACACAGAATGGCAAATATCTCGGTGTCAATCGTCCCAATGCTGCTAATAGTTCAGATGAGGCTGTAGTATCAACAATATCGGTAATCACAACAACTAAAGCACGTCGAGCCTGTTGATTCACCAATGTTGTAACTGCACCCAAATAATCTGGCTCTAGAATCTCTGGTTGAATCGGAGTTAAGCGCTCGATCAAATGGTTCAAATGTGCCTGTCCGCGTTCTGGAGGAATCCAGGTTTGAACTTGTCGATCGAACACTCCTACTCCAACCCGATCGCCTCGATGTAATCCCGCCAGTGCCAATGCTAGTGTTGCATTCAATCCCCAATCAAATCGCGCTAAACCTTGAACTTGAGAAGTCATCAACCGACCCCGATCGAGCAAAATAATCAAAGTTTGCTCTTGCTCCGGTTCCAATACTCGAACTAACGGTTGTCCGCGTCGTGCAGTTGCTTTCCAATCAATAAAGCGTGGATCATCTCCAATGCCATACTCTCGAAGCTCTGAGAATTCGGTTCCAATGCCTAATCGACGGGCACGACGAATTGAACCAGAAGATTCTAAAGTTAATCGGATCGAAAGCGATCGTAGTCCTAATAAGTCTGGATAAACCGAAACTTTCTGCTCTTGTGGAATCTTCCAACTATGCCAAGCGAGTCGCCACGGACTTAATTGACGCACTTGAATGTCTTTCCAGTGATACTCTCCACGATAGGAAGGATTCACCGTATAGGAAAGTTGCTGTTTCAGATTTGCTCCCAGCTTTAGAGCTAACGGCATTGATGAAACAGAGAACTCGATCGGGTACTGATCATAGATACGAATTTCTGTCGATCGCGCTCCAGATTCAACATTCAAACTCACTAGATTATCTCGCCCGATCGACAATCTGGATGCAACTTGTCGATCGACTTTCACCCGATGCGGTTTCACTCGTGAACTATCAAAAAATGCTAATCCGAGAACAATCAGATCGAAGAGTAATAAAACGACGATCGACAATTGTGAATCAAACAAAAATAGAACAGCAGCGATCGCGCCGCCGACTAGCAATAATCCATACGTTCGGAGTGAAGGAATCATAATCTAACGAGGAACAGCAACTTGATTAAGAATGGCATTGATCACTGAATCGATACTAATTCCATCTAACTGAGCTTCAGGACGTAGAATCAATCGATGTCGCAACAGTGGAGGAGCAACCGCTTTAATATCATCAGGAGTCACATAGTTCCGACCGGATAACCAAGCTTGAGCTTTACTCACATTCAACCAAGCAACCGCCGATCGAGGAGAAGCCCCTAACACTAAATCGGGATGTTGGCGAGTTTTCTGAACCACAGACAGTAAGTAGTCGAGAATGGGTTCCTCAACAGTCAGCGATCGTACCAGTTGCCGCGCTTTGAGAACTTCGTCCACAGATGCGATCGGCTGAAGTCTACCGAGATCGAGCCGTTTCGCTTGGAATCCTGCTTGATGATTCAGCAACATTTTCTTTTCTGCTGCTGGATCGGGATAGTTCGCCATTAGCTTGAATAGAAAGCGATCGAGTTGCGCTTCTGGTAATGGATAAGTTCCTTCAAACTCTAATGAATTCTGAGTTGCAATCACCCAGAAAAACTCAGGCAAAGGTAAGCTTTCACCATCTAGAGTAACTTGCTGTTCTTCCATTGCTTCAAGCAGTGCAGATTGGGTTTTGGGTGGCGTTCGGTTCACTTCATCTGCAAGTAGAATCTGCGTGAACACTGGACCTTTTTTCAAGATAAAGTTGCGCGTGTTCAGGTCAAAAATATTCGTTCCTAGAATGTCAGATGGCAGAATGTCTGGAGTCAATTGAAGGCGGCGAAACTCCGATCGAACTAATTGCGCCATCACTTTGACTAAAAGCGTTTTTCCAGTTCCCGGCACACCTTCTAAAATCACATGACCACCAGATAGCAACGCGACTAGAAGCTGCTGCACTAATGCGCCTTGACCTACGACAATTTGATCAAGAGCTTGTCGAAGGCTGGAGAACGTTGCTTGAAGGTCAGACATACGATCGAACCGGGTAACGAGGGCATGACCATCTTAATGCAGATTTGGAAAACGGGTTTTGTGAATTTTGGCGTGTTCGTCTATCCGCTATTTCGCCCGGAGGTAAACCACCGGGCTAATGGAGGAACCCCTCTGAAGAGGGCTGAAACTGCTGTCTGAGGGGGCTTCAGCCTCCTTTCTCCCATTAGCCCGGAGCGTTTACCTCCGGGCGGACTGCATCGTAGCGACATTTTGGACGGACCCAAACGATCTCGTTCCTTTATTTCTCGCTAAATGCCCAAGCATCCGTCCAATTTTCGGGCACTCCTCGATCGAGCAATTCAGTCACGCGATCGACATACAACTGCGACGTTTTATCGTTTGGATTCGCCTCTAAAACTTCTTTAAAGCAAGACTTCGCTTGATCAAACTCCTGTTGTCGATAGTGTTCAATTCCTTGATCGTAAATCGGTTGAGTTTGCAGTTTGATTTGTCGGTTCTCTTCGGTTTCAGCATTTAGCACTTCGTAGACTGTAATCGGTTCAATTCGACCTTTGACGATCGCTCGATCGAGAAACCGAAATTGATATTGATCCGGATTGCTCAAATACTCCAAAGTTTGACCAGAAATCAGCATTGAAACGCCATAGTATTTGGTCAATCCTTCAAGCCGAGAGGTCAAATTTACATTATCTGAGAACGCATCCCCTTGAATTCGATTGGTTTCCCCAACCATTCCTAACATCATGTGACCGACATGAATTCCGATCCCAACTTGTACAGGTAGAAAGCCTCGTTCCATTCGATCGACATTGTATTCCTGCACTCGAAGCTGTTTTGCAACACCCGCCGCGACCGCATCATCCGCACCATCTGGAAACACTGCCATCATTCCATCCCCCAAGAATTTCACAATGATGCCGTAGTGATTGCGAATTTCTGGACTGACACGCTTTAAGTAAGCATTCACGAAGGCAAAGTTCTCCTGTGGTGTCATTGATTCAGAGATGCTTGTAAACGATCGAATATCACTAAACATCACTGCCATTGTTTTGCTCACATAGTCGCCTAACTGCACCTCAGTCACCGATTCTTTTCGTAGAAATTGCAGGTATTCACCGGGAAAGAATCGAGCAAACGACTGATTCAATCGCTTTAGTTCTTGTTCTCGTGTGTTCACTGTATCAACCATCTGAACAAACACCCGTGAGAGTTGTCCGAGTTCATCAGGTCGATCGCTGACTTCTTCTAAATCTTCTGGTCTAAAACTATTATCTTCAACCGAAACCGCTGCTTTCGTGAGCTTATTCACTTGTTCAATGTACTGAGCTTGCCGCAAGTTCTCATCGCGTAATTGGGCTTCTGCTTCCTGACGCTTGCGTAAGTTGATATACGCTCTAGAGTGATAGCGAATTCGAGCAATTAGCTCAACACGATCGGGCAATTTCACCAAATAATCATTTGCGCCTAGTTCAAACGCTTGAGCTTTAATCACAGGTTCTTCTTTGCTCGATAGCACAATTAGAGGAACATCAGCAGTTGGCGCATCTTGCGATCGCAAAAATCGCACCAGTAGCAATCCGTCCATCTGCGGCATCACCAAATCTTGCAAAATCACAGTCGGATTACACTGTTTCGCAACCTTTAGCGCGTCTAGTGGATTGTTGCAATAGTGAAACGTAATATCCGGCTCCGGAGCCAACATTTTCTGAATGGCTTCGCTAATAATCGCTTGATCGTCGATGAGGAGAACAGTAATAGAATCGCTCATGACTTTACAAAGGTGAACGGTGCAATAAAGTGGTTGCGATCGCTTCAGGACTCAGAACATCAACCGCAGCATTTTGCTCGATCGCAGCTTTAGGCATTCCATAGACGACGCAACTCGATTCACTCTGAGCGATCGTATACCATCCCTGAAGCCGCAACGCTTTCAAGCCTTCTGCTCCATCGCGTCCCATGCCTGTGAGCAAAATCGCAGTTCCTCGATCGCTCCAATATTGCGCTACGCTTTTGAAAAAAACATCCACCGAGGGACGGTAAGGATAGTTCTTTGGATAAGGCGTATACGTTAGTGTTCCATTCGCCTGTAAGCAGAGATGATCATTACTTGATGCAAATAAAACTGTGCCCTTCGTGGGTCGATCGCCCACCTGCGCTTTTTTCACTTTTAATGCGGTTTGCTGATCTAACCAATCAATCATGCCAGCCGCAAACTGCACATCGACGTGCTGAACAATCACGATCGCGGCTCCAAAATCGGGCGGCAACTGAGAGAGAATCGTCACGATCGCTTTTGGTCCTCCAGTTGAAGCCCCAATCACTACTAGAGGGACTTTCGCTTGAATTGGCACAAACTCAGACTTTCCGATCAATTTCCCGATCGTCTTAATTTTCGTCAATAACAAGTGAGCATCTTCTTTCCCAAACGTTGGCGTATTCACCGCATCTAACGCCCCATAGCCCATCGCTTCAAACACTTTTGCAGAGCTATGTTGTACATCTGCGGTCACAACCAAAATCGCACAGGGCGATCGCTGCATAATCAGCTTTGTCGCTTCACTGCCATCCATCTCAGGCATGAATAAATCCATCAAAATCAAATCGGGGCGATCGTGGGCACATTTATTCACCGCTTCTAAGCCTGTGTAAGCGACCCAAGCAATCTGATGCTGCGGAACTTGTTTGACTGTTCGGCGCAAGGCTTCTACAGCCAAACTTAAATCATTGACGATCGCAATTCTCATCACTTACTGCCCAATCAAATCAACGACAGCTTGAATCAAAGTATCATCTTGAAAACTATTTTTTGTTAAATAATAATTGGCTCCTGCATCCAAGCCTTGCAATCGATCAGATTCTCGATCGCGATAGGACACAACGATCACAGGAATCGATCGTAGTCGTGAATGGCTCTTAATCTGTTGAATTAACTCGATTCCGTTCATTCTAGGCATATCAATATCACTAATCACTAAATCATAAGCCTGATTGCGAACTGCATTCCAACCTTCCATTCCATCGATCGCAACATCGACGCTATATCCACGTTTTTCTAATAGTTTTCGCTCTACTTCCCGCACTGTGATCGAATCATCTACCACAAGAATCCGTTTTTTCGGTTCTTCAGTTTCAACGGTGCGTGGTGCTGTAAGCTTTCCAGCATCTAAGAGTTTATTAATCGATCGAACTAGATCCGAAACATCGACAATCAGAACTAATGAACCATCACTCATCAACGATGCAGCACTGATATCTTGAACTTTACCAAGGCGCGGATCGAGGGGGCGCACAACTAATTCTCGCTCTCCCAATGTTCGATCGACAATCAATCCATATTGGGCTGATTGATAACTTAGAACAATCACACAGAGCGATTCAGGTAATGAACTAGATCGCTTTAGATCAAACACTTGATTCAGCGAAATCAATCCAATGTGTTGATTATTAAAGGTAAAGTAAGGCTGATTTTCGACCACAGAAATCGAAGCTCGATCGAGACTCAGAATACGATCGATTCGCGACAAAGGAAACGCATACTGTTCACCTGAAACTTCAACTAGCAACGTTCGCACGACTGACAACGTAAGCGGCAACTGTAGGTGAAAACTTGTCCCCGAACCGAGTGAAGACGTTGCGCGGACTGAACCTCCGACCTCTTGCGCCATCGCTTTAACAATATCTAATCCGACACCGCGCCCGGATAGTTCTGTCACTTGTTTCGTGAGCGAAAAACCAGGCAAAAAGAGGAATTCCATCAGTTCAGAGTGGGTCATTCGTCGGGCAAAATCTGGCGGTGCAAGATGACGACGAATCACTTGTTTGCGAACTCGATCCGAATCAATGCCTTTGCCATCATCAGAAATGCTAATCATCAGCATTCCACCCCGATGAGAAGCTTCGAGTTGAATCGTTCCTTCTGCGGATTTTCCAGCTTTAATCCGATCTTCGGGCAACTCGATTCCGTGATCGATCGCATTTCGCAAAATATGAGTAATCGGAGCTTCGAGCTTGGTCAAAATATCTCGATCGACAGGCGTGTTCTCTCCGATGATTGACAATCTAACTTGCTTTCCAAGCTGTCGAGATAAGTCTCGCACCATTCGCGGAAAGCCTTGCACTCCATCTGCAAACGGGCGCATCTGGGATTGAATCACTTCACGATATAAGCGATCGGATAAACTATCAGTCCGTCGAATGTATTCACCGAGTTCGGCAATACGATCGCTCAATAAGTCTCGACATTCTCGTTCTTGTTGCCGAAGGGGTTCCAACTGTTCGATCGGATGCGATTGTTGCAGATCTTCTAGGGCTTTTGACAGCGCAATTTGTTTCGATCGAATTTCCATCAATGATTCTGCAAACGGTTGGAGCCAATACGCTTCCACCATTGATTCTCCAGCCAGTCCAACAATGCGATTTAAGTTGTCTGCACTGATCCGAACCACTCGATCGCGCTCCCGTGTATTGCTCTGTATGTTCGCTTCAGGCTCTTGGGGTTCGATCTTTGGCAAAATCGGTGCAGGAGTAGCGGATTGCAGAACAGGCTGTGAAATGGATTTTGGAGCAGCATCAGGCGACAGCAATTGATGAACTGATTCAAGATCAGAACGATGCTGAGACAGCCATTGTTGAACATTCTGAGTTTGGCTGATTGATTGAATCAGATCTACACTGCGAAACAACGCATCAATCTGAGCCGCATTGATCTTGAGAGACTGTTTCTGAGCCGCGACAAAACAATCCTCCATCTGATGCGCCAACTCAACTGCAACATCTAGCCCAACAATTCGAGCGGCTCCTTTGATCGAGTGTGCGGCTCTCATAAGAGATTCAAGTTCTTGACGGGAATTGGGATGAGCTTCGATCGCGACTAATCCCCGATTGAGCGTAATCGTTTGCGCTTCGACTTCTTGCCGAAACAATTCCATTAACTCCGGATCATCTTGAACAAGGCTTTGAGCAGAAGATTTAGGTAGCTCTTCTATTAGTAATTGAGGTATATTCGCTTCGTTTGAGTCGGTTGTAGCCCTCACCCTAGCCCTCTCCCTAGGGGAGAGGGAACCAGAATTCTTGCCCCCCTCTCCCCTAGGGAGAGGGGTTGGGGGTGAGGGCGCACCATTATTCATCTGAGCAGACAATGTTTCCTCGATCGACCTTTCTGTTTTCTCTAGATCTTCTCCATGATTCGATAACCATTGTTCCGTTTCTTCAAGCTGACCCATCTGAGAAAGCAAAGTACAGCCATGCAACAATGCTTCTAACCGTTCAGGTGTTAAAGGTCGCCGATCCTCATAGGCTGCACTCAAACAAGCTTGCATCACTTCTGCTAAATGGATCGCAGCCGTAAACTCGACCAAATGAGCCGCACCCACGATCGCACGAACCGATTGCAAAGCCGTATCAATCTCATCTTTTTGATCAGGCTGTTGCTGTAAACGAGTCAAACACTGTCTTAAGCGATCGACTTGAGTACTCGTTTCTTGCTGAAACAGATCGCGCATTGAATAGCTCATAGCAATCTCCGATCGAGCGTGTCAATCAGCAATTCTGCATTCAGATAGTTCACTTTCTGATCATTCCAGGTAATGATGCCTTGCGTATAAGCAGCATTTGTCCTGAGCAGAACAACAGGTGGATCTTGAATCTCTCGTAAGGGATAGCGCTGGATTCCATACACTTCATCGACTGGAAACACCCATTTGCGCTGAGTTGTTCCTACGATTAGCATTTGTTCGCGTCCTGATGATGCAGTCGGTTCTAAGTTCAGAAACTCTCTAAGAGACGCACAGAGTAAGATTTCACCTCGAATGCTAGTTAAACCTAAAAGTAGAGAATTGCTGCGATGGGGCAAAGTATGAATTCGAGCTAGACGAATCACTTCTTGCAGCGATCGTACTGAAATTGCAAACTGTTCATTTCCCAACCGAAATAGAATCAACGAAAGCATTTCTTCGGTCGATCGCAAACTCAGGGCTGATCCGCGTTCTGCGATCGTATCAGTCCATTCCTGGATATACTCACTTGGAACTTCGCGCTCTAGCAGCAAGCTTCCAGATTTGGCAAACACGGGGCAGTTATGGCAATGATTCACCTGTTTAAGCTGCTCACAACTGCGATCGCCTTCTGCGCCGATCTGATTCCAACAATCGCTGATTTCTTCGATCGTCACCATGACTTACACCTTGAATTGTGAGATTTCACGCTGCAAGCCTCGTGTCGCATCATCTAACTGAGTCAGCGCATAGTTCGTTTCCTGAATCGACTGTACGGTTTGTTGAGACGCATCGCGCAACTGAGCGATCGCAGTACTAATTTGCTCGGCTCCTCGATATTGTTCATCCATACTCTGATTGACCGTGACAAATTTGGGTGTCAGTCCTTGCACTTCACCGATAAAGCTTTCAATCTGTTGACTCACATTGCCAACTTCATCCACATATTGCTTCACTTCACCCCGAAACTTATCCACTTCAATCACACCTGTTGAAACCGAAGACTGCATTTCTTTCACCATCTGTTCGATCTCAAGAGTCGCGACTGCGGCTTGATCCGCCAACCGTCGAATCTCACGAGCAACCACGGCAAATCCAGCACCGTATTCTCCAGCTTTTTCTGCCTCGATCGCAGCATTGAGAGACAGTAAATTCGTTTGATCTGCGACCTTCGTAATCGTAGTAACAACAGTATTGATATTGTTCGCTTTCTCATCCATCACTTTCAACTTAGATGAGATCGAATTCGTCGCGTATCCAAGTCTTTGCATCGCAGACTGAATCTTATCTAAGTTCGTTTGACTATCTGTAGCTGCATTCGTTGTCTCCTGGGCTGTTTTCACCACATCATCCATCGATCGCGCTAAGTTCCCCGCTGTCATTGCAATCTGTCGTGCAGTCGCATTCACTTCATTCATTGAGGCGAACTGTTCATTTACAGTTGCTTCTAACTCTTTGCCAGCAGCGGCAATCTGTGTCGTTGAAGTACTAATTTGAATCCCCGATCGTTGAGCTTGAGAAATTAAACCATTCAAGCTTTTGATCATGTTTTGGAAAGCAACCAGCAATTGACCGACCTCAGTTCTATCTTTCGTTTGACCCAGTGAGTAAGTCAAATTGCCATCTGCGATCGCTTCTGCTGCATTCACCACTTTGGGAAGTTGACGTTTTAGAGGCAAAGTAGTCAGCAATCCCACAATGACTGTTAAAATCAGTGCTAACGTTGTTCCAATTACAATCAATCTGAGCAAAAACCCTTGAGAGTCAGCAACCGATTGATTAAGCCGATTCAGTTCAGCCTGAAGTTCGCTCACGACTCGATCGCGCCGCTCTATTACATCAACAATTCTGGGCTTTGCGAGTTCTGCTCTAGCCTGTGCTAGATTCCGCTGATTCACCGCTCGGAATGCGCTCTGAAACACATCATCATACTGCTCAACTAATTTCGTTAATTCACCAAGCGCATTCCGAACAACAGGACTATTGGAAGATTGCAATTGTTGTGCTCTCTCGGCTGCTTGTTTTCGTCCTGCATTGTAACTTGTGAGAAAGTCTTGCTGTCCTGGAAAGATATAATATCCTCGACCTGCGCCAATCATGCGATTGATGCCATCCACTAACTGATCGGTCTGTCGAATATTTTGCTCTGCTTGTTGGGCTTGGGCTTGTAATTGAAATGTGCGGGTTGTTGTTCGATAGACGATCGCGCTCAGTACAATCAAAAATATTAAGGGAATAGAATAGCCGAGTAAAATTCGATTTGTGATTCTGTTTAGCATAGAAATGACCTTATAAATTGAGAAGTCTTTGAACTCTTGCTCTGAGAATGTTTGCGGTTGTAAAATCTCCTTGTTGCTCTTTCAAAACTGCTAATTCAATCAAGGCATCATAGAATTTAGGATTAAGATAAATCGCTTTTTGTAAGGCTTGTTCTGCTTGAGGAAGTTGTTTGAGTTCCTGATAGATTTTGCTGAGAAGAAAGTAAGCATTTGTATCGGTTCGATCGCAGATTAAATGTGCTTCACAAAGTCGTACCGCTTCAATGAGTTTTCCTTGCTTAAGACATTGTTTTGCTTGCTCCATTTTCGGCAGTTTTGGGGATGGCTTTGGCGGCGGTAATGATTGAAGAATTGGAACTGTAGGCGCAGGTTTTGGTCGCTCTACTTTCCGATGAGCAAATGCGCCAGAGTGATGAACTAATTCATAACTGTTGGATGGAACTTGTGATGTTTCTGCTGCACCTACAAACAATAATCCAGGTGTGACTAAAGCACGATCGAGCGTATTCATCACTTGCGATCGCGATTCTTGATCGAGATAAATCAACAAGTTCCGACAAAAAATCACATCATATTGTCGATCGAGAACAAAACGAGGTTCTACAAGATTTTCTCGGACAAATTGAACCGTATTACGAATGTGCGATCGTAGTTGATATTGTTCGCCAGTTTTCTCAAAATACGCCAAATTAGCAGGCGCATTTCCTCGAAACGATCGCTTTGAATAGGTTGCCTTTTTCGCTTTCTCTAAAACAATTTGGCTAATGTCGATCGCATCGATTCGGAACTGTTCTGTCGATAGTCCTGTTTCGACTAATGTAATCGCGATCGAATACGGTTCTTCTCCGGTTGAACAAGGTGCAGAAAGAACGCGCAATTTCGTGATTGGCTTCCATTCATTCTGAATCCATTGCTTTAAGTACGCAAACGGTTCTCGATCGCGAAAAAACCAAGTTTCAGGAACAACAACCGTTTCGATCAACGCATTAAGTTCTTCGGGTGAATGCTGCAAACGATCGTAATAATCTTTCAGATTGGGAGAACCACAGCGCGATCGACGCTGATCGATCGCATAAGCGATCGCGTTTGATCCGATACTATTCGCATCTAATCCAATCTTCTGTCTCAACATTGCTTCAATCGTTGTTTGCACCATTCACTCAACAAGCCCCTCCAGAGATTAGTGCTGCATTCTGAACATCAGTGATCAAAGATTCCCAATGAAATCGCTGAATCATTTCGCTGTCGTGCATCAAGACTTCACCGAGATAAGAACCATCATTACTCTGTTCTATTGGCTTTAGATGCGGTAAATTGAGCGTTTCAGTCACTCGTTCTGCTAACAATCCCACATAAGCATTTTCGCCATCTCTGGTTTGATATCGAACCATAATGATGCGAGTGCTGAAGCGAGATCGACTAGCTTCACCCCGAATCAGCTTACAGAGATCCACCACAGGCACGATACAATTGCGATACCGAAACACACCTGAAACATGAGCAGGCACTTGATATACTTTTCGCAGCATCACGATCGGCAGCACCTCGACCACATGAGTGCTATCGATCGCATAAGTATCTTCATCAAGATGGAAAAGCAGCAGTAACATGTACGATCGCCGCGATCAGTTCGTAGCCGAGATTAACGCAATCTGAAGGTGCTAAGTATCTATCTCAAGAGGGGAATTTAGCGGTTTGTGAATGTTGGTGTGTTTACCCGCTATCCCGCCCGGAAATGAATCTCCGGGCTAATGGATGGAACCCCTCTGAAGAGGGCTAAAACTGCGCTCTTAGGGGGCTTCAGCCTCCTTTCTCCGATTAGCCCGGAGATTTATTTCCGGGTGGACTCAATTGCAGCGACAGACTCAGAGCTACGCAAACCTTTGAACATACCCAAACTTTGAACACATCCAAAATTAAAGATCAAAAATCGATCGAATCTGTTTCCGAATCAATTCAAATCGCGATTCCTCCTTCGTCGCTTCCATTACAGTCACACCTAAACTTTTAAGCGTCTCCTGCCGATGCGATAGTTCCTCAGCAATTTGATCCGCCAATCCCTGATGGCTACTGAGCAAACTTTGTAGATTTCCATGATCCACGACAAATAGAATCGTATCTTCAACTGTGCGTAAAGTTGCGCTCCGAGGCGTTCCCAACAAAAGCGACATCTCTCCGATGAATTCGCCCGCACGTCGAACGGCAACTTGTCGATCGATAGATTCCACCACCACTTCAACAGCACCCGACAGAATCAGATAAAACGCATCTCCTGGATCATTCTCTCGCACAATTACTTCGCCCGCTGCCAACCGCTTCCGATAGCCTTTCTCAATCACCTGCCGCAGTTCTACATCGGAACAATGCTGGAAATAGCTCACTTTCTTCAGCAGATCGCGCAGAAGCCAACCACTAATCGGCTTTTCAGGCTGCATGACTGGAATTGCTGAACCATTCTGATGAGTTTTATTTTGTAAGAGTTGAACGATTGTGGGTAAATCATTCAGCACAATATCAGTCGGAGCCGCTTTGGTATCGAGATCGCGATCGCGAAACTCTGCTTCGATCAGAAAATACAATGCACTTTTAATCGAATCCATCTCGATCGGTCGGATAATCCACACTAATAGTTCAAACTTCAGCATGGAACTCTCAACATCCAATCCTTTGAAATAAACCTCTGGAGATGGCGAAGTTAACACTCTCGGTTCTTGACGTGCAGCCGCTAACAACGCCTCCATTACGGTCAGAGAATCACTCTCATCGACAACCGAAACCGGAATCACCAATCGAGATTCTGGCTCACGATAGTTCCAGTTCACTACGCTATTTTCAAGCACTCGACTATTCGGAACAATCACATGCACCCCATTAACAGTCCGAATTGTTGTACTGCGAACCGAAATCTCTTCAACCACTCCCGCCATTTGATCCACTTCAATGTAGTCACCAACCTTCACAGGCTGTTCAAACAGCAATGTAATGCCGCTGATAAAATTGCTAGTAATATTCTGCAAACCAATTCCGAAACCAATCCCGATCGCGCCTGCAAAGACCGCAAGAGAACTCAGATTGATTCCAGTTGTTTCAACAACAACAAAAAATCCAATAACCGTAACGATATAGCTCACGATCGTAGAAAGCGATTCGCGAGTTCCAACATCGATTCCGAAGCCCGGAAACACTCGTTGTTTCAGAAGTTGCTTCGTTAGATTTGCAATGATCTGAACAATAATGACTTGAATCAGAATCTCGACCACAGAGCCGATCGAGAATTGCTTTCCACCAAACGTAAATAGATTGGTCGAAAAGAACTCAGATAACTCTCCAGACAAGCCTCGAACAACGATTCCATTGAAGAGTTCTTGTAATTCCATAAACGCGATCGATACGAGATTCCAGACTGACCTTACCGTTTCAAGAACACAGAAAGTTTCCATCCGAAGAAAGATTTCGCTTATCGTCTCAAGAATTGATTAAGCCACTGCATCACCCAAGAGAAGAGTGCCACGATCGCACCCGCCATAATTGCCAGAATGATCACAGCAGCGATCGAGCCAACGACTACTAACACTCCATCCGCCTCGATCAATCCCAAACTAATCGTCACAATCGCGATCGCAGGTAGGAAATTTCCAAACGGAATCGGCAGCATAATCACGACTGCAAGCACCACAAAAAGCAATCCTAACCAACGTTCTACGATCGAAGTTGTTGCGAACTGCCAGCGAGGACGAATTACTTTCTCAAATCGGTGCAGATAGCGGAGAATTTCTCTCACCGCTTTCTCAAAGTCTTTGCGCCTGAAAGTTCGATTCGATAACCATTTTGGAAGTCGAGGAGAAGAATATCCAAGTAGAAGTTGCACCGAAAAAATGAGTAATGGAGTTCCAATAATCGCAGATACACCTGCGATCGGTAACGGTAATGCTTCCGGTAATGCACAAATTAATAACGTTGGACCAAACGCACGACTGCCCAAACTTTGGATCAATTCTCCTAAGCGAATCGTTTCCCCAGAATGTTGCCGCAATAAATTCTGCAACAATTCAGAGGTATGTAACTGAGATTCGCTCTGAGATTTGTCCTGTTCAGTCATAGGGTTATTCTCGATCGCAGTTAGCAAGGTTTGACTCACTCTACAGACAGATTTTTGTTTACTGAAGTGATTTATCGTTTTTTCTAGCGAATTGCTAGTGTAAGATCGCGCTGTTCGCTCAGACCCAATGGAGAACTGTGATGAAAGGACTCGCTGGAAAGACCGCGCTTATTACTGGAGCCAGTTCAGGGATCGGACAAGCGATCGCAATTCGACTGGCTCAAGAAGGCTGCAATGTTGCCATCAACTATCGTAAGAGCCTCGAAGAAGCCGAAGAGACCGAAAAAATGGCGCTCCAAAAAGCTCCTGAAGGCATCAAAACAGTTCTGATTCAAGGTGATGTTTCAAAAGAAGAAGACATTTTGAGAATGTTCAAAACCACGATCGAGACATTTGGTAGCTTAGATATCTTAGTCAACAATGCAGGAGTACAAACTGAGCGAGCTTCACATGAGATTCCGACTGAAGAGTTCGATCGAATTCTCTCGATTAACTTACGCGGTGCATTCCTCTGTGCGCGAGAAGCCTTAAAGCACTTTGTTTCACACACTCAACCTGGAACTATTATCAATATCTCAAGTGTTCACGAGATCATTCCTCGACCAATGTATCTAAGCTATTCAGTGAGTAAAGGCGGAATGGAGAATTTGACTAAAACACTGGCACTTGAATATGCAGGTCGTGGAATTCGGGTGAATGCGATCGCGCCTGGTGCAACCGTGACTCCAATTAATGAAGAGTGGGTCGAAGATCCAGAAAAGAAAGCGGTTGTAGAAAGTCATATTCCTATGTCTCGTGCGGGAACGACTGAAGAAATGGCTGCCGCTGTTACCTTTCTCGCTTCAGAAGATGCGGCTTACATTACCGGGCAAACACTGTTTATTGATGGTGGATTAACGCTCTACGCGGATTTTCGTGAGGCTTGGTCTGCTTAGAAGATGTTTTAAAGGAATTGAGAGACAGGTCGCTACGGTTGCATCCGCCCGTGATTGCAAATCACGGTCTATCGGGGAGAAACCCGTTCAAACGGGTTGAAAGCCACTCATCGTTATGCTTCAGTCCGTTTCCAACGGACTTTGTGCCGATAGACCGTGATTTCTAATCACGGGCGGATGTAGCAACCAACGACTACCTTTAAAACACTCTCTTAGTGCGATCGCGATTGCATCGATTCAACTTTCTGCACGAACACCCACCGAATAGAATTCGCCCAGGCATTAATGTCGATCGCACAATTCCCCCTTATCTCGGATTCACTTTGCCGATCGTTTTCAGCTTGCCGTCCGGTCCCACTGTCCAAACATCATAACTACCAACCACATCGCCAGCCTCATCGATATCGACATTACCGCTTGCCCCTTGATAGTTAATCTGTCTACCTTGACGCAACAGTTCCAACCCTTTGCACACATCAGAAACCTCTTCTCCAGGCGCATTAGTCACTTCCCGCACCTGATTCTTGATTGCTTCACCCGTGTTCGATTTAGCTGCTTGTGCTGCTAACACCAAGATCGCAGCAGCATCCCAAGCATGAGGCGCATAAGCCGCTAAAGGACGTTTCTGCTTTTCTTCCCACAGCTTCGTAAATGAAGCTAATCCAGTTCCACTTGCCCCCGGAACCGTTCCCAGCGCACCTGTAAGAATTGATTGTCCATTCTGACCTTTACCGACCTTATCCACAAAGTCTTGAGAGTAAACGCCATCTGTGAGTAGAAATTGAGCGTTTTGGCTTCTTCCTTGCTCATAAGCCGATTTCACAATCAAGCTTCCCGTATCTGCATATAGAACGGCTGCAACAGCTTGTGGACCACCTGTAAAGGCTGCCGCAGCTTCTGTTTGAAACGTGGTTGCTTTCGGATCATAACGAGTCGGTCTTGCCTCGTTCGTAATCTTGCCGCCCAGTGCTTCAAATGCTTTGACAAATTCCCGCTCAAAGCCCACTCCGTAATCGTTGTTAATCACGATCGTGCCTGCGGTTTTCAAGTTGCGCTCACTCGCTAATTTTGCCAAAGCTTGCGCCTGATAGGTATCGGGTGGAGCGGTTCTTGCCCAGTAGCCCTGGAACTTGCCTTCTTTCGCCTGTTGCGTGAACACCGGACTCGTACTTCCTGGAGAAATCAGCACCACTTTGTTACGAACCGCGATCGGTAATGCTGCGGTCGAAACACTACTCGCGAATGAGCCAACCACACCTGCAACTCGTTCCCGCTCTGCTAGTCGGGTCATCCCTTCTGCACCCGCAGCCGGATCGGTCTGGTCATCCACCTGAACCAAAGTGACAGGTTGACCATTCACGCCACCACATTGATTCACGGTTTCAACCAGCAGGGGAACTGCCGCTGTCATCTGTTGTCCAACCGAGGCGAGGTCTCCAGTCGAAGGCAGGAGTGATCCAATCTTTAAGCCTCCGGTATTTGCAGCAGGAGAGGCATTCCCCGCTGGCGATGCGGTTCCGCCTTGTCCGGTGGGTGGGGCGGCTTCTTGACAGGCGGCAGCCAGCAATCCAACCGTGAGTGTCATAACTGCGAGAGACAAAGCGCGTCCGATTTTCAGACGAGTTGGGGAAGCCTGGTTACTCATTGAACGGTCAACTCCTTTAAGATCGAGAAATCCGAGTGTTAGTGAAGCCGATTGTAAACCTAAGACTCTCGATTTTTTGCATTATTTAGCAAAGTTTGTAGATTGTTCGAGTAACCACCAGAGTTCGCCTTGCGGTTTAATCAGTCTTGCTGGGTAAGTCATTTCGTCGGCTTCGTCTGCAAAAATCTGCGTTAAAGCATTGTATTTATTTGCACCTGCGACCATAAAAATAACACTGTGAGCAGCGTTGATGAAAGGCGCAGTGAAAGTAATTCGTGGATTTCCGTCTTTGTTTCCGACTGTGATTAAGCGATCGCGAATTTTCAAGGCTTCCGTCTGTGGAAACAGCGACGCGGTATGAGCATCATCGCCAATTCCAAGCAAAATCACGTCAAATGCAGGAAAATCTCCAGGCTTTGAGTTGAAGAAAGATTGCAATTCAGCTTCGTGTTTTTGGGCTGCGATCGCAGGATCAGATTCTTCAGTTGGCATGGGATGAATGTTCTCAGCGGGAATTGGAACTCGATCGAGCCAAGCTAATCGCGCCATTCGCTGATTACTATCAGGATGATCGGCTGGCACATACCGTTCGTCCCCCCAGAAAATGTGCAGTTTATCCCAAGGAAAGTCTTGCTGTGCGAGTTTTTCATAGAGCGGTTTTGGAGTGCTACCGCCTGCTAGAGCGATCGTCGCAATGTTTCGAGATGCGATCGCGCTGTGGAGTTTTTCAAGCACAAGTTCGAGAGCACGATCGACGAGTGCAGGCAAGTCAGAGAGGATTTCAACGTGTGGATTCATAAGGCATTTATCATTCTTCTTCGTCAGAATAAGGGAAGAATTTTGAAACCTCCGCTCTCTTAAGAAATATTGGCGAAATCGAGAGGTTGCAAACTGACTATAGCAATCCTAAGTGAGTTGTGAAGAAGTGGGGAGTGGGGAGTGGGGAGTAGGGTGTTGCTCCCGTTTTGATGCCTGACTCCCTACTCCCTACTCCCTACCCCCCACTCTTTCTAATGTTTACGACTCAAATAGGATCGCTATATCTTTTCAAGATCTAACTTCAGTCAGGTGGAACACTGAGCGATCCCTTTCAGAATCAGGAAGCGATCGACATAACTTATAGGAGAATTAAACATGGTTACAACGCTAGATGATACAAAACGATTGATGATCGGAGAACGGTTAGCGGATTTGAAAACGTTTCAAAGTTTGATTATTTCCAATGATCAAAAACTGATCGAAGCGTGTCCCTATAATGATGTGCGCGATCGCTTACAAAATATGCTAGAAGATGACCAAAAGAACTTAGGCATCATTGAAACGGTGATTGTTCAGTATGGCATTCAAGCTGAACCTAGTCCTGCAACAAAGATTTTTATCAAGAACTTTGAGCAGATGATGGAAGGCGATGAATTTACGTACTATCAAAAGCTCATTCACCATGAATTGATGAAGCATGGTCAAGCCATGAGTGGAATCAATATCCACAAAGCGGCTCAGAAAGTGGGAGCCGATATCGAAATTGCGATCGCGCCGCTCAATACGGTGAACTTTGAAGGTCGGGCACACCAAGAACAACTCAAAGGAATGCTCGAACAAGTGGGCGTTCGTGAGATGACTGGAATGGATGCGGATCAAGGTCTGTGGGCACGTGTGCAAGATGGGATCGCAGCGTTGTCTGGTGTTGCAGGGAGTGTGATCACGCAAAACACCGATAAGCAGGATATGAATATCCAAACGTTGATTCGGTTAGACCACAATAAGGTCAACACGATCTTCACTGAAATCGGTGCAACGAAAGATCCACAGAAACTACAAGAATACTTCGGTCAACTGTACAAGGATATGCTGGCTCACGCTCAAGCTGAGGAAGAAGTCGTCTATGCCAAAATTCGCCCGTTCTATGGCGATGACAACACTCAGGAACTCTACGACGAACAAGCAGAATGGCGACCGATGTTAGAGGAGATTAAATCGATCGATCCAGCTTCGTCGGCTGATCTGTTCCGCTCTAAGATCAAGGATTTGATGGAGCAAGTCGGCGATCACATTCGGCAGGAAGAAAGCACGATGTTTGCATCGATCGACAAAAATTGCAGCACCGAAGAGAAGGAACAAATGGCATCTGAATTCAAAGCAGTGAAGACCAGAGTGCAACAAGAAATGGCATCTATGTAGGTTTCCTACTGATCCAGTCGATTCTCTGATTAGTAAATTAGTAACTATCAATCGTGTTGTGGATCAGATCGTTTGAATCTGATCCACAGTGCGATCGCTAATTGAACACGACCAATGTATCTGCTGCTAAGAAATGATCCAAGTGATAAGCGCGTTCTTCAGTCTTGAGAAGAATTTGCTCAAGCATATAACGAGTTCCGCGATCGCCCAAACTTTCTGCTTGCGATGCCAATCGACGAAGTAGCAAAATAATGGCTTGCTCTGCTACTAAATCATTTTCGACCATTTGGCGACAGTTAAATTCTCCGTCCGCTTCGGGAGTAAAACAGCAAAGTTCTGCAAGTTTCGAGAAGCTGGCAGCGGGAACACCACCCAAACCGTTTAAGCGCTCTCCCAAATCATGCACGTGACCTTGAGTTGCACCATACCCTTCTTCAAAGAACTGGTGTAATGAGTAGAACTCTGCGCCTTCCACTACGAAATGATGTTTTTGATATTGCAGATACAAGGCTTGAAAACTTGCCAAAGCAATGTTTAAACCTTCGCAAACGGGTTCAGTCGTAGAACGATCTAATAGGACTGGATTGTTCCCAACTTGTCCAAAGGGTCTGACGAGTGTTTGAGCCATAGTATTTCTCCTAGCAGATCGATAGGTTCACGATCGATGCTTTGTATGTGAGTTACGCCTGAGTGTAACAGGTTTATTCGAGGCGCGATCGCTGATTCTACAGGGTTTAAACCTGAAAAAATGCAAGGTTTTATCAGTACTGACTGCCGCTTAAGCAAAGATGATTTGTGTACGGAGAACAAGCTGGATAACAAAATCATGTAATGCTTATAAGTTATTGCAAGGTGCTGAGATGGGTTTGATCTCTCTATCGCCAATCCTCAAAGCAAATTTTGAAACTTATGATCCTGACTTTGTTGTGCAGATACTGATCTAACGAGATGAATGTGTAATCTAGAGAACACTCACTAGATGCAAATAAATATCAGATAAATATTCACAAATCACAACATTTGAGCGATTTTTAGTTTCTCAAGCGACTCAAATAATCCAATCCTAATTGCTCCATCTGTTGAAGAATCCAGGCTTGTCGCCGTAAAACTGTTGCAGAAGGTCGATCGACAAAATAAATTTCAGGACCTGGTAAAACTGCTGCTAACAATGCACTTTCTTCTTGGTTCAATTGATTTGCATTAATCTGAAAAAAACGTCGGCTTGCGGCTTCCGCTCCAAAAGTACGATCGCCAAACTGAGCAATATTCAAATAAACTTCTAAAATCCGCTGCTTTGACCAACTCCGTTCAATCAAAACCGTAAACCAAGCCTCTAAAGCTTTTCGCAGCAAGTTACGCCCTGACCAAAGATACAAATTCTTTGCAACTTGCTGAGTAATGGTACTTGCACCTCGTAATCCTTCACCTGCTTTCCCTTGCCCGATCGCATTTTGAAGCTCTTGAAAATCAAAACCTTGATGATCTGGAAATCGCTGATCTTCTGCGGAAATTGCTGCTAAAGCTAAACTCGGAGCAATCTGATCAAACGATCTCCATTGATAGCTGTAAGGCTGCAATCCACCTGAGCTAAAGAAAGCCGATTGCAGCATAAAGCTAGATGTAATCGGAGGAATCCAACGCAACGGAAGTACAAGCGCGATCGAGATAAAGAGAAATACGATCGCGCTTTTGAACAGAAACAGAACGATCGATTTGAGTGTAAACCGTCGCCGAGATTTGAGCCGAGGCATTGAACGCTTCCCAAAAACTAACCACAAATACTATCTTTCGGCAACTGAGTATCAATCTGAATCATTGTATATCCCAACTTCGTCAATACATCAGTTAGCAATTGTTTCGCGCTCTGGTTCGCGGCTTCAAGAATGCCACCCTTACAAGCCTCTTGTCGGATTGCAGCGATCGCTTTGAGTTGAGCTTGTTCTTGCAATTCGGGAGTTGCTTTTGGGGCAAACCAATCTCGATAGTTCGCCAAAATCGTCGAATGCCCCACATTCAAGCCAATCTCTCGAACATACGGTGCAGGCAAACTTAAATGAACGGCATCTGCACTCACCGATTTCACCTCTAACCGCTTGAGGTTAATCCCTGCTTGAACTTGACTCACTCCCTCATACACAAAATTCGTTTGCCCAACTTGCAAGCCCCAGACTTCACTCGGCTTCTCTACTCGAACAGTCGCTTTCGCATCGATCGTGACTGTCGTTAACTGATCCACATTGTTCAATCCTGAGAAGATCAAATTCCTCACATCAACATGAGTCGCACTTGGTTGCAAGAGAAACGGTAGACTGAACAAACCGAGCATCAGAATAGTTAAAAGCGCGATCGCTTGCCATCCAAGTTTCTGAAGAATTTGAGCAATCAGCGTTCCAGTCTTTTGTCCGAGCCACGTGCCCCAAGTTAACATAAATCGTCTCCTGATTTCATCTCCTGCCAGTCTATTCCAAACTTCGCCCTGCTCGTCCCTTAAAATGAAAGAGTCACTTCTTTAAGTTTTATGAACATTTTTTGGCTACTGTCTCTTGGAACCGCTGGCTTGGTTCTGGTGTATCTTCTAAATCCGCGTCGGTATCAGTCGGGTGATTCGGTAGCGAATGCCTATGACGAATGGACTCAAGACGGCATTCTAGAGTTCTACTGGGGGGAACACATCCATCTTGGTCACTATGGTTCTCCTCCTCGCTCAAAAGACTTCTTACAAGCCAAAGCAGACTTTGTGCATGAAATGGTGCGCTGGGGTGGATTAGACAAGCTTCCCGCAGGCACAACGGTGTTAGATGTCGGTTGCGGCATCGGAGGCAGCAGTCGAATTCTGGCAAAAGACTATGGCTTTCAGGTGACGGGAATTACGATCAGTCCTGGGCAAGTAAAACGGGCACAAGAACTTACGCCACCAGAAGTCCCAGCAAAATTTCAGCAAGATGATGCTATGAATCTATCGTTTGCAGATTCTAGCTTTGATGTGGTGTGGTGTATTGAAGCAGGTCCACACATGCCAGATAAAGCGGTGTTTGCAAAAGAACTAATGCGAGTTCTGAAACCGGGCGGAATTTTGGTAGTTGCGGACTGGAATCAAAGGGATGCAAGGCAGAAACCATTCGTGCTGTGGGAAGGTCTCGTGATGAAACAATTGCTCGATCAATGGGCACATCCAGAGTTTGCCAGCATTGAAGGATTCGCGGAACTATTGGAAGCGACACAGCTAACAGATGAAGCAGTTCAAACAGCGGATTGGACACAGGAAACATTACCGTCCTGGCTGGACTCGATTTGGCAAGGGATAGCACGTCCTAAAGGATTGATCCAATTTGGTGTGTCTGGATTTATTAAGTCGCTCAGGGAAGTTCCAACTTTGCTATTGATGCGATTGGCATTTGGGGCTGGACTATGTCGGTTTGGAATGTTCCGCGCCGTTAGAAAATAGCTCCGTGTGGAATGATCAAGCCCGATCGTTCCACACTCAACTTCACGCCACCATTGGTTTCGGCAGAATTCCATTGCTAAACCAAATCACACTTTGCGTCGTATCAAGGCTCGTCCAGCGAATATCCGAGAATCGATCGCCGTTGTAGTCTCCAATTTCCGCTCGGAATCCAGCCGATTGACTTGCAACAGGCAAAATTTCAATTCCCTTACCATTGGAAAGCCAAACCTGATCACTGCCTGTACTCGGATTGCGAACTAAGAAATCGGTCAAGCCATTACCTTCAAAATCAGCCGTTCGGATGGTGACATCAGAACTTGTACCCGGAAGATCGATCGGGGTTGCATCCGGTTGAAACCCACTGCCTGTCCAAGTCCAAATCTGATTCTGTCCGCTTAAGCGATCACGCCAATAAAGATCACTTCTTCCATCGCCATTAAAATCAATGACTTCTGCACTCCAAGTCAATCCTTTTACTGGAATTGATTCACCAAAAATTGCTAACGTCTGTGGATCAAAAGTCCAGAATGAATTGCCGCTTGTCGTGGGATTTCGCCAGAACAAATCCGTTCGACCATCGCCATTAAAATCCGCGATCGTAGGTTCCCATCCGCCTTCAATTTTGCCGCTAATTTGTCGCGTTTTTTGTAATCCATCCATCAACCAAAGCTGATAGTCTCCGGTGCTGAAGTTGTACCAAAATAGATCCGTTTTTCCATCGCTATTAAACTCACCAATGACACTTCGCCAATCTCCTTGCAGCGGGTCAAGAAATGCTCCTGCTCGAATCGAAGCGCCATCCATTAGCCAAATTCCATTCGCTCCAGTCGCGGAATCTCGCCACAACAAATCTGTTTTACGATCGCCATTAAAATCCCCATATTTCGGAGCATCCCAAGTGCTTGGAATCGAGGCGAACGAACTTGAACCGAGCGATCGCACTCCAGACACTAAGCGCAAATCAGCAACAAAAGTGTTGGAATTCAAACTGAATAAATCAGTACGACCATCACCATTAAAATCAGGAACTCTTAGCGGATTTAAACTTTCGGGAACTGCCATACTGTATTTTCTTCAACGAAATCGGCAACACTATATTATGTCTACATTCTCGCGTTTCAGCACCAGGAAGCTCGACCAAAAAGATATTAGACAGTATGGCAATTGTCTCATTAATTCGTAAGTTTTATACTCGTCTTGATCCCATCAATGAATTGCGCTGAATCACTCACGAATCCGAAGCATTGTTTCACATTATACAAGGTTGCTTGAAGGCAAAATTCTGGTGAAGTCGTTGCCGTACAGTCTTCTAGCAAAATGCAGTCATAGCCCAAGAAATTTGCATCTTGTAGCGTTGTCATCACACACTGATCCGCATTCACACCCGCAAAAAAGAGCGTTGTTTTCCCCAAATTTCTCAAAATGCTATCAAGCGGCGTATCCCAAAATCCACTCATTCGATATTTGTCAATTTTGATATCGCTCTCCATCGGTTGAAGTTCATCGACGATCGCGGCTGCCCAACTGTCTTTTTCCAGCACCGGAGCTTGATTTTTCGGCAAGGGATCACCCAAGCCCACGCCAGTTCCAGTCGGATTGTAAACGTGACGAGCCGCAGGACTGATATTGAGCAAATCCGGACGATTTCCCCAATTCACCCAGACGATCGGCAGTCCAATTCCTCGCAAAATCGGAAGCAACTGCTGAATCGGCACAATCGGCGATCGAGCAGGAGTGACATCGACTCCAATATGCGATAACCATCCGTCAGGATGACAAAAATCATTCTGCATATCGATGATAATCAGCGCAGATTTTGCTAAGTCTAGCTGCAATGTTTTTGTGGCTGTATTCAGCGTGATGATTTGCGGGGCGATCGCGGGTCGGGTCAAATCTGCGATCGTATCATTCACATACCAAGCATTCGGAGGGACACCGAGCGGATAGAGCGATGAATTCATAGGACGGGAACTCTGCTTTCAAATTGTTCTTCAATCAGTACTACAACTGTTTCACATCGTGCTGTTTATCAGATCACGAATGGGAGATCAAATCTGCTCTAGTTCACTGGTTTTTCTGATACAACTAAGCTTAATTCTTAAATTTGTTCATTCACAAAGCTCTAATTCTACGGGTTCTGCAATGCGTGTTTCTAAACTCACTCTCTGTGCGATCGGGTTTATTTCGACTTCAGAGTTCGCCCGAACAGCGATCGCTCAAGATGTCGTCGTTCCAACTGAGTCTCCAACGGCTGAAACCAAAACGATTTCTACCAGCAAAACTCCGAGTCCTGCCACAGTCGTAAAGATTGAAACACCAAAAATCGAAGCACCCCGTCCAACGCCAGAATTTTCTCGCAAGCCGATCGCCCAAGTGACTCCACCAGAGCCGATTGTTCCCACGCTCATTCAACCCACTGCACAAGCCCCTACACGCCCTACTCCACAACCTCAAGCGCCATCGGATCTAGTCCTCACCGCAACTGATGTGCAAATCGTTGGGGCTTCTCCTGAACTGCAAACCTTAGTTCGCGATCGCATTCAAACTCAACCGGGCGGCAATGTTAGTACACCTCAACTTCAGCGCGATATTGCAACCATTCTAGAAACCGGATTGTTCAGTACTGCGACTTTTACGACGCGCACAAATCCGAACGGGTTAAGTGTGACCTTTCAGGTTCAGCCTGCCACAGTCCGATCGCTGAATCTCGTCAATGCACAAGCGCTCACACCTGCGATCGCGAATCAGTTCTTCCAATCCCAATTTGGTGCACCTGTTAGTCCCACCGCAATCAACACCAGCATTCGACAGATCAATGATTGGTATCGGCAAAATGGATTTAGTTTGGCACGAGTGATCGGAGTGATTCCGAATCGGGATGGTGTACTAACCGTTGAAGTGGCAGAAGGCTCGATCGGGAATATTCAAATCCGATTCACCGACGAACAAGGCAGTCCCACCAACGATCGAGGAGAACCTGTTCGCGGCAGAACCAGAGAAGATTTCCTACGAAACCAAATTCAACTCAAACCAGGGCAAATTTTCCAAGAGTCTGCTGCCCGTGAAGACCTCCAGCGCATTCTCCAGACGGGACTGTTTACAAACGGTCGGATTTCGCTTGAAGGAGATGCCCGTAACACAACTGTTGTTTATAACCTCACTGAAGCTCGCAGCCGCGCTCTCAATGTTAGCGGTGGTCTCAACGATGATTTAGGTCTATTCGGAAGTTTTAACTATAGCGACAACAATTTTAATGGCATAGGACAGCAGGTCGGCGGAAACATTTCAGTCGGAACGCGAGATGTTCAATTCGATGGGCGATTTGTCAGCCCCTATCGCGCGACCGAACCCGACAAATTGGGATATAGCGTGAGCGGCTTCCGCAGACGGGGGCTTTCACGAGTGTTTGATAACGATGCGAGTGAACTATCCAATGGCGATCGCGTTCGTGAAGGTCGCTTTGGTGGAACTGTTGCTGTGAATCGTCCGATCGGGAATGGTTGGGATGGCACTTTAGGTTTGAACTATACGCGAATTAGTTTGCGCGATCGCGATGGCAATGTTGCAAGACGCGATCGTAATGGTGCTCCTCTATCATTCAGCGGAACCGGAGTCGATGATCTAACCACGCTAAACTTCACTGCTGTCCGAGATCAGCGCAATAACCCATCTGATCCATCAAGCGGTTCGCTCCTGACACTCACTACCGAGCAATCGATTCCAATTGGAAGTGGTAGCATTCTCTCGAATCGCCTGCAAGCGAACTATTCACAGTACATCCCGGTGAACTTTTTTAATCTAGAAAAGACACAGCAACAACCGGAAGTACTAGCATTTAATGTTCAAGCGGGAACCACGATCGGCGATTTACCGCCCTACAATGCTTACACACTAGGTGGACCTAACTCAGTCCGAGGATATGGTTTTAACGATGTTGCAGTCGGTCGCAGTTTCCTTCTCGCGTCTGCTGAGTACCGATTCCCGATTTACAGCATCATTGGAGGAGCCGTATTTGCCGATTTTGGTTCAGATCTAGGTTCTGCAAATGCCGTTTTAGGTGCTCCAGGGTCGGTTCGCGGTTTACCGGGTTCAGGATTTGGTTTCGGCTTAGGAATTCGGGTGAGATCGCCGTTCGGAACAATTCGAGCAGGCTATGGAATCAATGATCAGGGTGAAGGACGATTCCAGTTTGGCTTTGGAGAGAAGTTCTAGTGAGTCAGTGTAAGAAGCGCGTCTAGAAAGGGAATTGCGATCGCAATTCCTGCTCAAGCTTTTGAAGGTGAGATCACAACGTTGCGATCAAGATAGAGCATTGACCAGAGGTATTCTAGGATTGCTTGTCTGCTTGCATTCGCTCAGAGATTTGAATCAGCGATCGTAATGCTTCATTCACAGCCTCAGCCGTCGGAAACGCCTTCGCTACATCAGGATCTAATAAGACTGCGTTTGTTCCAGCACGATAGCGATCGACGTATTTTCCTCGTTCTGCTCCCTTCAGCATCTCAGCAAAATTATATTCAGGGCGAAGATCGTCATCCATCTCAGATTTAGAAATCTTCTTGTTCATACGCTTTCCTCTCCGATGACGTCGATCGCTGAACCATAGCGCCCCCTACTAACCTTCTCTCGAATCAATTTCTCAAGCTCTGGCGATAAGGGGATCTGCATAAGAAGCACTTCAAACACAATGCGTTTATTTTATCAAGTTCAATTAATTTAGCTTAGGATGGTGAGTAATCGACTATGTGTGATACCAATGAAAAAAATGAATTCTCATCAAAGTAAAGCGGCTGAGAATAATTGGGAAATCAAGCAGGCTGAGACAATTTCAAGCCGTAAAGTCAACGTCAGGAAAACTGTCACTGGTACAGCATCCAAAACAGAAGCCAGTGATGAGCAAATCAGGAAGGCAAATGAATTAATGATGCAAGCTTGGGATATGATCTCAAAGCGAAAAAATCCTGACTCGAATGCCCAAAGTGACCTTTGATACAAATATTTTCATCTCACGCAAACGAGTTGAGCTTCCCAAAGGATTCTATTTATCTGTTGTGGTGCTTCAAGAATTGGTTGTTGGGGCTGAAGATGATGCTGAAGTTAAGATCTTCAATGCTGTTCTGAAAGAGTACGAGAAATTAGGCAGACTTCTTGTACCGACTGTAGAAGATTGGTGGTTAGCGGGAAAAGTGATCAATTCTTTGCAGCGTGGGTTGAAGTCGCAGCGGGGCGGACTAACACCGAGAATGTCAGCAGACCAGAAATATCGAATTACTCATGATGTGCTGATTGCAAGAACAGCGAAACGAGCAGGCGTTTCAGTCGTGACTGATAATTTAAGGGACTTCGAGACAATTCAACGGTTCTGCAATGTTCGCTTGATTAGTGGCGATGAGTATTTTGGAGCTTAGAGAAGTTGTCGATCGCTTCCACAACCCCAAACGCTACAGACTGTGTAAGCGATCGCAGAAACCACTACTGTACAATGGAAACTACTCTCCAATGATCTAATTCGGGCGTGCTTAAACCGTTCATACAGCATTAGCCAAAGGGAAACGATAAATTCCAGGTGTAGTAGTAGATGGCTGCTTCTAGCAACGATAGAAGCAGCGTTCCTCCCAAGATTAAACACCACCGTAGTTGGTCAGAGCGCAGACTACCAGCGAGTACAGCAACGACCAGCGCTTTGATTGATGCTATGGCAACGGTGATAGCTAGAATGACGAGTACAGATACAACTGGAGCAAAAAATATAGCAAAAAGATTACCAGTTACAAAGCCAATGACTAGGAAATGCGTCACCACTGAACTGGCTATGCAGCAAATTAGAGAAGTGCGTGAGACTTGATAAGGTGCTAACGGAGGCAGCATTGTTTTGAATTACGACATAGAATCTTGATCGCTCTATTTTCCTCCAAATCCCAACCTGAAAAATTTCTCGACAGTTTTGCCAATCTTGTCTTACACTGTTTAGTTGTCGCTAAAATACAGTTGCGCGAATTTCCGGAAGACCTCTCTGGAGAGAATTTAGAGAGGATTTTGATGTGTGAAGCGATTCACCTCCGAAAATCGCACTTCTTCAAGCAAGAAGCTGATAAACCTAATTCAGTCTTTCTTCGCGAGTCAATTCCAACCCTTGGAAACTGAGTAGTTCGCTATTCAAGTCCGACTGGAATTCGCATTTCAGAGCATGATGCACTCATCAGCTTAAAGTGCTTGAAGAACAACGAAAACACGCGGAATCCGCTGCCTCTATCTCCTAGAGGTAAGATTCTTCTGGTCTCCGACCGTGGAATCCGTTGGAGTGACTGAGACACAAATCGGCGATCGCACATTCGGTTCGCTGTATTTGTCATGATGTGTAAACCAAGGAGAAAGAACAGTGGTTGTCGGAATTATCGGCACGAAACTGGGCATGACCCAAGTGTTTGACGCGCAGAGAAGAGCCATCCCTGTGACCGTCATTCAGGTCGGACCTTGCCCCGTAACCCAGGTGAAAACAAAGGAAACAGACGGTTATTCTGCAATCCAAATCGGATATGGCGAATGTACCGAGAAAGCTTTGAATCGACCGGAATTGGGTCATTTGAAAAAGTCGGAATCGCCCCCTCTGCGACACTTGATCGAGTATCGAGTAGACAACGCAGGAGAATATACCCTCGGTCAGCAATTAACGGCTGGTATGTTTGAGGCGGGTCAAACCGTAGATGTAACTGGAACCAGCATTGGGCGCGGTTTCGCAGGTTATCAGAAGCGACACAACTTTGCACGAGGTCCCATGTCTCACGGTTCTAAGAACCACCGTGAACCCGGATCGACTGGAGCAGGAACGACTCCCGGACGGGTTTACCCAGGGAAAAAGATGGCGGGTCGCTTAGGTGGAACGCAAACCACGATTCGTAAGTTGACGGTAATTCGCGTAGATACAGAACGAAACGTTGTTTTGATCAAAGGCGCAGTTCCCGGAAAGCCTGGTGCATTGGTGCAAATCTTGCCCACTAAGACCATTGGGGGTAAATAGACATGGCAGACTTTACAGTAAAAACTTGGGACGGGACTGACGCGGGAACAGCAGCGATCGAGCTAAAGACCGCAAGACCCGAAAGCGCAGCAGGAATTTTGCACCGCGCCGTGATTCGCCAGTTGGCAAATTCGCGTCAAGGAAATGCTTCGACGAAAACCCGCGCAGAAGTTCGGGGTGGCGGTCGCAAGCCTTGGAGACAGAAAGGAACAGGTCGCGCTCGTGCAGGTTCTAACCGTTCGCCGCTGTGGAGAGGTGGCGGTGTGATCTTTGGACCGAAACCCAGAGATTACTCGATCAAGATGAATCGTAAAGAGCGAAGATTAGCGCTCAGAACCGCATTCCAAGGACGTGCAGAAGATTTGATCGTGGTGCAGGACTTTGCAGATAAGCTGCCTCGCCCGAAGACCAAAGAGCTAGTCCAAGCCTTGTCGCGCTGGGGTGTTGAAGCTGGATCGAGAGTGTTAATGATCGTGGCTGAACGCGACGACAACGTTTATCTCTCGGCTCGGAATGTTGAGCGGTTGAGACTTATCTCAGCAAACAACCTCAATGTTTATGATTTGCTTCATGCCGATCATATTGTTGCGACTTCCGCAGCACTCGAAAAAATCCAGGAGGTGTACGGTGAAGACTGATCCCCGCAACTTAGCTGACATCATTCGTCGCCCTCTGATTACAGAAAAAGCGACCCGATTGCTCGAACTGAATCAATACACGTTTGAAGTTCAGCCGAAAGCAACCAAGCCCGACATTACAGCCGCGATCGAGTATCTATTCGATGTGAAAGTAACGGGCATCAGCACGATGAACCTTCCTCGCAAGAAGAAGCGCGTCGGTAAGTACCTCGGTTACAAGCCGCAGTACAAAAAAGTGATCGTGACCCTAGCTGAAGGCGACACGATCACTCTGTTCCCCGAAGTATAACCACTCAGAGAGCAAACTATGGGAATCCGAAATCTCCGACCCTATACCCCTGGTACACGCCAACGCAGCGTACCTGATTTCGCAGAAATCACGAAGTCGGAACCCGAAAAGTCTTTGGTGGTGTACAAGCACCGCAACAAAGGACGGAACAACCGAGGTGTGATTACTTGTCGTCACCGAGGCGGCGGTCACAAGCAAATGTACCGAATCATCGACTTCAAACGCGATAAGCGCAATGTCGTCGCAACCGTTGCAGCGATCGAATATGATCCCAACCGCAACGCTCGGATCGCATTGTTGTACTACACCGATGGTGAAAAGCGCTATATCTTACAGCCTGTTGGGTTGAAAGTTGGAACGAAAGTTCAAGCAGGCGATGATGCCCCGATCGAAGTTGGAAACGCTTTACCGTTGGAAAAGATTCCGCTCGGTACGATCGTTCACAACGTTGAATTACAACCCGGAAAAGGTGGTCAAATTGTGCGTGCTGCGGGTGCTGCCGCGCAAGTTGCTGCGAAAGAAGGCGACTATGTAACTTTGAAGCTGCCTTCGACTGAAGTTCGGATGGTTCGTAAAGAGTGTTACGCCACGATCGGACAAGTGGGAAACACTGAACACCGCAACCAAAGCTTAGGAAAAGCTGGACGCAAACGCCATTTAGGTCGTCGTCCCGAAGTTCGTGGTAGTGTAATGAACCCTGTGGATCACCCGCATGGGGGTGGTGAAGGACGTGCGCCGATCGGACGTTCTGGACCTGTGACTCCTTGGGGTAAACCGACCTTGGGTGCAAAAACCCGCAACAAGAAGAAACTGAGTAGCGCCTTGATCGTGCGTCGTCGTCGTAAGACTTCTAAGCGCGGACGTGGCGGACGCGAATCGTAAGTTAGAGAGGACGAAAAAACGATGGCACGTTCATTGAAAAAAGGTCCCTTTATTGCTGACCACTTGATGAAAAAAGTGGAAAACGCAAGAGCAAAAGGAGACACCCAGGTGATCAAAACCTGGTCACGCGCATCCACAATTCTGCCGCAAATGATCGGCATGACATTTGGAGTTCATAACGGGAAAGTTCACGTTCCTGTGTACGTGAGCGAACAAATGGTCGGTCATAAGCTGGGAGAATTTGCGCCTACTCGGACTTACCGAGGACATGGCGGCGGCGATAAGAAATCGCGGAGGTAGGAACAATGGCGACACAAACACCAGGAGAAGTTAAAGCGGTAGCTCGCTACATTCGGATGTCACCGTTTAAGGTGCGTCGAGTGCTGGATCAAATTCGCGGTCGTTCCTATCGGGAAGCGCTAATTATCCTCGAATTCATGCCGTATCGCGCTTGTGAGCCGGTTCTTAAAGTCTTAAGATCGGCAGCCGCGAACGCAGAACACAACGAAGGTTTAAACCGGGGCGATCTGGTCGTGAGTCAAGCGTTTGCTGACCAAGGACCCGTGCTGAAACGGTTTAGACCGAGAGCGCAAGGGCGGGCATATCAAATCCGCAAACCGACGTGCCACATCACGATCGGCGTTGCACCTGGCGCAGATTCATAAGGGAGAACAACATGGGACAGAAGATTAACCCCAATGGATTTCGGCTCGGTGTGATCAAAGAACATCGATCGCGCTGGTTTGCTGATTCCGATCGTTATCCCGACTTGCTTCAGGAAGATCACAAAATTCGGCATTTCTTCACCAAGAACCCGAAGAATTTGGATAACCTGAAGAAGCCAGGGATTTCTGAAATCCGCATCGAGCGCAAAGCCGATCAAATTGATCTAGAAATTCGTACCTCGCGTCCGGGCGTTGTCGTCGGTCGTGGTGGTGCTGGAATCGAAGTGCTGAGAACGAACCTTCAGCAGGCACTGGGAGCTAGCGATCGACAAATCCGCATCAATGTGGTGGAAGTTGCTCGTGTAGACGCTGATGCTGCGCTGATTGGTGAATATATTGCTGAACAGTTAGAGCGTCGGGTTTCGTTCCGTCGCGTCGTGCGTCAAGCAATCCAACGCGCTCAACGTGCGGGCATCGAAGGCATCAAAATCCAAGTGAGCGGTCGTCTGAACGGAGCTGAAATTGCTCGTCCAGAGGCAGCTCGTGAAGGAAGTGTCCCCCTGCACACTTTGAGAGCAGACATCGACTACGTTTGCACGACTGCCCAAACGATCTACGGAACGTTAGGGATCAAAGTTTGGGTGTTCAAAGGAGAAATCCTGCCCGGACAAGAGCGTGAAGCGGAAGTCGTCGCGCCGAATCAACAACCGCGTCGCCGTCAACAGCGTCGTCAGCGGTTTGAAGATCGATCGAACGAAGGGTAGGGCGTTAGAGTTTGCGGTTTGAGGATTGTCGTCGATCGCATTCACCCGCCCCGGAATGGAATTCGGGGCTAACAGAACAAAGTCCACTAAAGGGGACTGCGGACTAGAAATAGTATCAGTCTGTTTCAACAGACTTCGCACCGTTAGCCCCGAATTCTATTCCGGGGCGGGACAGCAACGAAGCGCCAATCTCCAAACTACCCAAAACCCTAACTCTCACCCGCAGACCTTACAGGTATCGACCAATGTTAAGCCCAAGAAGAACAAAATTCCGTAAGCAGCAGCGCGGTCGAATGAAAGGATTGGCGACACGCGGAAGTCAACTCAACTTCGGTGACTTCGGCTTACAAGCCCTAGAGCCAACCTGGATCACATCGCGCCAAATTGAAGCCAGCCGTCGTGCAATGACGCGCTACATCCGCCGGGGTGGACAAATCTGGATTCGGATTTTCCCCGACAAGCCCGTAACCGCTCGTGCCGCAGAAACCCGGATGGGATCTGGTAAAGGTGCGCCCGAATACTGGGTCGCAGTCGTCAAACCGGGTCGGATTATGTTTGAAATCGCTGGAGTGCCCGAAGAAACTGCAAGAGAAGCAATGCGACTCGCGCAGTATAAACTCCCGATCAAAACTAAATTCATCACCCGTCAGCAAGTCGTTGAGGAGGAATCATAAATCATGGCACTTCCAAAAGTTGCAGATGCTCGATCGCTAAACGACGAAGAACTCTCAGATCAGATTCTTGCTGTCAAAAAGGAATTGTTTCAACTCCGAATGCAGCAGGGAACTCGTCAACTCGAAAAACCCCATCAGTTCAAGCACGTCAAACACCGCCTCTCGCAGTTATTGACGGTTGAACGTGAAAGACAGTTGAAAGGTGAATAACTCCAATGGCAGTTAAAGAAAGAGTTGGCTTAGTTGTCAGCGACAAAATGGACAAAACCGTGGTGGTTGCTGTAGAAAGCCGCACAGCACACCCCAAATACGGAAAAATCGTAGTTCGGACGAAGCGCTACAAAGCACATGACGAAGAAAACAAGTGCAAACAAGGCGATCGCGTCCGAATTCAGGAAACTCGACCCTTAAGCCGCACCAAATGTTGGACTGTGCTTGAGATCGTGAGTACCAAAGCCTAACCCTACTAGGAGACGGACATGATTCAGCAGGAAAGCTATCTCAATGTGGCAGATAACAGCGGCGCTCGTAAGCTCATGTGCATTCGTGTACTGGGTGGAAATCGTCGCTATGCCGGAGTTGGCGATGTGATTGTTGCTGTCGTGAAGGATGCACTTCCGAACATGGCAGTAAAGAAGTCGGATGTGGTCAAAGCCGTGATTGTTCGCACTCGCAAAACGTTGCGTCGCGATAGTGGCATGAGCATTCGATTTGATGACAATGCCGCCGTGATCATCAACGCAGACGGAAATCCGAGAGGAACTCGTGTGTTTGGTCCGGTTGCGCGTGAACTCCGCGAAAAGAACTTCACAAAGATTGTTTCTCTAGCGCCGGAGGTGCTGTAGATGCCATTTAAGAAGAAAAAGTCCCCGGTTGCACTGAAAATGCACGTCAAAGCGGGCGACACCGTTCAAGTGATTTCTGGCAACGATAAGGGTAAAGTGGGCGAGATTGTTCGCGCATTCCCCAAGATGAGCAAAGTGATTGTGAAAGGTGTAAACCTTAAAACCAAGCACATCAAGCCGAGACAAGAAGGCGAAACAGGTCGGATTGAAACGTATGAATTTCCGATTCATAGTTCTAATGTGATGCTGTATTCCGAGAAAGAAAAGGTTGCTTCTCGGATTTGCTACACCTTCACTGAAGATGGACGCAAAGTAAGAAAGCTCGTCAAAACAGGCGAAATCATTGATTAAGCCGACTCAATTTAATTAGCCCTGACCAAGCCCAGGGAGGAACTAAAACCATGTCCAACAGACTGAAGACCTCGTACCAAGAAAAAGTCGTTCCCAAGTTAACCGAGCAGTTTAGCTACAAGAACATCCACGAAGTTCCGAAGGTCGTCAAGATCACCGTTAACCGGGGTCTAGGCGAAGCGTCTCAAAATGCGAAAGCGCTTGAAGCATCTGTCAACGAACTCGCAATCATCACTGGTCAAAAACCTGTTGTCACTCGCGCTAAAAAAGCGATCGCAGGTTTCAAAATTCGTCAAGGAATGCCAGTTGGAGTGATGGTGACGCTCAGAGCCGATCGGATGTATAACTTCTTGGATCGTTTGATGAATCTAGCACTGCCTCGGATTCGGGACTTTCGCGGCATCAGCCCGAAAAGCTTTGACGGACGCGGAAACTATACCCTCGGTCTGAGAGAGCAACTGATCTTCCCCGAAATCGAATACGACAGCGTTGATCAGGTTCGGGGGATGGACATCTCGATCATTACGACTGCTAACACCGATGAAGAAGGACGTGCCCTGCTGAAAGAAATGGGTATGCCGTTCCGAGACAACTAACGCAGTCACCAAAACGAGAGGCAACTATGGCAGCAAACGATACTATTTCAGATATGCTGACGCGCATTCGGAACGCAAGCTTGGCGCGTCACCAAACGACCGAAGTTCCATCCACCCGCATGACTCGCAGTATCGCTGAGGTACTGGTCGCTGAAGGCTTTATCGCTTCAGTCGAAGAAGTGGGTGAAATTCCTAAGAAAAACTTAGTCTTAGGTCTTAAGTACAAAGGTAAAAATCGCAAACCGATTATCACTGCGCTCAAGCGCGTGAGCCGTCCGGGTTTGCGGGTGTACAAAAATCGTAAAGACCTGCCGCGTGTATTAGGCGGAATTGGAATTGCGATCGTATCAACATCCAGCGGCATCATGACCGATCGCGAAGCTCGCAAAACGGGCATTGGCGGCGAAGTTCTTTGCTACGTTTGGTAGGAGGAATAAACAATGTCTCGTATTGGAAAACGTCCGATTACAATTCCTGCGAAAGTGACTGTTACGGTTGACGGTCAACAAGTCGTAGTGAAAGGACCGAAAGGAGAACTATCGAGAGTGCTACCTGCGGGAGTCACGATCGAGACTGAAGGCGATACCGTCAATGTGAATCGTGTCAACGAATCTCGGATGGCACGTGAACGTCACGGACTTTGCCGCACCCTCGTCGCCAACATGGTCGAAGGTGTTTCTAACGGATTTCAACGCCGCTTAGAAATTCAAGGGGTGGGTTATCGTGCTGCGGTTCAAGGCAAAAACTTGAACATGAACATGGGTTATAGCCACCCGGTACTGATCGAACCGCCCGACGGAATTCAATTCCAGGTTGAAAACAATACAAACGTGATTGTGACTGGAATTGACAAAGAGATCGTCGGTAACACGGCAGCGAAGATTCGCGCGGTGCGTCCCCCGGAACCGTACAAAGGTAAAGGGATTCGCTACCAAGGCGAAGTGGTTCGTCGCAAGGTTGGTAAGACTGGCGGTAAAGGGAAGAAATAAGCCATGAGCAAAGTAAGTCGTCGAGAATCTACACAAAAGCGACACGCTCGGATTCGCCGTCGCGTGTCTGGTACTCCAGAGCGTCCCCGTCTAGCCGTCTATCGATCGAATCAGCATATCTATGTGCAACTGATCGATGATGTGGCTCAAACCACGATCGCATCCGCTTCCACCGTCGATCCGGAACTCAAAGAAAGAATCGAATCGGGAGCAAACTGCGCGGCTGCATCGGAAGTGGGTAAGTTGATTGCCCAACGCGCCAAAGCAAAAGGGATCGAACAAGTGGTGTTCGATCGGGGTGGCAACTTATATCATGGTCGCGTCCAGACCTTAGCGGATGCTGCCCGTGAAGCTGGTCTAAACTTCTAGGAGCAAACATAAATGGCTAAGGCAAAAGGAAAAGAAAAGAAATCGCGTGAAAAGGAATCTGAATTCCAAGAGCGTGTAGTTCAAATCCGCCGGGTAACGAAGGTTGTTAAGGGTGGTAAAAAACTCAGCTTTAGAGCGATCGTGGTGGTCGGAAACGAGAAAGGTCAAGTCGGTGTCGGCGTGGGTAAAGCCAGCGATGTCATCGGCGCGGTGAAGAAGGGTGTCGCAGATGGTAAAAAACATCTGATCGATGTGCCGCTCACCAAGGCAAACTCGATTCCTCACCCGGCAACGGCAACAGGCGGCGGTGCGAAAGTGCTGATGCGTCCGGCTGCTCCGGGGACTGGGGTAATTGCTGGGGGAGCCGTTCGGACTGTGTTGGAACTGGCTGGCGTGAAGAACATCCTGGCAAAACAGCTTGGCTCGGATAACCCGCTGAACAATGCGCGTGCGGCGGTGAGTGCGTTATCGGGTCTTCGCACTCTGTCGGATGTAGCTCAAGAGCGCGGCATTCCGGTTGAACAACTCTACAGCGTTTAGGAGCAAGCTATGAGATTAGAAGATGCTGTGCCCCAACCGGGTTCTACCAAACGGAAACGTCGCATCGGTCGCGGAATTTCTGCGGGTCAAGGTGCGAGTGGTGGTTTCGGGATGCGGGGTCAAAAATCTCGATCGGGTCGTCCGACTCGTCCGGGGTTTGAAGGTGGGCAAACGCCTCTGTATCGTCGCTTGCCGAAGTTGAAGTATTTTACGGTGATCAATCGTAAGTTCTTTACGGCGGTGAATGTGGGCGATTTGGCTGAGTTGGCTGCGAATTCTGAGGTGACGTTATCTTCGCTGATGGATGCGGGGATTGTAACTCAGGATGATGGTCCGCTGAAGATTTTGGGCGATGGTGAGTTGTCGGTAGCGCTGACTGTGAAAGCAGCGGCGTTTACTGAGGGCGCTAAGTCGAAGATCGAAGCGGCTGGCGGAACTTGCGAAGTTGTTTAAGTTCTGAAGTTAGTGGATTGAAGAGACCTGTATCAAACGATGCAGGTCTCTTCAGTTTCAGGTCGTACTGGCGCTTCTAGCGCTTAACTCCTTGGGGAGTCATTTTTTGGGTTTTCAACCTGTCTCTAAGAATTCCAGCAATGGCTTCAGCCTTTTTAACAGAAGATAGATCATTATCTCGGAGAACACCTTCAAATTCGCTAGCTGTTCCGTAGAATGATTCACCACCAAGTTCAATGAGCGCCGATTCGATAAGATAAAATTCCACAATAGGAATTCTCCTAATTCATAACTTTACTCTTAATTTTTAATCCAACAGATCATACTCTGACTGTGCAATCCTAAATTCGATTATATTTGAGCGAGTTTTATTCCTGCTCATCTGCTGAAAAATCGGCGTAGATAAGCCTAATCACAGTTTCGAGGGGCAACGCATAAGAACTCCAGGTTATACTTAGGCTGAAAGCAATAAAACTGCTGTTCTTGTCCCCACGCTGAACATTTACAGGAAAGGTTTACTACAATGGTTCAGAAAATTGCGTTATTTAATCACAAGGGTGGTGTCAGTAAGACAACGACAACGTTCAATTTGGGATGGATGCTTGCTTCAAAAGGTAAGAAAGTCATTCTTGTTGATGCTGACCCGCAGTGTAACCTTACAGGAGTCGCATTGGGAGAAGAAACTGAGGATGATGAGGCGAGAATTCAGGAAATCTACAACACACGCTCAAATATTAAAACAGGTTTGGCTCCTGCTTTTGAATCGCAGCCAAAAGCAATCGAAGCTGTCGATTGTATTTCAATTCAGGGTCGAAACGATCTGTTTCTCTTACCTGGTCACGTTGGACTAGCTGAATATGAAGTCACGTTAGGAATTGCTCAAGAATTAAGCGGTTCAATCCAAGCCCTCAAGAATCTTCCAGGATCAATCACTGATCTACTTGAAAAAACAGCAGCTAAATTTGATGCTGACTACATACTGATTGATATGAGTCCGAGTTTGAGTTCAATCAACCAGAACTTGCTCATGACAAGTGATTTCTTTCTTGTTCCGACAACGGCTGACTTCTTCTCCGTAATGGCGATTGACTCTTTAACAAAAATCTTGCCAAAATGGTATGCTTGGGCGAAATCTGCAAGCTCACTGCAAATTCTTAGAGATGCAAACTATCCGTTTCCTGATGTTAAGCTGCGCTTTCTAGGAACAATTGTTCAAAATTATCGCATAATTCGAGGTAAGGAAACGGTTGCTTTTGAAACTTGGATTAAAAAGATTGAACAAGCTGTAGCTGACAAGCTTATCCCAAGCTTATCTCAAAGCGGTATGATGCTGCCTCAACATCTTTACCGGGAACAGGGTGTTCCAGCAAGCCTTTCTCTTGCAAAGATCTCGAACTTTAATAGTCTGATTGCTCTATCTCAAGAGCATCGCACTCCTGTGTATGATTTAACGCCGCAACAATTGAGGCAAAAAGGTGTCGTGCTGGAAAAGAACCAACAAAAGCAGGAAGAGTTTAGAGAAACCTTTTCGTCTTTAGCAGATAAAATAATTGCACTCAGTTCAGAAAGCTCCCTATATGCAGTCAGCACTTGATCGATTCGATATAGAAAATGCAATTCAGCAGTTTCGTATCAGCATTGGTCGTGTCCGAGACTTGATTGCGCTTCATAACTCCGTTAAAGCTCAAGCGACTGGTGCGCTAGACGTGTCAGATATGCTGAGAGCAGCGCTAGTTCTTTCGGTAAGCGCTCTGGACTATTATGTGCATGAGGTTGTGACTTTAGGAATACTTCAGATTCATTTAGGTCGTCGTCCTGAGCCACCGATTTCATCTAATACTTTACAATCAGCATTCTCGCGATTTCAGGTTTCATTAGGCGGTGCGCGTCAAGACCGACAAACTGCGATTGATATTGCCTCTTGGCTGGAAACTGAGATCCGCCAGCTTCACGGAGATGACTTTCTACAGCAACCTCAAACTGTCGCATCATTGATTCCCGTTATTTCAGGAAGTGTAGTAACCAGACTCAACAATGTTGCTTGGCTAGAAGCAGAAATTCGGGAACGACTGGGATATCAAAGTTTCCAACAAGCTGACAAAATCGCCGATGCAATCCGTTACATCTCTGGCGAGAGGCTATGGGATGAAGTAGCAACCCGAATGAATCGAACTGCTAAAGATATTAAGCAGCAACTGAACTCGATTGTTGATCGAAGAAATAAGATTGCTCATGAAGCTGATATTGATCCTACTTTCAATATTGGTAATCGATGGTTTATTGATGAAGTGCTTGTAGGTGATGCAGTTAATTTCGTCGAACAAGTTGTTGATAGTATTCATCAAGTGATTTAATCACAGCACAAAGCAAGAAAAGAGAGTGCGAACATACTTTCCCCTTCTCAATTCGATCCAGTCCTAAATCTCTTAGGCTCAGAAACGATGAAACATTGCTCAAGTTCAGGGCAATCTGATGCGATCGCTTCGGGCTGACATGATCGCTTATCTCCACGAAGATTTGAGCGATCGCGCTTCTACAGAATCTTCGTGGTCTTGAGTCGTTTGCTCAGACTCGATCGAATCCTGCTATCGTTCAAAATCACATCTGTACTTAATTATCTGGAGCGTGGATTTTGAGATTATTGGTGACATTAGTGAAATTGAAGGGAGTGCGATCGACACACGCATTCGCGATCGCTCAAGTTCTCGATCGCCTTTCTGTTTGTCCGCTATTCTTGTATTGACGGGTGAGGCGTAAAACTATGTTGGATGAAACCGCGATCGAGCATCGTTTAGCGAAACTTGAGCAAGAAGTAGCCGCTCTCAAGCAGAAATCAGTCTCTGAGTCTGTTCCTACGAATTGGCTAAAAAATCTGATTGGCTCAATTTCAGACGAAGAAGCTTTCCTAGAAGCTTTACGGTATGGGCGGGAATTTCGGGATTCTGACAAACCTGTAGAGGACTGAGCAGTTTGATCGCGTACCCGTGTAGCGAAGCTAATGCTCAACTGCTCGATGCCGCTGGCACACGGATACGTGACCGCTCTTTCTTCAGATGAGTTCGATCGTGAAGCACAGCAAATATCATTGTGCGATCGCAGCTATAACTCAGAAGACGACAGCCGACCTTCGATTGGTTCATACTCGTCTTCTAGCAACCAATGTTGTGCCTCGTCATAGCTGGAACTCTTGAAGATGACTGCATAACCCTTTGCAGGATCAAAAATTTGACAACGACCTGACTCCTCTCCTAGCAGCAGAAGGATGTAGGGTGGAGAAAGCATCGGTTCAATCCACACCTCAGCGAACTGCCAGTTATCCTTCACTGCGTCCGGTACGGGGAATGACGTGATATCGGTTTTCTGCATCAATCTTCACCTCTCCGTAGAACAAAGGAATGGTCGAGCCATCCGGATCAATTCGATATCCGATCGACTCCGAAAACAATAGCCCATAGCGCTCATATTCTCGAATGATACCTGTAAATTCTCCGCTTGCAATGACTGCTTGAGCCACTCGATCCATCGTTGCTTCATCATGAAAAACGTGAGCTGCTCTTCCTCGTCTCAATAATCGTTGCATTTGAGCAGTTCCCGGTAGATGTTTTGCCGTGTGTCTAGAATCAGGAAAAATTTCACGATCAATACCACTCATACCCTTGAGAGAATTCGCTTTTCAAGCATAGAGGGAGATTCAAGGGATTACGATCAAGACCCACATTCGCGAACACGTACCCGTGTAGTGAAGCTAACGCTCAACTGCTCGATCGCTCTTCAGTAGGCTATTTATATTGGGGACTGCTCGATTGTTCAGCATCCCGGAGACTTGCACTAAAATGAACTGGCGAATCCTCTTGCTTGGCAGGAGAAATTATGATGGATGAAAAAGCGATCGAACAACTCTAACCACACTCGAAAGATCTCGGAGAACAAACCATGATCCCAATTGATGAAGCTCGACAGCAGTTGCAGGATTTAATTGATGCGGTTAGCCAGTCGCATCAGCCGATCGTAATTGCGGGGCAAAGCAGCAATGCTGTATTGCTTTCTGAAGCGGATTGGACAGCAGTGCAGGAAACGCTCTATTTGCTCTCAGTTCCAGGAATGCGAGAATCGATCCGGGAAGGATTGGCAACACCGATCGAGGAGTGCGATCGGGAGCTAGAGTGGTGAGTTGGGAACTGGTTTACACCAAACAAGCACAGAAAGACGCTAAAAAACTCGCTTCTAGCAACCTGCGAGAAAAGGCACAGGAATTGCTCGACATCTTGCAAGAAAATCCATATCAGAACCCGCCCCCTTACGAGAAATTAGTCGGAGATTTGGAAGGCGCGTATTCGCGACGAATCAATATTCAGCATCGCCTAGTGTACGAGATTATTGAGTCCGAGAATACAGTGAAGATTCTGCGGATGTGGACGCATTATGAGTAGCTCGATCGCACTTCTCTAAAAAATCGTAAACGCCAAACTCTGACCATCAAACTCAATCCAATAACGATCGGTTTTGGATCTTGGAGTAGAACTTTTTTGATAAATAGAGGTCGATCTTCGTCTTCACGACAAACCCAAATCGCGAGAGCCTCAAAATCCTCATCAGCATCTAGCACTTGACCCGATTCAAACCAGACATATTGACCTAAATGGGTTTTTACGAGATGCGATCGCATTTTCTCAAATTCTTCCGCTTGCTGCTCCACGTATGCCAGCACCTCAGCCGATGGATAGTTTAAGCGTTCTTGAGAAACAGACATAGTTTTATGACTCGCAATAGCTTAATCCTAACCGACGTTGCATTTCTTGAGCAGAATTACAGGGGTTCGAGACAGACGTTCGAGATTGCTTACCTATGTCGCAAAGCTGAGGCTCAAATTCTCAATCGTCCGTGAACGCTGCCAGCGCAATGAAGCGATCGAATGCTATGAAAAATCCGCCCGGACAATCATCACAGGCGGACATCTGTTATCGGGTCATGGCTAGAGGGCGATTGCGAACTTTCTTAGCTCGTGCCCAACTCGTGAGATGCCATAGATACAGAAAGACAACACCTGAAATAAACGCGCCCAAAGTCCACTTTGTTCCCTTCTTTAGCAAGTTCTTGGTTTGCTGTTCTAAAGCGGCTTTTGCTTGAACTTCGGTTCGTTGAGTTGCAGTTTCAATGCCTTCTAATTGACGCTTGCGGAACTCATCAGGATTGAAATTTTGCAATTCATTCACGGTCGATCGCTGAACTAATGCTTTAACTTGTTCATCGGTTAGTTTTCCTAACTGAGCTTGAGCCGCTTTAGCTTGATCGCGTTGTTGAGATAGCTGTGCCACGAGTTGAGCATTGTTTTGATTGTGAATGCGCCAACCAGAACTAACACCGATTGGAACTAATACCCAATATACGATCGCATAAGCCATCAGTAACCAGGACAAAGGTTTTAGCAAAAATCGTTCAGCCTTCGATCGATTCGATTCTTCTCCTAAAAACACAAAGCCAAATCCAACAAGCGGAAAGCCAACACGCTCCACGAGATTCCCAACAGTGTTGAATTCCCAATTTGAGTTAAATGCTTGAAATGGATACAAGACATCTACCAAATCAAACAAACAGAGCAATAAGATACCGTAACCAATCACACGCAACCCAGAGATTGCTTTTCCTGCCGAAGCTGACTCAAACTGCATATTTACTCTCCTCAATTAAACCTTTGGAAATCTGGGCATCCACCAGGCATAAATCTCTTGCCAAGCGGTTTCTAACTGTTGATGCACAGTATTAATGGGACGATTCTCGATCGATGTTGAAACAGTCACCCATAGGCATCGGGCATCTCGCGGATCTGCCATTCCGAGAACAATTGGAAGCACTCGATCGAGCCGCAAATCATGAGCGTTTCGATTGGCAAAGAATTGTTCTCGATCGACTGTACTGGAACCAGCCGAATTGATGCAGGCAGTGAGATAGGCTATTTGATCATGCTCGAACAATCGATAGAATCCAGACTGGCTTTGTTTGTCGATCGCGTTGATCTTTACCACCTGATTGTTCAAGCCATAGTTTTCTAGATAAGTTCCAATATCCCCATTGGTTTCTCTGAGATAGTGAACTTTAACATTGAAACCTTGATAGTTGTATTGATAACCTTCGAGGTCAGACCAGTACTTTGGAGCGAGGCTCTTTGCTGTAATAGAAGTTCGATCGATAAACTGCGATCGACTTAACGAAACTTGCTCAGGAAAGGTATAAGAGTTTGCTTTTTCTAGATTGGGAGCGAAGATTGCTCTGCTTAGAATCAGCAGCGTTCCGAAAAAAGTTAGCTTTAACAATAGAAAATACATAGAGCACTATCGAGAGGATTGTTCTAGTTCTTCTGGAGTCGGTTCTACAGGAGTGAATTCAGGCTTGCCGCGCTCCATCAGAATTTGGCAATACGTTGTGAGAATTGTCATTGAGATCATGGAAAAGATTTGTGCGCCTTGATCACCATGCCAATATTCAAAGCTTGCGGTGTCTTGTTTTGAAACGAGATAGGCTAAAAAGATTACTCGAAATCCATTGATAACAAAAGCAGACAGAATCGCGATCGTAGGAACTAAAATCTTTTCTCTTAACCGGGTTGGGTAAACCAATAGAAAGAAGAGTGCAACCTTCACAGAAACGATCGCAGCTTCTAAACCAGAACAACCGAGATAGATATCAACGGCTCCTGAAGGCATCACTAACTGTGTTCCTTTGCGCTCTACTAAAAAGCCCAGATACCACATTAGTGTGTGAGCATACTTCGCTGTAAGCACTGTGGAATGAATCATGCGATCGACGAATTGCACCAGGAATTCTGTCGGAATTGCCATGATGAGAATGAGCCAGAGTTCGCGCTGATAGTGCTTAAACTGTTTGAACCCGACTGAAATTAGCGCGATCGCAAGTCCAATAAACAGAGGAGTCACACCGAGAATAATACTTTGCGCCCCTCGAAGATTTGCGCCTCGCACTAACAAGATTGCAATTAAAAACCAGCCCGCAAACTGAGAAATCGGCGATCGTTGCAACATTAAGTCATGACGACGATGCCAGAGTGAATAAAAGACGGCTGACCATCCGATCAGTTCAAGTGAAATATGACTGAAGTTTCCAGTCAGCCGCCAATACAACTGTAAATGTAGGGCAATCAAACCTACTGCAATGCCCAAGAGCCAATAGTTTGAGTCATTGACAACTTGGACAAATCGCGCACGATACTCTGACAAACGCATGGGGCTATCTGATGATTGGATGTGTTACCGAGCGGCTGCATTTCGATCGATTGCCGATCGCGCTTGACGGAGAATCTTGCCTAGTGTGCGAAACTCTGGATTGTTCGATAACGCAAGTAGAGCAGGTTTAGGAGTTTTCAAAACGACATCATTGTAAGCTCGAATTGCGATCGCTAATGAGTTCACACTCACATCTGTACAAGTCAAAGCTGCGGTATCTTGACCACATCCTGATAACAATCCCTCACTTGCAATCAAGGTTTCTGCAAGACCTTGGGCGAGTTGTTGGATTTCAGTTGTAGATAAGTTCAGATTGCCGAGTGATAGAACAATCTTTGCGGCAGTTTGCATTGTGGGTAGTGACGCATTCGCAGCATCTAACGCTGGTAATACACCCGCTAGAATCGCAGCAATTCTGGGATTCGGCGCAGTAAAAGAGAGTTCATTTGAACCTTTTAGTGCATTCGAGTTCGAGGTGAATCGAAGCTCCATTGTTCGATCGAGCTTCGGAACTAACACGACTTCAATGTTCCGAGTTACACCTTGTCGATCGTTGCCGAAAATTCTAAATCGTCCGCCTTGAGTGTTGAGGTTTGCACTATAGCGCGAGAATCGTTCAGCAATACTCGCAGGAGTACTTCCTTGCCGCTTCAAATCGAGCCGGACAAAGCCCGGACGCTCGATTTCAACTCCTGGCTCAGTAGGAGGAACCGCAGGCTGAGAAATGACGGTTCTTAGTTCACCGATCACTTCCATGTAGCGGTAGATTCCAGGCGGAGCTTGTAGCAAATCTGCGATCGCTCGATCGAGATCTGATCCCGTTCTCAACTGTCTGACTAAAGCAATCACATTCTGGTTGAACTGCTGCTGAATCGGAGGCGGAACAACAATATTGCCATTGCGATCGATGCGGAGACCTGGAACACGAGGAAACCGAATCGGACGGGAAGGAGGAGCCACTTCGGAACCGGGGTTATATCCAGGAGTTCCGGTCGGTGTATTTGCAGAAATTGGAAGTGCGATCGACAACGTTAGGATAGTTCCCAACAGGGTTGCACAATTGAGAAGAATACGATTCATAAGACTTAGAACTGATACCCGGTATAGTTGAACCCATAGCCAATTCCGAACGAGAACACAGTAGAGTTATCGTTTCGGTTCAGAACATTGCCCGCCACAAAGGTGAGATACAGCGGTGTTGTCTTGATCGGAACATAGGAAACGCCTAGATTCAGGTCTTGTCCTGTCCAGCTTCCAATGATTGAGGCTTGAGGAACCACGCGCAATCCAGCACTCGCGAATACTCCTACGCCACCGCGACGATTTACAGTATTTTCAAACGATCGAAATCGTCCGCCACCAATTCCCAGGGTTAATGTTAACGGCAAGGAGTCTTCTAAGTTTCCAGGGCGCAGATCAAAGACTTTGCTGGCAACACCGTAGAGCGTTGAAACCGTGTCTCTGTTTTCATCACCCCAGATAATTCCAGAATCATAACCGAGTGCGATCGCGGCTTTTCCAGGGAGGGCACGATGCAGTTTCAGTCCAATTTCTCCGTTTTGTCCGAAGCGTCTCAAGCTCCCGATGTTGGCATTGATTTCTAATCCCAGTGCCCGTTCAGAATCGCCTAATCCAAAACCAACGCTCAAAGCACTATCGGGATCATTGATTCTCGGTCTGCGATTGGCGATGAATAGTCCAACAAAGGCATCTCCAAAGTTCGCTCCGAATGCAGTGGGAACTCCAACCGAGGAACCTGGAGAGTAAGCAGGAATCCGAAGCTCGGTTAAGGGATCAATCACTAATTGTCTACGTAATTCTTCAGTATCTTGGGGGCTGGACGTTTGAGCGATCGTTGATTCTACGATCGGGGCTTCTACGAGAAGTTGTTGAGCTTTTCCTTGAGGCTGGCGGTTTAGGAATTCCGTTTTTGATGTAGGTCTGCTGTCTTGTTTCTTCAGCGGTGCTTTCTCAACAGAAGGCTGCTTGGATTGAACGGGAGTCGATTTTGAAGTCGGTTTGAGCCACGCGGCATCGCGAATCGTTAGGTCGATCGTCGTTTTCTCTAAGCGGGTTGAATTCGCTGCGAGTCGATCGAGTTCTGACTTTTCTGAGCTAATTTTGCCAAAATCGGTTGCGGTCGCCAATTTTACGCCTCCGAATCCGCCCAGAATCAGCGAAACTGCAAAACAACGTATCCAGAAGGTTGATGTCCGAACCTGAGAAATAAAGCGTTTATCCTTCATAGTGATCACAGCTTGAATACTGCTCTTGGGTGAAATCAGGGCAAGGCTGACTGCACCGACAGTGTATAGAGAGATTACTTAAGTACACTCCGTGTTTATCTGTATCTTTATTACAAAAAAATCAGATTGACTTCGTATTCTTACGGTGTACGAACTTGGGATGAAACGGTGGAATCGCCAAGTTTTTAAGGATTAGTTTGACTCATCGCAAGTTTCGCCGCTCCCACCATTCCCGCTCGATTGCCTAATTCTGCTCTTAAAATCTGCAATCCTTCGCGTGAAGTGGGCATCACTCGCTGTTCAATTTCTGCGATCGCACTCGGCAAAAAAAAATCCGCACTCGCACTCACACCGCCCCCAATCACGATCGCTTCTGGAGTCAGTACATAAATTAAACTGGTGAGTCCTAAGCCTAAATCGCGCCCATACAATCGCCAAAATTCCAACGCTTCAGGATCATTCGATCGAGCCAATCGCCCTAGTTCATCTGGTTCTTTTCCCGTTCGTCGTCGAATGGCTTGAATCGAGGTATGTTGCTCTAACGATCCGCGATTGCCGCTATTACAAGGCGCACCATTCGCATCCAGGCTAATCAAACCCAATTCACCCGCCGCGCCATTGTGCCCGATAAAGAGTTCGCCATTGAGAATAATCGCGCCACCAACCCCCGTTCCTAAAGTAAGCAAGATGAAATTGCGGAACGATCGACCTGCACCCAACCAAGCCTCACCTAATCCCGCACAATTGGCATCATTTGAAGCGATCGTGGGTCTTCCAGTCTTAGCTTCGATCCAATCTGCGATCGGGACTTCGATCCAATTTGGTAAATTGATTGCAATTCGGGCAATCCGTCCAGCGGCATCCGTCGGACCTGGCATTCCAATTCCGATCGCAGATGCTTCTTGATCTGGATCGAGTTCACAGATTGCAGTTACGATCGCACTTAAGACAGGTTCAGGAAACGCAGGCTGAGGAGTCGGAATCGTCATCGATCGAAGACAAGTTCCATCTGGAGTAAATCGTCCTAATTTGATTGCCGTTCCACCGAGATCGATTCCCAGGACTTGAATAGAGCCACTCATGGAAGACTTTCCCACGCCTGCGCCACAATATCACTCAGCCAGTGACGTTGAGCAGGATCAAGTAGCGGATCTTCTGCCAACACTTCCGCTTTCACTTCTTCCAGCGATCGACCCTGCGATCGAGCCGTTCCAATCACCTCAGAGAGTGCTTTTAGCAATAGCTCTTCGGTGACAGGTTCGGGAGGTTGAGAAGGACGTGAAAGCGGATAATTCATTGGGCAATTCCAGTCGCGGCTTTAATCAGGAATAATAAGAGAGATGTGAAGTTTTAAAGTTGGTATCAGGAGTAGCTTGTTTTTCCTTGATTTGTCAACCCGCTTGAGTCCCCGATTCGGAGTTTAGAACGCAGTTATGAAAGAAATCCTCTATCTTGAAGTCCCAACTCCTGATACTGATGCCGTCATTCAGTGGTTGCATACAGGCTACAGCCCTAAATCTGGTGAAAAAACGCTAACTCCTGCGGGGATTCGATTGAGTCTGGGTGGTGAACTGTCGATTTTTGTCTGGTCACTTCAGCGATCGACCTATCTCAAAGTGTTCCGGCTTGGAACTGTCTCCGGTGAGAAGCAGATTTTAGATCGGTTTGTCCAGGAGATTCGATCGCAGTTTCCAAATCGTTACCCAGAGCCGCCACAAATTGATTTATCTCAACAATCGATCTTTGAAGCGTTAGCGGCGTACTATCCCAAAACCGTTGAGTTCTTCAAAAAGATTCCGAATGGGGAATATGACCTCAATCGGGTGTACTGGTGGGAACAACGCTGGCGGGAGGGCGTTCGGACTCCTCAGAAACCGCGTCAAGTGGTGTTTGTCACTGATGATGGCAATACGGCTCGTGTAAAACCGCCTTTTGATCTAATTTATCTAGGGGGCGCGTTAGGAATTGTTCATGCGGCAGTGATGGCGAAATTAGGTTATCGAGTTCTGCTGATTGAGCGGATGCCGTTTGGACGGATGAATCGAGAGTGGAATATTTCGCGTAGTGAATTTCAGAGCTTGATTGATTTGGGCTTGTTTACATCTGCGGAATTCGATCGCGTGATTGCTAACGAATATGTAGACGGCTTCCATAAATTTTTTGATGCGAACAATCCACCGCAAGCAAAAGCGAAAATTCTCCGCACTCCGACCGTGTTGAATATTGCGATCGATGCTGAGAGATTCCTCAAACTCTGTGGCGAGAAACTTCGAGAAGCAGGGGGCGAAATTTGGGACGAGACGGAATTTCAACGCGCTGATATCAGTTCCAATCAAGTTACTGTTTATGCAACGCATCTTCCGACTCAGCAAGAGCGCCAAATTACCGGACGATTGTTAGTAGATGCGATGGGAACTGCTTCTCCGATCGCTTGGCAATTAAACGGAGGACGCGCTTTTGATAGTGTTTGCCCGACGGTTGGAGCCGTGATTGCGGATGGTTTTGATCCGGGTGTTTGGGATTCGCATTATGGCGATGTTCTAAATAGTCACGGTGACATTTCACGCGGACGACAATTGATTTGGGAACTGTTCCCAGCCGAAGGAAAGGAACTCACGTTTTATCTGTTCCACTATCATCAAGTGCATCCTGAGAATCCGGGTTCATTGCTCGAAATGTACGAGGATTTCTTTACGATTTTGCCAGAGTATCGTCGCTGCGATATGGAGAAATTAGTCTGGAAAAAAGCAACCTTCGGATATATTCCAGGACATTTCAGCACCAATAGCCGCGATCGCACAATTGCTTTCGATCGATTAATTGCGATCGGGGATGCGGCTTCTTTGCAATCCCCGCTAGTTTTTACGGGCTTCGGTTCATTAGTGCGAAATCTATCCCGACTCACACAGCTATTAGATGGTGCTTTGAAACATGATTTGCTCAATCAGCGATCGCTGAATGCAATTCGAGCTTATCAAAGCAATGTCGCGGTCACGTGGATGTTCTCGAAAGGAATGATGGTTCCAACTGGAAAGTCATTACCACCACAGCAAGTCAATTCAATGCTGAATACATTCTTTGATGTGTTAGCAGACCAACCGCCAGAGATTGCAGATGCGTTTATCAAAGACCGTGTGACCTGGACAAGGTTTAATACAATGGCGATCGTCGCTGCATTAAAAAATCCAGCTTTATTGCTCTGGATTTGGCAGATGGCAGGCTCGAAAGATCTGCTGCGTTGGACTGGAAACTATGTCAATTTTGGACTGAATGCTTTGATTAGCTGGATGTTCAGTGGTTGGTTCCCGAAAGTTCTCTTTCAGATTCAACCCTGGTTAGAGCCGAGATTTCCAGCACTTTGGTTATGGGGACTCTCTCAGAGTTATGCACTCACTTATGGCATGGGCAAACCTCATTTAATGCCAAAGTTCAAGCTAACGAGATCAAGAACCTCGATCGAAATGAATCGATCGCGCTTGAACAAGCCGGAGCCGGAGGCGGGAAATCGGCAAGCTGGGTAAAGGTTTAAGGGGTGTTATCCCAGATCAGTCTGTTAATGTTACGGACTCTTCGCCCCCTAAATCCCCCATTCTGGGGGACTTTGAAGCGCGAAACCGCCCTAGAATTCTGGAAATTCTTCTAGCTCAAAGTCCCCCAAATTTGGGGGATTTAGGGGGCTGAAGCCGATTAAAACGAAGCGACAAGACTTGTCTTACACTCAACACCTACTGCGGCTTCGTTTCCCCTTTTAAAGCCTGCTGCGCCGAAATTCCATCCCCCTGAAATCCAAAGTACCAAAGTACCGCTGCCGCCTCTGCACGAGTCACCGATCGCTTCGGCTGAAAGATCGTGGTATAGCCAAAAGCTCGTCGAATATTCGCCTGATCACCATTCTGGAAATCCGCATACACCGCTCTCAAAGCTGTCGGATCAATCCGATTCGCATCCTGGAAGCCCCAAGTTTGTTTTACCGACTCGATCGTGGCATTCGGCAACACTTGTCGCGTATCCACTGGAATCTTCCACAGAATCAAATCTTCCCGCGTCAAAGGGGCATCCGGTCGGAACAAGTTCGCACTATTGTTGCCAGAGAGCGGACTCGGAATCAATCCCGCCTCTGCTAATCCCTGAATCACTGCGAAGTCTGCATCTTTCGCAGGCACATCTCGAAACGCAGATTGTCCTGTTTCCACAGCTAAACGAATCTGTCTTGCAGGTCGATCGCGATAAATTCGATTGTTCGCTTCCACTAACCATCGCGCATAAACCCGCCGCGTAATCGTCTTATTCGGTTCAAACAAAGCAGTGTTACCAGATTTCGTTTGCGAGGTTAGCACACCTAATTGAGCTAGATCATTGATGTACGATCGCAGTTCTTGAGGGGCTTTCTCAACATCAGAAAACGCAACACTAGAACTATCCGGAGCGGGACTTGCAGTTGGAGAAGGACTTGGCGTTCCAGGTTGTGCTGCTTGTTGTTCCGCTTGAGTCTCGATCGAGAAATTTGCTCCACTCTGAGCCGCTGCAACTCCAATTCCAACCCTCAAGCCTTGCCGCGAAGCAATCAGTCGTCCTTGCTCTGCGTTTTGCTCACTCAGCGTCCAGCCATTTTTTTGCAGTTCATCCCGATAGAAATTGAAAATACGATCGCGATCATCCGAAGTTGACCAGCGCGTAAACAAATCGGTACTTTGCTCGATCGGCGTATTTCCCGTCGATCGAGCTTCAATCAAGCTTGCATTCGGATAGCGAGGCACTTCTGTAGGAAAACTCGGCGGCAGTTGTGCAGTCTGTTGCGGTGAAGACTGAGGACTTGGACTACCCGTTAACCGAGGGTCAGCCGCCAGCGAATCCCTGAGTGAACCTGCTAGTGGGGAGTTTGCACAACTGGATAGCGGCAATACACACAGCATTGCCAATCCAACGGTTGCCGAAAATTTCTGGAGCGATTTCACGATCGAACTATCCACATCACTTTCGACCACACTAGCGCAAATCGGCTCTCGTTTGGATTAGTCGCGATCGTCGTCGAGCATTTTCTGTAACCGCGATCGTTCCAGCACATAGTAGTCCGAGAGTCCGCTGCGAGTCGCTTCGATTTCCTGGGATTCTTCTGAAAAAATTTCAAATTTCTTCATCCACCAATCGAATGCGCTAGGGAATCGAACGTGTTCTTGTGAGGCTTGGAGCAGTTCTAGGGCAGAATCTCTCAAGCGATCGCGATCGGGATTGTCGTCTTGCAACATCGCGCAAGCCCGCTCACGCAATTTGGTACGGATTTCAGAAGCAGAAAGCTTGAGACAGTCGGGAGAAATATCGCCTAATAAGAAGCCGCGATCGGTATAGAGCAGAAGCCGAAGTTTGCCCACCTCGAATGTCGTGTTGTGAACAGTACAAATTAGATTTTTAGGGCAGGTTGTCAACTTCCGATCAAGTTGTATTTTCATGTTGAAGATGAGCGAAGAGACGAAAATTTAGAGGCTTTTATGCTCTTAAATTAACGGATTTTCCCCTCAAAATTAGCGTTGTTTTGCAATTCTCCACATTACAAAGTGTTCTACGATCGCTTAAAATTCTTTATCCTTTGTAATCTGGATTACGCTTTCGGACGTTCTCATTTGTCTACGATCAAAGAATCGATACTTCACTTTCCGTTTTGCCTGACATAATAAGTTCTGTATTGAGAGATACCAAGCAACTGTGCAACCTGTTTCGCGATCTGATGTGTTGTATGTAATTGACCATTGTTGGATGGTCGAAGATCCGCGTGAGGATGAATACGCATATCAATTTTTACAGATTCAGGATCGGCATCGCGTTCAGTTTGAACGGGCACTTGAATGTGCCGATGAGAACCAGTATGAAATAGTAAAACAGTATCTTGATGCCATTCGCGAAGAACGCGATCGAGCCGAAGAGATTTTGTATTGGTTATTTCTCGATTCAGAACTGCGGCAACAAGGCAAGACCGTCCCCGACCTGTGGGAGGAGAAAGTAGGGTAGAAGAATCCCACGACCTTAGCGAAGTGGAGTCGTGGGAGTGTCACATTGAAGTTTCAATAGCCATCCACCGACCAATGCGGCGGATCGTACTCTAACTTGTACACGCCGTAGGTCGCGCCCACATCCCACAAATCAGAATTATTATTCGCCTCAGCAGGAGTGCCGATCGAGACGGTTCGCCCATTGCCATCGCGGATTCGCATTGGAGGCTTCCAAGTGACAATCCAATCGATCGCTAATGCCTGAGTATGTCGAGACACTAGCGCCGCAGGATTGCCACCAATATCGAACGCATTTACCATATCTCGCGCCGCTTGATACGAAGCGGCATCGGTGTAATGTACCCAATCGATATCAATTCCAGCCATCGGGGGCACATCCCAAGGCGCAATATCCCGATTATTCAATTGCACCGCATAGTGCATCATGTAAGCCCGTTGAGGCGGACGATACGTATTGGTCACAGTAATCGATGCGCCTGCATCTCGTAACGCTTTTTCAAAGGCTTGGACTCTCTGACGGAAGGGTGAGGCTAAATCATCGATCGAGCTACTTGCGGGAAAAAATCTCACCCACTGCGCTCCGCTTAATCTCGATCGTTGTCTTCGAGCGTATTCGGTTAAAATCGCTAATCCAGGCGCGTAGTCGATTCCTAATCTTTGTTTTGTTTGATTCGACAATTGAGCATCTAAACGTGGGCGGAAATTCACATCGAGAATCTTATAAGCCTCGGTCATTCCTTTCGTGCTACCGAACCCGAAATTTCCATCGATCGTTAACGGTGGATTCAATCGCCCGATGACATTCAAACTTCGTTGTAAGTCTTGAACTTCTGCAATTCCATAGTTCAAATAACTCAGCAACATTGCAGCAGTCAAACCCGCAACGCGATAAATAAATCCTTGTGACAACGCTTTCGTATAAGTTCCCCTGCCGACAATGCCATCTGCAACCAATCCATTTTTCTGTTGGTAGTCTCTAGTCACTCTATCAGCGACACTGCCGAAGCCATTGTCCACGGCTCCGATCGGATAATTTTGATCCTGTAAAAATCGCTGCCATGCTCCCACGGCTGATCCCGTTGAACCTCGTTGAATCGTGGGAAGTCTCAGCGCATTGATATTAAAAGCCATTCCTGTCTCCTGAACCCGGTGCAGGCATTCACGCCTCGCGATCCATCATAATGATCGCAACAAAAAACGGATGTAACGCTTAATCAAGAGCCGTTACATCCGTTGATATAGCAATCCTAAGTGAGTTGTGAAGTCGGGAGGGTTGTGAAGAAGTGGGGAGTGGGGAGTGGGGAGTGGGGTGTTGCTCCCGTTTTGATTTCTTACTCCCTACTCCCTACCCCCCACTCTTTCTAACGTTTACGACTCAAATAGGATCACTATATGTTTATTTCAATCAGCTAAAAATCAGAAGGAGCCGCCGATCGCATTTTTGCTTTCGCTTTCGCCGCACTCTTCTTCAGCGCATCCAGTCGGGATTGATAGCGCGATCGCAGTTTTTTCTTCGGTGTCTGATCGATCAAGGTTTTCAACGCGCTGCCCAAGCTTTTATACGCATTCGGGAGCGTGTAGCCAAATCGAGTCGCTAACTGGATCGCTCGTTCATCCGCCTCGATCGCTTCTTTGACCGTTTTATCACTATTATTTTTCTGGTACAGTCTCCAGCCTGCTACACCAGAGAGTCCCATTGCCAACAGCAACAGTAAGCCATCTTGAACCCATAGCTCACCCACTGCGCCACCTAGCCCGATCGCTAATGCCGCCATTTCCCAGCCATCTTTGGGAATCGTGTCTGCTTGAATCCGAGCGACTTCGTGCCAAAACAAGAGATTGCGCTGGTCGATCGCCAGTTGATCCCATTTCGGCATATCAATCTGAATCTCCACTTCATCGCGACCGATTTCTTCGGACGTGATCAACGGGGGATTTACAGCGGTCGTCGTCTCGATCGTCACCCAGCTTTGGAGTTCTGGAGGCAGCAAAGTTTTCAAGCGACGTAACTCGCTCATGTCGGCTCTAGCGGACGAGGTTGCATAAGATGTCATGTACTCAGCCTCAGAATGAATTCCTAACCTCTAGGAATAATCTTAGCGATTCCACGGATTTAGGGTAGGTAAATTTCATTCTGCCTGATGAAACCTTTATCAAGCAAGTCGTATGAACCGATCTTTCTGAGTTTAATTACGCATTCGGGTAGGAGCAGGTGGCGGTGGACTCTCTGGAGTGTAATGGGCGATCACGAATAGCGGTAGAACAAGCGTAACCAGCGCGATCGCCGTCCCAACAAGATTCGCCACAGTGTGGCTTGAAGATGGGGCAGGTCGCTCCGGAGCGGTCGTCTCACTCCCGATGTGCATAGATGAATTTAACCAATTCGACACGGATTAGCAGGAAGCCCTGATTCTTTCCTAGTTAACCCAGGGAACAGTAAAAAGATTTCACTGCATAAATAATTTTAGCTGATCTTTTGGAAAGAACTGTTATCGATAAACAATTCTAATTAAAGTTAAGTGATTTCTGATACAACTTAGACAGTTCAGTGATCTGCATTTATACGTTATCTATCAAAAGATAGATGTGAATAGTGCGATCGAGCTTACTTCTCTGAGTTAACAAATTTGCGATCGATCTAAACTGATTCGAGATGACAGTTTGAGAATAGTGATTTATCGCCGAAATCACACCCAAAGAACGAACAGTTTAAGAATAGTGGTTTACCGCCTGAATCGCCCCTCGAATGGAATTCGGGGCTATCGGAACAAAGTCTGTTAGAAACAGACTGAGGAGTTTTCTACAAATGGCTTTCAGTCCCCTTCAGCGGACTTTGATCCGATAGACCGTGATTTCCAATCACGGGCGCAATACAACCGAAGCGAGGGATCTTTAAAGCATCGTCTAAATCGTATCACCCGACAGACGGCAGTATCCCGAACACAGCAAGTTCGGTTCTACTGACTGTGGGGGAATTCTGGCTTTGTTACAGTATGTATATTGAATCAATCCTCAGTTGCGAGGTAGAAGACCGTGAACGATACATCCAATCAACTTCCTGAGTTCATCCAAGGTGTCGGCGAATCGAACGGTAAGTTTTTACAGTATGTTCAGTCGCTTGATCCTGAGACGATCGCTCAACTCTCGAAGCCTTCATCGCCAGAAGTTTTGCAAGTGATGGAGCGCAATATTTTCGGATTGTTGGGGGGTCTTCCACCCGAAAATTTTGAAGTGACGATTACCACGAGCCGCGAAGATTTAGGTCGCCTGCTCGCGTCTGCAATGATGAGCGGCTATTTCCTCAAGAGCGCAGAGCAAAGATTAGCGTTTGAGAAGTCGTTCCAAGCGATCGATGCCGAATAGTCGATCGTTGAATACTAATTCATCGGCAGGGGGTTTCTCTCTGCCGAATTTTGTTGTGTCTGAACTGCGATCGTCTTTGCTTGATTGGTATGTGGATCAAGGTCGATCACTTCCTTGGAGAGAGACACGCGATCCTTACACAATCTGGGCTTCTGAAATTATGCTTCAGCAAACTCAAGTCAAAACAGTGATTCCATATTTTGAAAGATGGATGAAACTGTTTCCATCGATCGAATCTTTTGCGAATGCTGATTTGCAAATGGTTCTCAAAGCTTGGGAAGGTTTGGGATACTATGCTCGTGCCCGAAACTTTCATCGTGCTGCACAACAAGTTTTAGAAGAACACCAAGGACAGTTCCCAACCGATTTAGAAACCGTTCTGAAACTTCCTGGAATTGGACGTACCACGGCAGGCGGAATTCTGAGTGCAGCATTTAATCAACCGTTAGCGATTTTAGATGGCAATGTGAAACGAGTTTTAGCGCGAATGATTGCGCTGGAAGTTCCACCAAGCCGATCGATGTCGCAACTTTGGGCGCTTTCTGAAACATTGGTCGATCCCGAAAACGGGCGCGATTTTAATCAAGCATTAATGGATTTAGGTGCAACCGTTTGCACTCCGAAAAATCCAGCTTGTTTAATTTGTCCTTGGCGATCGCACTGTGAGGCGTACAATCGAGGAGTTCAGTCGGAGCTTCCTATGTCAGAAACTCGTGCGCCGATTCCACACAAAGTGATTGGAGTCGCAGTGATTTGGAAAGATCAGAAGATTCTCATCGATCGACGAAAAGCAGAGGGCTTACTCGGTGGACTGTGGGAATTTCCGGGCGGAAAAGTCGAACCGGGTGAAACGATCGAACACTGTATCAAGCGCGAAATCCAGGAAGAACTCGGCATCGAGATTGAAGTGGGTGAGCATTTGATTACAGTTGATCACACTTACACCCACTTTCGAGTTTCCTTGAATGTTCATCACTGTCAGCACGTCTCAGGAGAACCACAAGCGATCGAATGTGATGAAATTCGCTGGGTGACGATCGATGAACTTTCTGAATTCCCATTTCCAAAAGCGAACTTGAAAATTATCGAAGCATTGAAACAGTGAAACGGTTGTATCTCGTACTATCCGCCTAATGAGAACTGAAATCGTCCATTTCCTCGATCGTTGTCAACATTTTCAGGATTTTTCGCATATCTCACACCACAAACAAAACTAGGGCTGTAACCGTGAACTAAGAGCAATTGGAGCCTGCACATTATCGAGCGATAGAGCGACCACAGGCAAATTTTCAAGGCTACTCTGTGAAACAACGATCGTAGGTTTGACTTGGCGTTGGGCAATCATCGCTGTCGCCGTTTGGTTGTATCTAGCAATTGCGATCGGGAGTTGAGTCGATAAGCTGAGTTTGTATTGCTCGATCGACCCAGGCGCATTTGTGTTTGTGTTAAATGCAATTTTCGATCGACAGTTATCTGCTTCCATGCCGATTGCCATCGGATCGCAGTCGATCGCACGAGCAGGCTGAATCAGCACTAAACCGAGAAAGCTGGCAACAGCAAGAGAGAATGAAACTCGCATCTATTCTTTTCCAAAATCATCATCCGCAGTTTAGTCGCATCGAAGGCGCGATCGTCCGCCACAGATGTCATCAAAAATCGTGACAATTGTAATGATGTGTTGGGAGCAAATCCGTTGATCATAGAACCAAGGTTTCGGCAGAGTCTCAGCTATGGGCAAAATCGCATTCCGTCAGTTTCTCAACTCAGTGACGCGATCGCTCCCCGAAACGGTCACAGCACTCGATATTGTCATCATTCTGCTCGACTTGGTGCTAGGTCTGATTATGATGCGCTATCACCCGTATCGACCCTTTCTGCCCGATACCTGGTTCATGGTCGGATTCCACATTGTTTTTCTTTTACTGAGTTTGATCACACCGTTTCAGCAGGAGCTATGGAAACGGCGACTTTACCTGTTTGTGTGCATGAGTATGATTGCAGGTGCAGTTTTACTAGAGTTTGATTTTCAATTGATTCTCTATTGGTGGATTGTAAAAAGCTGCTTTCTACTGCCTCGCAAAGAAGTCATCGTGATGGTGGTCAGTTTTGGGGTCGTGTATCTTGCGGGATATGCTTGGATTTTGGAGCAAATTTGGGGTCGAATAATTGCTCTTATCGCGGAAAAAGGAGTGAGTACTGTTCTTCAGCTTCAAGTCTCTTGGATCAATCAGTTAATTTTTTTCCTCGGTGGCAGCACCTTTTCGATCGTGCTGGGATTTCTAGTTCTATCTGAACGTCAGAGCCGAGAACGCACAGAAGCACTTACACAACAAGTTGAAGCGCTTGCGACGGCTCTAGAAAGAACTCGGATTGCCAGAGATATTCACGATTCTCTGGGACATTCCTTAACAGGATTAGGAATTCAACTCGAAGCCGCTCAGAAACTTCAGCATCGAGATCCAGAACAAGCACAGCGATCGCTATTTCTAGCTCGACAACTCGCGGATCAATGTTTACACGATGTTCGTCGATCGCTGTCTAGTTTGAGACAATCTGACTTTGATCTCAATCATGCGATCGCTGTTCTGGTTGCACAAAGTCAGCAGGCAGGTTTCTCTATCCAGCTTGATTTCAAGCTACCCCAGCTTCCTTTGCAGTTGAGTCATCAACTCTATTGCATTGTTCAAGAGGGATTAGTAAATGTGCAGAAACACGCTGATGCAACTCAGGTGATACTGCTTGGAAGAAGTAGCGCTGATGCGATCTTCATCAAGCTCCAAGACAATGGAAAAGGGTTTGATAGAACTCAGCAAACGGGTGGATTTGGCATACGAGGTATGAAAGAACGATCGCAAATTCTGGGAGGGCAGTTCAGCATTGAGAGCGTAGTTGGGCAGGGAACCCAGATTCAAGTCATTGTTCCAGTACAACTTACTTCAGAGGAGCATTCTCGGTTAGGAGAGCGCTGTACATGATCAAGCTTCTACTCGTGGATGATCAAGCAATTTTCTGTCAAGGGTTAGCAGCGATTTTGAGCTTAGAGCCAGACTTAGAAGTGGTCGGACTTGGAAGTGACGGACAGGAAGCGATCGCATTAGCCGAACAGTTTCAACCGGACATCATTTTGATGGATGTGCGAATGCCTCATTGTGATGGAGTGACAGCAACGCGAGAAATTCACGATCGTTATCCCTGGATTCGCATCTTAGTACTCTCTACATTTGATGAGGACGAATATATCTATCAGGCACTTCAAGCAGGAGCGCTCGGCTATATTCTCAAAAACACACCTACAAACCAGATTATTGATGCGATTCGTGCTCTGCATCGTGGAGTGAGTCAATTAGGACCCACGATCGCGCCCAAGGTTTTCGCACATTTAAGCGCAATGCTTCCGACTCAATCGATCGAGTCTTATCAACTGAGTCGTAGAGAACTAGAAGTGCTTGCACTATTGAGTCAAGGAAAAACAAACTCGGAAATTGCCCAGTTGCTCTTTCTGAGTGAAGGAACCGTTAGAAACCATATCAGCCGAATTTTGAGCCAATTAGGATTGCACGATCGTACACAAGCGGCACTCTGGGCAAAGCAGCATCTAATTTAGCAGTACACGCCTATTTCCGTTTTGCTTCGTTGCTGCTGGCAATGCGCGATCGAATATCAGAGAGCGATCGTCCTTGGCGAAGTTGATCCAGCCAGGTTCGCAGCCCTCTTGTATCGGCATCGCGACCTAGAAGTTCCTGATAGATTCGATTGATGGCATCTCGTGCTTCTGGACTGCGAACTAATTCCTCGCGAATATCTTTCAGCGATCGATTGTCTCGCTCTAGAAATCTTGTCCAAGTTCGCAACCCGCTTTCATCCACTCTTCGCCCAAACACATCTTCGTAGAGTTCTGCGATCGCATCTTTCGCATCATCACTTCGAGCAATTTCCCGCCGAATTTGAGACAGCGATCGACCTCCTGCCAGTTCTCGAATGTACTCCCGAACTTTGTAGCCGTCTGAATTTCGTCCAGTGATGTCGCGGTAAGTTCTGCGAATCTCTTCGGAAATTTGACTCGATCGAGCTTCTTCAATGTTCGTGCCGCGCAAATTTACCCCAAACAATTCGGCAAATGTCAGAACCGCGTCCCGTAAATTGGCATCTCTAAGATCCGCATTCGACAAATCTGCTCTTTGCAAATCAGCACTCCTCAGATTTGCTTCTTGAAGATTTGCACCACTGAGATTTGCACCATTCAAGATTGCACGTCTTAAATCTGCACCCTGTAAATTTGCTCCGCGTAGATTGACCCCCCGAAGATTTTTCCCTTGCAAATCCACATCGCGCAAATCACAACGGACACACGATCGAGTTTCTAAGAGTTGCCGAATTGGATCAGCACTCTCCGCATAACCAGGCAAAATAGTACTCAGTGCAATTCCAAAAGTAGTTAGAGCAAGAATCGCGGGTTTCATAGATTGAGCAAGTAACGAATAGGTTTAAGGAATGCTACAGAATCAGCAAATTCGATTCTGGAAATCATACTTAAAGTATTCGTCGCTACCCGAATCGGATTTGTTCCGATCGTATAGAAACCTTAGCAATTCATCGCGCCTCAGCGGGCATCAATCCCAAGGTTGTGAGAAGTCGATCGCTATCGAAATACTGTTCGATCATTTGGCAAATACACTGAAACTTGATTGGTTCTTGCAGTCGCACTTCCCCAAATGCTCGTTCAATAATTTCAACCGTTGTTAATGTGTCCAGATCGACAGAGAGAATCGGAATTTCCAAATCTTCTGCACGAGAAACAATCTCTTTCGTCGGTGGAATATGTCCCGTCAGAATTAAACACTGAGTCGAAGTTTCGAGTGCTGCTAACTGTAAATCAGTTCGATCGCCACCCGTAACGACTGCCATATTTTGCCGAGCGCGGAAATATTTGAGTGCTGAATTGACGTTCATCGCTCCGATCGTCAAACTTTCCACCATGTGATCTAATCGATCGCCCCGACACAGAACCTCAGCGTTGAGTTGATGAACCAATTCCGCAACGCTGACACTTCTGAGTAAAGTACTGCTGGGTAGCACTCCAAACACGGCAATCCCTTGTTTCTCTAAGAATGGACGGAAGGAATTGTTAATCGAATCAATCTGATCCCTTGGCACATCATTAATTAGGACACCAATTAAGCGATCGCCTAATTTCTCTTTCGCGCTCAGAATCAAATCGAGCAATAAAACAGAATGGAATCGTGCCACAAGCATGACCGACGCTTGAATTGCATCAGCCACTTGCAACAGCGATAAATTAAATAACTTCCCTTCACTCAGCGTTCCAGGACCTTCAAGGATGACCAAATCACCCTTTTGTTGCTGCGATCGCTCAATCAACAACTGACGATAATCCTGCGTATCCGAACCATTCAACCGATTCTCGACTGTCTCCGGATTCAGCGTTAAAACCGGGGCTTGAAGTTGATCGCGATTTAGCCCGATCGTTTCTGCCACAAACTGAATATCACCGTCACTATCCGCCATTTGGGTTTGTCCCCAACCGCCGCCCAAAGCCTTTCCATAGGCAAGATCCAGCCCTCGCGCTTTCAGTTGGTGGAAGAGTCCTAAAATTGCAGCAGATTTGCCACTATAGGCTTCCAGGGAACCAATCAATAAATACTTGGCAGACTTAGGCACGCGCTCACTCCGGTTAATCAAAGAGCCGTCTCAGACTCTAAGAATTCTATCGCACTCGTGTGGGCGGAAGTCTGAGAATCCCTCTAAAAGTTAAGGGAGCGACCCAAGATGATCGCTCCCTCAACACCATTTCTAAATTGCTTTTAATCGTCGATTCTCAGCAGCTTTCGATAAAACGACTGGGAAAAATCTGACAAGCGAGTGCGCTTAAAGTTGTGAATGACTTCAATCAAGAAATCCACAAATTCAAAATTCGCCATCATCACTTCATAACTTAGTTCCGCATTTCCCTCGAATTGAATCCGACAGCGGCACAAATCCGCCGGAAGCGTCGAAACATTCCAGGAAGCAATAAAGGGAATACTATCGCCACCTTCGATTTTGCGCTCTCCCTCTAAAGCGCCTTTCTGATAAAGACTAATCGCAAAGGGTAGAAGCTGTTTCTTTCCCTGCTGCGGGTAGTAGGGCGTATACACCCCAACTTGTTGAGTGGGTGCGGGTTGAAGTTTCTCGATCGACATACTTGACTTCCTGTTTCGTCAATCCAATTGGGCGGAGTATCTTGCGGGCGGACTCATTATTCCCTCAAATCTGTTTCAACCCCACATTGCATTTTTGTTACAAAACTTAAAGCCATTCTCAGATAAGTACATCCGTCTTTTATGATGAGCAAAGCACTAAACACGATCGGCTTTGTCACACTTTTTAATAATTCAAGTGTAGGAACCCGAAACGTTTTAATCTAAGAATGAACTGGTTGACCCTGGGCAATCGTTTAACGTGCGAAGGCTGATGGCGTGTCATGCGATGTCGGCTCTTTAAGAAATAACGTGCCAGGTGACGCTCTGGTCAGATTTAACACAGTAACGATCCGTAAACTGGGAGCTTTAGAATCAATGAGTGTTAAGGCAAGTGGGGGAAGCTCAGTTGCACGCCCGCAACTATACCAAACCGTACCAGTTGCTACGATTTCACAAGCAGAACAACAAGACCGCTTTTTGGGTCGGGGTGAGCTTGATGAACTTGTGCAGTATTTTAAGTCCGGGCAGAAACGCCTCGAAATTGCTGAAATTCTGACCCGTAACTCGGAATTAATCGTTTCTCGATCGGCGAACCGTATCTTCACGGGTGGTTCTCCAATGGCGTTTTTGGAAAAACCCGCTGAAGAACCTGTGAAAACGATCGCAGGCACGACGCTGAATACCGAAGAAGGGATGAAACTGGGCACGGTCACTTATGCGGAAGGCTCTGGTGGCGGATTGTTCGGTGGCATTCGGAACTTCTTTTTGACCCCCAGTGCAGGAGCAATCCCGCCGGGTTTTCGTCCGATTAACGTAGCGCGTTATGGTCCGAGCAACATGGCGAAGTCGTTACGCGACTTAAGCTGGTTCTTGCGCTACACGACTTATGCGATCGTTGCAGGCGATCCAAATATTATCTCGGTCAATACTCGCGGTTTGCGCGAAATCATTGAGCGGGCTTGTTCGACGGATGCCACGATCGTGGCTCTGCAAGAAATGAAGGTTGCCGCTGGAAATTACTTCCGGGGTGATGCGGATGCGAAAACGATCGTTGATCAGTATTTCGACGTGTTGATCACCGAATTCAAAGCGCCGACTCCTTCAGATAAAGTACGTCAGCGTCCTTCAGGCGATCTTCAAGGTCTACAACTGCCGCAAATCTACTTTAATGCAGCAGAACGCCGTCCTAAGTTCGCAATGAAGCCCGGTCTGTCGAGCAGCGAAAAGAACGATGTGGTGAAAGCGGCTTACCGTCAGGTATTTGAACGCGACATCACCCGCGCTTATTCGCTGGGTATCTCCGACCTCGAATCGAAAGTGAAAAACGGCGATATTTCGATGAAGGAATTCATCCGCCGTTTGGCAAAATCGCCGCTGTATCGAAAGAACTTTTTTGAACCGTATATTAATAGCCGCGCTTTAGAATTGGCATTCCGTCATATTCTCGGTCGGGGTCCGTCTTCACGTGAAGAAGTTCAGAAATATTTCTCGATCGTATCCAATGGCGGTTTGAATGCGCTGGTTGATGCACTGGTCGATTCTAAAGAATATGCGGACTACTTCGGAGAAGAAACCGTTCCGTATCTGCGTGGTTTAGGTCAAGAAGCACAAGAATGCCGTAACTGGGGTCCACAACAAGACCTGTTCAACTACAGTGCGCCATTCCGCAAGGTTCCGCAATTTATCACAACCTTTGCTGCTTACGATCAACCGTTACCCGATCAGCACGTTTACGGTTCTGGAAACGATCCGCTGGAAATTCAATTCGGTGCAATCTTCCCGAAAGAAACCAAGAATCCAAGCGCTCGTCCGGCTCCATTCGGCAAAGATACTCGTCGGATTCTGATCAATCGCGGTCCGGGCATCAACAACCAATTGAGCAATCCAGAAGCTCGTGGTGTTGCTCCTGGAAGTTTGGGTCCGAAAGTCTTCAAGTACGATCAAAGCCCAAGCTTTACGGGTTCGTTTGGCAAGAAATCTTCTGGAACTCAAGGCATCAGCACCAAGTTCTCGGAAAGTTCGACCCAAGCAGTGATTAAAGCGGCTTATCTGCAAGTCTTTGGTCGCGATGTGTACGAAGGGCAACGCCTCAAAGTCGATGAAATCAAGCTCGAAAACGGTGAAATCACAGTTAAAGAGTTCGTTCGTCGCTTGGCAAAATCGCCTCTTTTCCGCAGTCTGTACTGGGAAAAACTGTATGTGACAAAAGCGATCGAATATATTCATCGTCGCTTACTCGGTCGTCCTACCTACGGTCGCCAAGAAATCAACAAATACTTCGATCTCTGCTCGAAGAAAGGCGTATTCGCGGTGATTGATGCAATCCTCGACACCGAAGAGTACAACAAGACCTTCGGCGAAGATACCGTTCCCTACGAGCGCTATCTCACTCCGGGTGGTGTCTCCCTCAGAACGGTTCGTGTCGGTTCAATCCAAGACAAAGGCACGAAAGTTACGAAGGAAGAAACGCCTCGCTTCGTGGAATTGGGAACCGCTTCGGGAATGCGGACTCAACCGGATATCGACTTCCGCATCAATCAAGGGGTGAGCAAGAAGCGCGAACAAACCAAAGTGTTCAAGCTGACTCAAACCACCGACAAAGCGAACCTCAAGACTGTGATCGGAGCCGCTTATCGTCAAGTGTTCGAGCGTGACATTGCTCCTTATGTGGCGCAGAACGAATTCTCGGCACTCGAAAGTAAGCTCGGCAACAATGAAATCAATCTGAAAGAGTTCATTATCGGCTTGGGTAGCTCTGGCTTGTACATCAAGGAGTTCTACACCCCGTACCCGAACACGAAAGTGATCGAACTGGGAACGAAGCACTTCTTGGGACGTGCTCCCCTGGATCAAGCCGAAATTCGCAAGTACAACAAGATCCTTGCAACCCAAGGCTTGAAAGCATTCGTTACCGAGATGGTGAACAGTGCAGAGTACGCGGAAGCATTCGGTGAAGACGTGGTTCCATACAACCGCTTCTTAACCCTGCCTGCGGCAAACTTCCCGAACTCGCAGACCTTGTACAACAAGCTGACGAAGCAGAACAAAAAGCTTGAAGTTCCAAGCTTCTCGTCTGCGAAATCGCGGATGGATGTGGCTCAGATGCCGTTAACGGCTGCGGCAATTCAGGACAACGCGGTTCAAGAGCGCAAAGCAGACGGCAGCAAACCTCGGTTTATTCAACTTGGTCGATCGTTTACCAATGGTGACGGTCAATCAGTAGAAGTCGGAGTCGGAACCAGCCGCCGGAAGCCTGCTCGGATTTATCGGATGAATCCGGGGATGTCCCAGAACGAAACTGAACTGGTGATCAACGCCATTTACGTGCAAGTGATGGATGTGTTCAGCGGACAAGTACCGAGCCAATTTAAGCGATCGGATCTCGAAAGTAAGCTACGGAATAGCGAAATCTCGGTGCGGGAATTCGTCAAGACCTTGGCAAGCTCCGATATCTATGTTCGTCGCTTCTATGCACCCTACCCGAACACTAAAGTGATCGAATTCTTGTTCCGTCACTTGTTGGGTCGTGCGCCTGCAACCCAAGCTGAAATTCGCGAATATAACAAGATTCTGGCGGATGGAGGCTTGAAAGCTGCGGTGGATGCGATGGTGAACAGTGCAGAATACTCGCGCTACTTTGGCGAAGATGTGGTTCCGTACAAGCGTTATCCGTCGCTCCCTGCTGGAAACTACCTTGGTAGTGTGAAAGCGGATGCGGACTTGGTGAAACAATCTTGGTCGGATCTGTCGCCTTCGTATGTGACGGGTCGCCTTAGCTAGATTGGTTTGAATGAATTTGCCCTCGATCGACAATTGTTCGATCGAGGGCTTCTTTTATAATTGAGAAATCTACGTCGAGTTGCAGTTATGTCGATTCCAGAGATTCAAGCCAACGTTAAATATGTCACGAATGCAGCAGGCGAAAAAACTGACGTGCTAGTTCCAGTCGAACTTTGGGAAGAACTCATCAAGTTTCTGCAATTAGAGGAAAGTGGATTGGATGCGATCAATGAACACGAACCAAAAACACAGATCTTAGCAGACTTACAAGAAGCCATTCGCCAAGGAAGAGCAGGAGAAACTTTTCTGATTTCAGAACTGTGGCATGAGTAGAAGAAATATTAGCGTTATGTGTTGCAGTTGTTGGGGAATTTTGAAGAAGACGTGAAGGAAACGAACTTCCATGACCCAGCAAAATCTGATTGAGCTTGCAAAAAAAGGCAATACAGAAGCAATCGCAAATTTGATAAATCGTCAGCTTTTGCCTAAAGGTATTATTGCAAAAGTCAATCAAAAAGCTGGCTGTTTGTACATCTTATTGGAATCACCCAAACCTCTTGACAAAGTAGAACTCTCAGAATTCGTCCATAGAGGTGTTATAGGATTAAATCTCAAAACAATTACGTCAATCAAAATTTGTGGAAGGCAGAAAGATAGCAGTCTAGCTCCCTGGATTCAGGAATTTGATTTGACCTCCAACGTATTAAACGTCCCTAGTAAGACTCCAGAACCTGCAAAAAATGTCTCATATCAGCAACCGGTTAGTGAGACCCGGAAGACATCTCCACAAAAGGTGGACTCGAAGACTAATGGCAAAAATAGAAAAATGACTGTAGCTATTCTTACGAGTTTTCTACTTGTGGTTATGGGCGCTGGAGCATTCTTCTATTTTAAGCAAGCTGAAAAATTAGCAGCTAAAAACTCAGATGTCGGAAAACCTGTAATACAAAGTGATCCTTATGAAAACGCCCTTCAGAATTCGGAGCTTGCCATTTATATCGCTGCGATTTCGCGAACAGAAGAAGATTTGGACATAGCAATCTCATACTTTCAAAAGGCAGTTGAGTTAATGCGTCAACTACCTAATTCGGATCAAAGACACAGTTCTGCCCAAAGCGAAATTGCAAAATATGAAAAGGCAATTTCAGATACTCAAAAGAAGAAATTAGCGGTAAATGCTGCAAAAGCTCAGAGAGAAAAAGTAGAAGAGACTATCGATAAGCTTAGAACAGAAATTGAAGATGCTAAACACGAGCAAGAGCTGATCGACATCGAATCTGGTTCGTCTATGTCTGAGATTATGGCAAGTCGAAAAAAAACTGCATCTCGGCGTAAGGAACTTGATGCTAGGGAGAAGCTTTTATATCAGGGTAGAAGCAGAAAAGATCAAATTCTCAAGACAGTGAAAGATGAGGATCTAGCCAGACTTGATTATGACATTGCGAGACAGAAAAAGATTCTTGCAGGTCAGCCGAGTATCAGTGTTCTAAGTTCTCCGCCTGAGCTTCGTCAGGATGTTGAGACTATACTGAAATCTTTTCTTGCTCTTAACTCACGCATGAAAACTGGAGTGGATTACAGAGACTATGCTGACCAAGTTCAAGAGTTAAAAGTTCTACTCGATGGACTCTCTTCCAAAGCGCAATCTGCTCGATTTCCTACACTGATGAAGCTAGAAGCTGCGTTCTCTCGGTACGAGTACGCTTTGAAAGAGTGGAGCGAGTGCATTAGCCAGGATGATATGTTGTGTTTTGATAAAGATCATTCTTTCTTTTGGGCATCAGCTAATTCCTGGCTCGAATCTGTGCAGAAAGATCTAACAACGAGTAAGATTTGAGCATTGGATTCTCCAGAATTTGAACGCAAGAGTCCACAGGAAGCATCAGCCTGACCACTTAGGAATTCTGTTTTTCAAAAGTGTGCTGTATGAATCTATTGGGCATTTAGTCCGGATTGCGAAAGCTAAAGCACTTGCAAAACTCAAAGGCGCTTCATGAGCAAGATTAGACCTGCTTCATAAGCGATCGCTAAATTAATCTGGAAACATTGCCGCTCTCATCGTATTCAAAAGAACTAATCGCTTTTGATGGTTCGTTCCTTATGCCGGATCGCTCAATTCTCGCTTCGCTTCTCGGTTTGTTGATTACAACATCGCTTCCGATTGTTCCCGCTCAAGCACAGGTAAATTTAAGTTGCTCACAACGGATCTCAGAAGATTTTGTACGACGACTTCCTTATCCGAATCAGCCATTACCTGCGATCGTTGCCACCAATTCGGTGTCCCGTAGCTTTGCTGAATTAAATGAAATTGCTCAGTCTCCAGTTTCGAGCAATCTGATCGTACAAAATTATCTCGATCGCTGGTTGATTGGTAGACCGTTTGCTGTTCGTCCTGATACACCGACATCACCACAGTTGGATCTATTGCTCAAGGAGCTTTCACAGCCGAGTGAGAAAATACAACTGCTTGGTATTTTAGATAGGCTTGCGGCTCGGATTGAACAGCTTTCGGATGAGCAAATCAAATATCGATTGATGGCAGGATTAGCTCGATACTATCAACGATTGGGAGCAAGCGATCGAGCAACTACAGTTCTAACTCGTGGAATTCAAGCTAGTTTGAAGCAATCGAATGCTCGATCGAGAACTTCTCAACTCGGTGGATTGTTAGTGACTGCTTCAGAGCTAAAACAAACCCCGAAAATTGCAGGATTGTTAGGTCAAGCTGAAAGTGCGATCGTTGCAACAATGCAATCCGGTCAAACCGTCCCTCTCTTATTTCAAGTCACAGTTCCGCTTACATTAGCTCAATCTTATTTAGAAGCGAATCAACCTGCAAAAACACTACAGATTGTCGATCGAGTGACGAAATTTGCTCCAGCAACTCAGCTAAATCCTGACATTGCTCGATTGTATTTGCAGCTAAAGCGCGAAGACAAAGCAAGACCTTATCTCAATAAAATTCTGAAAGATCGACCCTATGTAGAAGATTCGAGATATCTTGCTTTAGCGGCTGTCTCTAATGATCCTAAAATTTTAGCGATCGCTTGGGAAGCGATTAAAACCCCAAGTTTCGATTTTGATCCTTCTCTTGCACTTCAAGCTTATTTTCAAGCTGGAGGAAACCCTGATCGCATTGCTCAACTGCTACGATCGAGTCCTGCTGATGTGAGAGCGCTTCATCTGCTAATAGTTGCAGGAGAGTATCGCAAGCGGAACCAAACACAGAAAGCAAGCCAAGCGATCGAGCAATTCATTCAAGCCGTTCGACAAGCGCAGAACTATAACGACGGAGCTTATCTTGCTGGCTTAGCTCTTCGGTACGGGTATCTTCCAGAAGCGAATACTGCTTTACGACGATCAGCAAGTCTCAATTTGATTTCACCTCGATCTTATGTGATTCCAATCGCACAAGAACTCAAGGCTCTGGATGCGATCGAATCGGCAATCCAGCGTTTTCCTAACACTGAACCAGAAGAGCGATTGTATGTGCTTCAACAATTCGCGATCGCTTACGCATCTCAAAACGCGAATAAAGCAATTTCCCTCGCTCAACAACTTCCCCTGCAAAATATCGATAGCAGTCGTTCTCCCCGAATTGAAGCTTTGGCACAGATTGGAGTTCAAGATCGATCAGCACTCGAATTAGCAACGAAACTTGCAGAAAGTTTAACGAATCCGAAATTGAAAGCAATTACTTATGGTGCGATCGCACGAGGTTACATCAAAATTGGACAAGAACAATCAGCAGAAAGCGCTCGTCAAACTGCGGTAAAAGCGGCGAAAGCACTTCCAATCAATCCGAACACAGGGTTTACTCCAAACTATGCGCTATCGTTCTTATCTCAGCAGTTTCTTAATGATGATCAAGTCGAACCTGCTTGGAAAACGCTGCAAGAAATTCCGAAAGAAGCTTTTAAGGAGACAAACTTTAACAACTTGATTATTAAAGCCTTGCAGGTTGGACAGTTGAACATCGCACAACAAGCAGCAGAATTAATCTACACGAATCAAAAATCGGATGAATATCTATCCATTTCACCCAGACTTGCTCAAGCTTACATCAGTCGGGGTCGAACTTCAGAAGCGATCGCAGTTCTCGATCGAGCAGCCGCACTTCTCAATGGGAGAGGAGCGCAATCGGCTGGAACCTATATCGAAGTGATTCAGTTATTAGCTCAAGTCGCTCGGATTGAAACTGCACGGCAATTACTGGCGAAATATCCTGAACCCGGTGCATCAGGAAAGCTCCGAAGACAAGAGCTTCAGAGCTATATCGATTGTTATGCTCAACGGGGATCAAGATTGCGGTGACGGTTGGGGAGTCGGTTGCTGACGCTCGAATAAGCTTCTTGGAGCCGCCTGACGGAATGCACCGCAATAGTGCATGGTTAAAACCGCTTTGTATGCCCAGTCCCTTGGAGAAACATCTACAAAGGGATTGGGCAAGGTTTCAGCCCGATTTTGGGTGCAGGCTTGATAAATTTCCTCGGTCGTGGGTTGAGGGGGTGTTTGAGCAGATTTGGAGGGAGCCGCAAAACTAACAGTCGGTAGCGTCGCTAGAAGAACACTAGCAGCGAGAATTGATTTCAACATAGAAAAAGTGCGATCGCAGAACTGTTTCTAGGATAGATCATTGAATCTGGATCATGCCTCAACTTCTAAAAGCTCGGTTGGATAGGCAACACAGGAGAGCACATAGCCTGCTTGTTGATCGGAGATCGATAACGCACTCGGAGCCGTTTGATAGCGAACTTTCCCTTTGCGAACTTTTACTTTACACATTCCACAAGCACCTGCCCGACACGCATGACGAATCTGAACGCCTTCTTGTTCTGCTGCTTCTAAGATTGGAGTGGTACTATCCGTTAAGGCTTGTCGATCGGACTTGGTGAAGTAAAGAACGAGTGCTTCCTCTATTCGTGGAGACGGCACTAATGTTTTACCATTTTGACTAGCAGGTTGAACTCGTGGTGCTGAACTACCAAAGCTTTCTTCTTGATAGTGTTGCATCGGAAATTCCATGCTGTCTAACAGAGTCCGAATACCTTGCATGAAGGGTTCAGAACCGCAGACATACGCCGATCGCTCTAGCAAATCTGGAACAACCCAAGATAACATCGATTGAGTAATTCGCCCGGTTAATCCCATCCAATACTGATGAGAGCGAGTGACTGTAATTGCTAAGTGTAAGTTCGACATTTGGGCTGCGATCGATTCTAGTTCTCGACGGAAGATAACGTCTTCTGGAGTCGTCGCACTGTGAAGAAAAACAATGTCGCAATCGCTCAAAGTATCTTGTAGCCAGCGTAGCATCGACATCATTGGCGTAATTCCACTACCCGCAGAGATTAACAGTAGCTTTGATGGAACATTGGGGACACAGGTAAATTGTCCCATCGCGCCACCGGGTAGCTTGATGCGATCGCCAATCTTGAGATGATCATGTAACCAGTTAGACACTACCCCGGTCGGGACGCGCTTGACTGTGATACTGAGATGATAAGGGCGCGTTGGTGAAGAGGAAATCGAATAGGGACGAATCACTGTTCGATCGTCGATTTCAAGTTCAACATTCACGAATTGACCTGGAAGATAGCAGAATTGGACGGCAGGTTCGGCAACAAAGCAGAATGTTTTCACGTCTGGAGCTTCATCAATGATGCGACAACAACGACAGAGCAGATCCTCATTTTGCCAGGATTGTATGGGAAGGGGAGGCTCGATCGAGGATTTAGACAGCGGTGATAAAGCTTCAATGTGCAAAAAAGTTCCTCCAAGCTGAAGTAAATCACCGAGTTGAAGTTGTCGCGGTTCTTCTGGAGGAACGACTTCGCCATTTAACACTGATCCCGATGCACTTCCCACATCAATGAAATAGTAAGAACTATCAAGATAGATAATTCGTCCATGCACTCGGCTAATTTCTGGACTTGCCAGCACTAAATCGCAAGTTGTATGTCGCCCAATTACCCATTCGGTTTGTTCTGGGTGGGATTGGTCAAGCTGATGAATTTGAAACTCTCGTTGCTCAAAATTAACTGATTTTAGCGTCAACATAGGAAGTTACCTCGGAGCCATGAACTCAAGGATTGAATCGTTTAGGGGGTCTCGCGATCATTCTTGCGACAGTGGTGGCGGTATGAAGTTCTGAGTCAGGTGCGGCTGCAACAGAGAGGAGTTCTGGAGAGTGGAGCGCGATCGCTTCGATCGTTGAGAAATGCTCACTATCCGTAATCTGAAGTTCCTGGCGCAGTTGACGGCAAAATTCAAAGCTTCCAGAAGCGCTCACCGCTTGCTGTCGAAGGAGATCCAGCACGACATCACTGTAGGTTTGGAGTCGAACTTGTTGCGAAACGCCTTGTAGGACTTTGACTAGCATGTAGATTTCGTCCGGCGTTAAATCGTCGATCGAGCGTCCTTCGAGTAGTTTTTGATCGATCGGTAATTTCTGAAGCTGTTTTCGCAGACTCATTGCCATATTTTCGCGCTCATATTGCGATCGAGTCCGGCGCAAGGTGCGATAGAGCCAAAGAGAACCGACTAGAACAATCAGCGCATTGAAGGCTAACAATGGATAAGTCGGTAAGCGATTGAGTGAGGGACGCGCACCATACGAAAAGAATGTCCAAAAGGATGCGATCGTAAATATGGTAAATGCGAAATGTTGTGCCTGCTCTTTGGAAACTCTAGATCTTGGCACTCTACGACAGAGTTTTTCCAGGATTAATCCTAGAGTAAATGTTATGCCAGTCAGAACAACAAAGGTGATGAAGACGGCAACTGCTTTCGGAATTGGAATGGCATGACGGTAAATATAAAACCCTGTGTCTAACACTCTTGCAACTTGATCTGCTTCGTGTGTCCATGCACCTGTAAAGTAATAATCCCAGTTACCCGCATACAAAAAATAATACAAGTAGAATGCAATCACCATTCCCAAATAGCCATACTGTACAAGTCTTCGACCGGGCTTAGTCAACTCTGTCCAGTAGCTTTTTTCCGCATCAATATCAATACAGGCTGCTTTGCAACCAACACAAGCACTTTGCTCTTGATGCGTTTCTGAATTGACCGTGCGGCACATCGATTGAGTCGCCGTTGTGGTCGGTTTGAGATAGTTCTGGCTACCAAACAGCGATCGAGGTCCGGTATAAACCATTTGCACTGGAGCCATTGGACAGAAATATTGACACCAGCTTTTACCTGCATAGAGATAGCCGATTAAGATTGCACACGCGATCGTAATCAAAAGAAAGACACCAAGCGATGTGCGATCGGAGTTTACATACAAAATTCGCAGCCACAAACCAAACACAAATAAGCTGAACTGAACATAGAGATGATTGCGACCGAGCCAAGACTGTTCGCTGATTGTCACCACTTCGCGGCGCACTTCTCCGGTATTACGATCGACAACTTTGCGCCGTCGCTGAATTTTCAGGGCGCGTGGGATCTGTGATAAGAACGACAATGGACAAATTCGCCGCCAGAATTCATGCCCAAACACCAGCAAAATAAAGATGCCACTCGGAACAATCATTGCCCACCAAACCAAAGCACTCATCGAAAACGAAGCTTGGGGTAAGCAAATTTCTCGTAGCTTGATGCACTGATGCAGATTCACACGGAAGGGACTCGCTAAGTTACGCGGATCTGTGAATGCAGGAGTCATCGGATCATAAAAAAGCGATGCAATCAACAAAAGCCATCCAAGCGTTAATAGCCAGCGAACCCGGTGCATCGTCTGTTCAGGGACTTGGTGCAGCATAAATTCTTCCTCTTGTGCGGAGCGATGTGAAGTTACTGAATTTCGCGATCGTGAATTTGCCAAAAGCGTAAGGGTTGATTCACATTCCAACTGATCAAATAGTCATGATTTGGACTGAAAGCAATATTTCTGGGATTGTCTAGCTTGCCTGTTTCTTGCATCACAAGCTTTCCCTCTTTTGGAATCCAAGCTCGAATGCTTCCGTCACTGTGAACAGTCATAATATTGCGCTTGCATTTCGAGACCATAATGGAGTTTGCAGAGGCTTCAGGCAAGACTTGAGCAATCGTTTCTCGTTTGAGATCCCACATTAACCCTCGGTCTTTTCCAAAGCTAACCAATGTATGATCATTTACAATTTCTAGCCCAACAATCTCGTCGGTATGCCCAGAGAATGTTCGTTCAATCTGCCCATTACGGAGATTCCAAACTTGAAGTTGACGATCGCGACTTGCTGTAATCAGTCTGTCAGAAGTTGGTGGATAAGCAATCGCGGTGATAGCCGAAGTAGGAGTCTTGAGTGTTCTAAGCAATGCACCTGTCTGTAAATCCCACTGGCGCATTGTATTGTCTTTACTACTACTGGTCAATATTTTGAGATCCGGACTAATTGCGATCGCAAGTACAGATTTTTGATGTCCTTTAAATTGTTGAACTAATCGACCTCGATTGATATCCCAAAGCTGAAGTGTACCATCTCCGCGACCGCTGACTAAAAATTTACTGTCTGAACTAACGGCTAACGTGGTAATCGGTGTTTTGCCACTTGCTAAGGTTGCTAACGGTTTACCCTCTGGCAGCGACCACAATCGAAGTAAATGATCAGTTCCTACGCTAACCATGACTCGTTTGTGTGGAGTAATCAGTAACCGCTCAATTCTCGGTTTGACTGAAAGTTCTCGCAACATCGTTAAATGATTGTCTGATGTCGGGAGAAATTGTTGTTCAAGCTGCTCGATTGTCGGTTTAAACGATTGATCGTAGCTTTGCTGTAATCTGGGGAACTGCATGACCAAAGTTCCCGCAAACAGCATCGTACTGATTGGAAAAATCGTTCGCTGTAGGCGCGACCAATTCGGAGAATGCGATCGCTCCCTTGTTTGCAACTGCTCCAGATCAGCGAGGACTTCGGAGACGTGTTGGTAGCGATCGCTGGCGCGACTTCGCACCATTCGATCGAGAATCAGAACTAGATTGGGTGGAATCGACGCAAGCTTGAAATAGTGTTTCCAGTCCAGTTCTCCAGTAATCAAGTCTTGATTGAACTGGCGGGGATCAGTGCGGCTAAGCAGATGAATCACTAAAATCCCTAGAGCATAGAGATCACTATTCACCTGTGGCATTCCTAGACATTGCTCATCTGGAATATAGCCCGGAGTTCCAATCAGCAAAGCAGGATTCGCAGATGAATTCTTCGTTGCTTCAGAACAAGCTGCGCCAAAATCAATCAGGACAATCTTGCTATCTTGACGACGACAAATCAGATTGCTTGGCGTGACATCACAGTGAATAACGTGATGCGAGTGAACATAGTCCAATATAGACAGCACGTTTGTAAGAAGCTCGATCGCTCTCTTGGCAGTAACCGATTGATTCGACCACGTACTAAGCGTCTCACCCTCGATGTATTCTTGCACCAGATAGGTCGAATCTTGCTCCTGAGCATACGCGAACAGCGTTGGAATCTGAGGATAATTTTGTCCAAGCTGTCCAAGTAGCTGCGCTTCTGTTTCAAACAAGTGGCGGGCTGTCTCTAGCGAAATTTTGCTGTCTGAGGGTAGTCTCAGCCGCTTCACCACACACAAAGGATGCTGTGGAAGATATTTATCACGAGCCAAATAAGTCTCGCTAAATCCTCCTGCGCCTAGTTTTTCCAGGATGAGATAGCGCCCGGTTAAGAGTTGCCCAATCATAGTCGTTAAGCCTCAATGCACAATGCTGAGCAGCACAGTTTGTGAATTAAAAAATTAATTAATAATCTTTGCGCCCTAACGAATTCGATTCGCTGGACATTCAGGTGAGGTTGCTGTATCCAGCAGCAATTCTTTCAGCTCGGTTCGGTTAGTACGATCGAAACTTGGGTAGAGGCAGCGAGTGGAATGATGCTCTGCGCTGATGAAGGCGAACTCACAAGGATGGATTAGATGCTTGGCAAGAATTATAGCAACTCGCGCTGTTTTTAACTACCCACTTTGCAGAGAATAGCTTAAAAAAATCATTAAGTGTTAATTGGAACCAAAATATTAGAAAGAAGGTTCTAATTATGTCTAAGAAAAAAAAGCAAGTGAATCAAGCCGTTTTATACTTGTGACGATTCGCAAAGTGGCATAAGGCTAGTCTATGATTGTGCCATAATCCATGAGTCTAAACTCAGAAATCAGGGCGATCACACTAGAACTGCGTATCATAAGGGTATCAGTAGTAGGAATTAACAATCCAGCTAATGTACTGAAAAGCTAGGCAATTTGCATGAATGTGGGTGTAGCTGCCAGAAAGTTCAACAATTAAGGCGAACGAACGACTTTGAGTGACTGCAAATTCATCGAGTTAACCACAGAAGTAAGCTCTACTAGCTTATGGAAAACTCACAGCACTGCAAAACCGTAATACTGGCATAACAATGATTTCACCATTTTGGAAGACTCCCGAACTTCAGTCTTATAAATTGACAGAGTTCTTAGAACGATCGCTCAAACCGATCTGCGTGTACAACGATCGCGGACACCAGGTTTACACCAGTCGCAGCTTCTTAACATTGTTAAAAACGCGCGCGAAACAAGTTAATTTCTTTGATTGTTTCCCGTCTGTAATGCGATCGAGGTTAGCGGATTTTTGGCAAAGAGCTTCACAGGGAGAAATTGTTCAATTTACCTCACAATTTAACGACGTAGATGAGGCAGTGGAATGTTCCCTAGAATTTGATGAGAATTCCAAATTAATGTTTTTCACAGTGATGAAAACAGATATTCGTAATCTTACTGAAGCTTACGAGAAAGCAATCTTACAATCGGCTCATGCGAATTTGGCGACAGCTTTAATTCACTTTAACGGAAATGTAATTCAGTGTAATGAGAACTTACACGCTTGGTTGGGCACGAATGATCAAGACCTAATTAATCTTGATCAATTTGTCCATCCTGAAGATTGTTTGCTCGATCAGCAACTCAAACAAAATTTGCTCGATCGAGTAATGAGTTCTTATACGATCGAGAAAAGATTTATCACGAAAAACAACGGAATTGTTTGGCTCAATTTAAATATTTCGGCAATCGAATTACCAGCCGATGGGCATCAATATTTTGCTGTAATTCTTGAAGATATTACTGAAAACAAAAAGATTTACAGCACACTTGTAAGAACTGAAGAAAAGTGGAAAACTCTGTTTCTAAACAGTCCTTATCTATTTATTCAAGCCAGCAACAGTGGGCAAATTATTTATATTAGTCCGGCAGTTGAATCGATTTTGGGATATCAGCCTGAAGAATTGCTCGGTCGGCAGATTAGAGAATTAATTCATCCGAGTAATTTAAATGAAGTTGATCTCGTACTGCAATTGTGGAGCCACGATGTGCCAACTAGCCCCACTGGAGTCGAATGGTGGTGGAGATCGAAAGTGAATCGGTGGGTAGCTCTAGCAATTCAAGGTCAGCGATTTCCTTCGTCTTTAGCGATCGATGGAGTCATGCTGAGCGGACATAATATCACCGATCGTAAAGCGTTGGAGATCGAACTGAGAGATCACGAAGAAAAGTTTCGATCGCTGATTGTTAACAGTATGGGTGCCGTATTTCGATGTGATTCTAGTTATATGATGCACTCTATTAGTGATCGGATTCAGTCGATTACAGGTTATCCGCCCTCAGTTTTTATTCATAATCAAATTCGTTCCTATCTCAGTATCGTTCATCCAGATGATATTCCGATTCTTAAAAATTCATTGATGCAGGTGATCTTCGATCGACATCCTCATTCAATTGAATACCGAATTATTGATGCAAATGGCGAAATTCGATGGGTTGCTGAACGGAAGCAGGGAATTTTTAATCAAAATGGCAGTCTTCTTTGTTTGGATGGATTGCTGGTAGAACTAAGCGATCGTGAACCGATCAAAGCAGAATTAACCGATTGAATTCATTTGTACTTTTGAACTCCGGTCAGGGATGATTAGCACCCTGACTTTTTTATGTGCGATTTGAGACTTCAGGCGTTGTGAATTCTCATCGTCTCTTCATAAATCATGCCTCTTGTTTTTCCAATCTTTCATCGAATGCGATTTTGTCTTAGAAAGCTTTAGTATAAAATGAACCTATCGCGAACGAATTCGTTTGTAATGTAAGCGATTGAACTGTATCGACTGCTTACAGCTTGAAAGTTCCCTGACGTTTTGCCCCAGCTATTTGCCCCCAACTATTTGCCACAACTATGAGTCGTGAAGTTCCCGAAGCGGACATTGAAGAGCGGCTGATGAAAGCAACGATAAAACCAGAAGTTGATGCGGCGATCGAGGAACTTCTTCAACCTGAGCTTAATTCAGGAGATTCGACCTCTGAAAGCGACCATCAAACGGTTCTACTCAACCGTGCGGCACAGCTCTCATCTAAAGCAAAAGTCGCTTTAATTCGCAACCTGATTAGCCAGCTTGAACCGGATAGCATTCAATCGATCGTTGAGTTTGGACTCAAGGAAATTGGCAGTCGGCATCGATCGGAAAATACCCCGATCGAACATCATACTCGTCTCCTCCTCAAGAAAGATTACACTTATCAATCGCGTGGGTTAAACGAGCCGACGCAATATTTTGTGTATTTGAGACGACGCAAACCAAAGCTCGATCGATACATTGGCGCATTGTTCCATGTGCCTCAAGGGTGCACTCTGTCTTACTTTCTCGATACAGAAGAGCGTTTAATTTTCAACCCGCCACATAATGTTTTTGAACTCCGAGATAGTAAGAATGCTGATTTGTTGCGAGTCGTGCGCTTGATTTGCCTGGAGCCACCCGCAGCGGACTATACCTTCGACAAACAGCAGAATGATATTCCAAACATTCAACTGCATTTGGAGTATCTCAACCCGCAAACTTATCAGCCAATTTCTAAACAGAGCTATCCGTTTCCGAAGTGTATGTATGAAGGCGGTGAGCTAGACCGATATCGCTGGGAAGTGAGCGCGATCGAGCTTTTCCCAGAGCAGTCTGTTTCGCCTCGGAGCGCGTTACCCACTTCGGTGGCTGAACCATTACCCACAGTTGAGACTTCAACAAAATTCGATTTGCAATCCGTATCCTTACCAGATGAAGCAGTTCCAGCGGAACCCCAACGTCGAGTGTTAGAAGTGCAACCGAAGCTTATTACCTTTCATCTCAGCCATTCAAGCGATGCGGATGGAATTCTCAAACGAATGCGACTGTGGGTTGCTTGGAGTGAGAAAGCAATGCCACAGTCGAGATGGGAATTAATTCAAGATTCAGATAGTTTTACGTTGATGAATGCCCGATTTAAGCGGCGCATTTTGCGATTTTCGCCCGATTCAGGCTCGATCGTGCTTGAAAACTCGCTGCCTGTCTTGATGAAGTGGTTCCATGATTTGAGTTTGGCAGTCTCTCAGTCGCAAAATCGAAGACAATACAGTGCAACACAATTAAAGTTGGCACATACCTTATTTATTGAAATGAGTCTGCCTCAGAGCGATCCAGCGATCGTACTCAAGAAACTGTTCGGCGTTGACTTTACCAAAATTGCACCGAACGAAGTCCAATAAAGAAATGAAGTGCACCCCAATTTCTAACGCAGCAGAAAGCTCGGATCTCTAAGAGGGTGTTTGAGAAGTAATCGTTTATCACATTCACCCGCCCGGAAATGAATCTCCGGGCTAATCGGGGGAAGCCCACTAAGGAGATTTCTACGAAAGAGCTTACCACTTGAAAGACCGCCCTTCGGCTTCGCTCAGGGCGCGATCTCTAGCTGACTGAGCGAAGCCGAAGACAGCGGGTAATTTGTTTTCGATAAATCTCCTAAACTGGGCTAAGAACTCCGTATTGCTCTCTTAGCCCGCTTCAGCGGGGTTTCCTCCATTAGCCCGGAGATTCATTTCCGGGCGGACTGTCAACGCAGCAAAGCCGCTTTTTATACTTCTGAAACACCCTCTCATACCAAATCAATCTTTGATTGAAACAGATGATGCCCAAGCGAATGGAATTCGCGGCTACACAAACGAAGTCCGCGCTCGGCGGACTATAGCTGTACTTATTTCAGTTAGAACACTTCGAGATCGCCCCCCAGCCCCCAAGTTTGGGGGAGCAAGAGCCTTAAGCCCCCGAATTTGGGGGTTTGGGGGCAACTCCGAGGATGCCCTAATCTAAACTTCTACTGCCATAACAGCCATTCCCTTAAAACATCCTCTAAGGAGTACGAGCCGCGACAACTTCACTAGATTGAGAAGGTTCAGATTGAAGCATCATTGGAGCATCTTCGACAGCAATTTGCAGCAAAGCTGGATCAGGTTCATACCGATTGATCATGGCTTGCTGCAACAATTCCTGAACAGGCAAACTGTTATAGAGCGGCGTTCCTTCTAGTCCTTTGATTGCATTGATGGTTCCCTGCCAATCTTCTGCTGATTTTGCTGATTTTGCTTGTTTCAGCAAGTTAGCTTGTTTCTTCCATTGTTGTTTTAGTTCAGTTCCTCGATCGTGCCATTCGCTAGACTCTGGAATCTTATCGATTAATGCGATCGACGTTGTGACTTCGGCTTGCTGAAAGTGATTTGTGGCTTGCCGTACTAATTCTTTTGACCAGTCTTCCTCTAGCTGTTGAGCCACTTCAAAGTATTGACTGTTCTTAGGAATTCCAGAAACAGTTTCAACCGCTGTCGTCAGTTGATCGCGACTGGCAGCAGCTTGAGCGCGATTCAATAGCTCCGAGTAGGTTGTTTCCATCTCTTGGGGCAACTTTTCGGGGGACTTGCTGACTTTAAGCTGATCGCTCCATTGAGGCTTAGAATTTACCTCCGGAGAAACATCAATCCGCTGCTCTGTCGCCGTTTGACACTGATTTTCTTTCGTTGTTGCGGCATCACAGGGCGGTGCAGGTGTTTCTGATCCCGCTGCTTCTAATCCAAGATTAATCAGTATTGCAGAACACAGAATCATGCTGCTACTGGCAACAATTCTGACATTCGTTGCTTTTGAATCAAAGGTCGATCGACGTTTTCTCGGCAGCAGTGTTGTTGCAGAATTGCGCTTTGCATAAACCGGGTTATTCGTGGATAGTGCCAAAACTAGATATCTCCTCATTGAGAAATTTACAAAATGTTCGATCGGGCTGAATCCAGACCCAACCTGCGTTGAACTCAAGGTTAGGCGCTTGGCGGTTAGAAACCGCCAGGACACATCCGAATGATTTCTCACCTCAAACTAGACCAAAGTGAAATCCCTCGCTGAGAAAGCATTCAGATTCGTCAAGCCAGCATCACCTCGCTGATTATTCAGGTTTGCCAGCACACTAATATCGCCACCGTCACTGAGATCTTGGGAGTACACGAACCGAGTTAAGCCGAGAGTCGAATTGAAGTATACAAATGCGCCCTCATCGGCTGTAACTCTGTTATTATTTGCGATCGCACGAGCCGCCGCGCCCGCTGCCGGGAACGGATCAGTAAGCACAATCACATTGCTATCTCCTGAAATTTCAGAAGATCTACCTCTTTGGAACTTCAAGTCATCGAGATTGAGATCGAACTTGCCGAGAGCAAATTGATCTTCACCGATCGTAAAGTCACCAATGATGTCTGGTCTGTTCAAGACGTTGATGCCTGTTTGTCCAGCCAGTGCGGGCGTTCCATTGGCAAACGCATCTCCGACATAGGCAAATCGATCGCGTCCTGCTCCTCCGGTCAGCGCATCAGTACCCTCATTACCAACCAACGTATCATTGCCATTTTCGCCAAATAGCTGATCGTTTCCAGTTCCACCGATGAGCGTATCCTCACCGTTGAAGCCAAATAGTAGATCATCAGAGCCAAGGGCAAAAATACGATCGTTGCCATCTCCACCAAAAAGGGCATCGTTGCCCTCGGTTCCCCTCAGCCGATCGTCTCCCGCAGTTCCACCAATGGGCGTGAATATGGAAGTTGATTGTGCGGCGGGTGCGGGAGCAGGTGATACAGGAGTTGGAGCGGGTTGGACTGGCGCAGCAGGGACGATCGGAGGTTGGACTGATGCAGCAGGGGCGACCGGAGGTGCGATTGTATTGCCTCCGCGATCGCGGAGTGGAGTACTGAGAGATGCGAGAACGGTTTGCAAACCAATTTGAGGATCAGCCATGATGTGATTTCTTGATTATGAATGGATTAAGAGATTGCTGGAAAAGCTGAATTGAGGAAGACACAAGCAAGTGTTCCAGCAACGATCGAGAACAGTCCATGAAGCTGCGAAGCTAGACATCTATATCAGCAAGAGCAATTAGAAGCTTTGAAAGAAAGTGACTATTTAAGACAAAAGGTGGGTCTTTCAATGCTTGAGGATTCTTGGAATGGGTCGATGCAACTTAATTTCTGATGTGAATTCGCAGCTTTGCTATGAAGACGGCTTCACTTGCTACCTAGCGTAGAGACAAACAGAAGTTTAGCCAACCTGATATTCTCAGATCTTTTACTAAAGTAGGGTGACTAATGAAACATTAGATTCAGGGAGATGATGCAATTTTAGCGTCATTATTGGAGAATACTTAGATTATTTAGCACATTTATAGCAGAATTTGGATTAATTAGAACTGAAAACTTTAGTGTCTGTTCTAATTAACTTGTTAAAACATTGTTTAATCTTGGGTCAGATCGCTTGAAAACTGTATAAATAATGGTCAGAATCAGGATCAAATTATGCTGTCACTAATTAATTGGAACCAATACAGGGGCGGTTCTAACTAATTGCTAGACACTGGGCAGGTTGTGATGTAGTCTATTCGTGTATCAATTCTGCACTTTAACTACTGTAGAGTTGAATCGATAAATCAGGGTTCGAGTATTCTGTACTCGAAATAGTTGAACACTAAGCGGGAGAGGGTGCTGTGTCCTGCTAGGCAAGGTATGGGACTTAGTAGACTTTGTTCTGATGGCTCTGAATTCTATTCGAGGAGCGGCTCAGGCAACGATCACTAATGATTACTTTTGGAATATCCTCTCAAACGCTTTTCAATTGCAAGTCTCTTATGAGTAATTGTTTGAAGATTGGAGGTCGCTTGTTAGATAGCGACCAAATGATTTCTGCACTGGTGCAGTACAAACTTCTAGAACCTCTCGTCGGACATCTATTGTTGGATGAAGTGTTCAAAGAAGTTCCTTTGTTGAAGCAAGAAGTGTTTCATACGCTAACTGGAGGAGCAGACGATGCGATTCCCGATAACTTTGAGCAATTTGTTGCTCAGTGGTGCCAACAGCGAGACATTACCTTGGAGTATTTCCAAACTGTGATGATCCGCGAGTGGCAACTTCAGAAATTTAAGCAAATTCAGTTTGCAACTCAAGTAGAGTCAGAGTTTCTTCGGATGAAGCCGGATCTCGATCAAGTTGAATATTCATTGATTCAGCTTGAAGATTCATCACTCGCTCAGGAGCTTTATTTTCAGCTTCGAGATGATGGGATTGCATTTTCTAAGCTTGCACGAGAACATTCACTCGGCGATGAAAAGCAATCAGAAGGATGGGTCGGTCCCGTACCATTTTCTACACTCCCGATCGACATTGCCGCACTATTTCGCCATCAACGCGCTGGAGTCGTTTATCCACCCGTTCGCATTGGCGATCGATGTTGGATTGTTCGGCTCGAACGATTGATTGCAGCACGATTAACTCATGCAACTCGCACCCAAGTGATTGAGCGTCTGTACAATCGCTGGCTACAAACACAAATTCAGCAAGTGATGAACACACCAGGCGCGATCGCAGTTCAGTCTGAGCAAACATTAGCGATCGCGTAAATTCGTTTGTAAGGAGTCATCTGAATGACACAAAGCGATGAAAGACTACAGGCAAGTGTGGCAGAGTTTTTTGAGACTTGGCTGTTTCGGGATTTGCCACTGAAGATTAAACGCACGATCGCAGCAAAATTGCAGTTATGTTCTTTTCAAGCTGGAGAAGTCATTTATTCTGCTCCAGAGTTGCCTTCAGCCGTTCATTTCATTGTTCAAGGAGCGGTGCGGATTCTCGGTTCGGTTGAAAGCTCGACTTTAACGATCGTTCGCAAAGGAGAAATTGTCGGTTGGGATAGTTTGCTGCGTCGAGTTGGGTCGGGAGAAGTTCGGGCTGCGATCGAGGGTGTAGATCGGACGGTGTTTACTTTAGCGCTTCCTGCGGATGAGTTTGAAGCACTTGCCTTAAAGTATTTGATGCCTGCTCTGATGCAGAAAGTGAGCGTCCTTGAACTATTCGACACGCTTGATTATGCTCTATCACAGCGATCGACTCCTGTAGCAGATTTACCAAAAATTGTGCGGTATATCGAGCAGGAACAATTCGCGATCGTGAAACATTACACGTTTGAAGCAACGGAAGCATTACCAGACGATCGGATCTGGCTTGTCAGTAGCGGTGAGTTTCTGAATGTTCCGATTGGGACTCGAATCACGAACACAAGGGAACTACAGCAGAGCCGTTCATCTCGCTATCCGGTTCGGCTACTGGGCATCGATCGACATTGTTTAGCACGGCGATCGGAATTGAAGCCTGCATCGACCGAGCTTTCTACAGTTGAGAAATTGCCTGTTGTAACAGATACGAACTATCCGGTTTGGAAATCTCGATCGCCCGAATCGATCGAAGATATCGTCGCCTGTTTTGGCATGATTTGTGATCATTTGAGCATTCCATTTCGTCCGGATTCATTGCGGCAATGGTTAAAGCAACAAGCGATCGACAAATATGACCCGATGGATTTGTATCTCCGAATTGCTCAAGCAGTAGGGTTAAATGCTCAGATTGTTCGATTTACACCCACAGGCGGCGGAATTAATCGGCTCACAACTCCCGCATTGGTTCAGTTTGGAGACATTTTTGCAGTTCTTTATGATGTTACGCCAACGACAACCGTACTCGCTTCCCCTCGAACGGGATTGCTAAAGCTAACTCCCGATCGATTAGCGGCTCGTTTAACGATCGAACCTGGTTCTAAGCGGGAAACGGCAATTTGTCAGGCAATTGTTCTCGATCGACTCACAACAACACCCACCAAGCGATTTGGATTCCACCGATTCTTACCGATGGTGGTTAAACAACGTAGCATCTTAGTGCAAGTGTTACTCGCTTCGGTTGTCATTCAGCTTTTGAGCTTAGGGAATCCGCTGTTAGTGCAGCAAGTGATTGACAATGTGATCGTGAGCGCAAACTCAGGAGCAATGCCGACTTTCGGTGCTTTGATGATTGGATTTGCATTGTTAGAAGGCATTTTAACAATCTTGCGAACTCAGATGTTAGTCAGTACGACGAATCGTTTAGATTTGCATCTGGGCGTAGAGATTGTTCGGCATCTTTTACATTTACCGCTGAAATTTTTTGAGCAGCGATCGGTCGGAGAGTTAGCTTCTCGATTGATTGAATTAGAAAACATTCGTCAATTTATGACCGAAACAGCGATTACAACCGTGATGGATGTTGTATTTTCGCTGTTTTATATTTTGGTGATGTTTCTCTACAGCGTCCGTTTAACATTGTGTGTTTTGATCACAGTCCCGATCGTGATTATTTCAACGTTGCTGATGTCTAAGATTCAGCAAAAACTCATTCGGCTCAAAGCGGATCAAGGTGCAAAAGTGCAGTCCTACGTGGTTGAAATCTTGAGCGGCATTGGATCGGTCAAATCTCAGCACATGGAAACCTTAGTCGAGGCAACTTGGCGCGATCGCTATGTGCAGTATCTCACCAGCGGGTTTACGACTTCCAATATCAATACAATTTTTTACTCATACAGCAATTTTCTCAATACGATTAGCAGTTTGCTCGTTCTCTGGGTTGGTGCTGATCTCGTTTTACAAGGAGAATTAACGCTGGGTGGCATGATTGCCTTTCGGATTCTCACAGGCTACGTGACAGGTCCCCTGCTGCGGCTTGCAAGACTCTGGCATCGATTCCAGGAAACTTCGCTGTCAATGGAATTACTCGCTGATATTGTTGATGCCCCGATCGAGGAAGAACTCGTTCAAGGACAACAGTTTCAGATCCCGCCAATCTCAGGACGAGTAGAGTATCACGATGTTTGTTTTGGATTCAAACCCGGACAGCGACAACTCTCAGAGATTTCTCTTGCGATTGAGCCAGGAACATTTGTAGGCATTGTGGGACAGAGCGGATCTGGGAAAAGTACTCTGATGAAACTGCTCCCTCGATTGTATCTACCAGATAGTGGCAACATTACGATCGATGACTATGACGTGAGCAAAGTCGATCTCCATTCTTTGCGATCGCAAATTGGTGTCGTTTCCCAAGATGCAGTTCTGTTTCAGGGAACCGTCCGGGATAACATTACTTTGTTTGAACATCTACCTGATGAAGTCGTGGTTGAGGCAGCGAAAGTTGCTGAAGCTCACGATTTTATTATGCAATTGCCTGACGGCTACCAAACTCAGATCGGTGAACGAGGATCAGCTTTATCTGGGGGACAACGACAGCGAATTGCGATCGCTCGTGTCGTCATTCGGAATCCGAGATTGCTGATCTTTGATGAGGCGACCAGTGCTTTAGATTATGAAACTGAACGGCGTGTGTGTGTGAATTTGATGCGACGATTTCAGGGTCGAACTTGCTTTTTTATTACACATCGACTGAATACGATCGCTCATGCGGATTGGATTTTGTTTATGCAGTCTGGAATCATTGCGGAGCAGGGAACTCATCAAGAATTAATTGCAATGCGGCAACTTTACTATTGCCTCTATATGCAGCAATCACACGATTCTTAAATCAGCTAGGAGGAATCTTATGACCCGACCTCGATTTATTTCAAGCTTGCGATCGCGCTATCAATCCATGCAAGATCAAGTCGAACACTCGATCGAATTAAAAGCGACTGGACTCCCCAGTGCTGCGAACTGGACAAAGCGACTCACACAGATCATTCTGGTAGGAGTCGCTGCTGGAGTCGGTTGGTCTGTTCTGGCGCGAGTCGATGTTGTGGTCAATACCAGCGGCAAGCTCGAACCTCAATCGCAATCGCAGATCGTTCAATCAAGAGCCGGAGGAGTCGTCACATCGGTTTTAGTCCGTGAAGGTGAAACCGTTAAACAAGGACAGCTATTAATGCAATTCGATCGCACTACGTTGTTAAATCGATTGCAAGAACTATTAATCCAACGCCAACGATTGGTCAAAGAAACTGCCGTACTTCGATTAGCTCAACAAGGAAGATCGATCGCGTCTGTAAGCAATAGCAAAATCACGATCTCACCTGAATTAATGAGTCAGGTTCAAACTCGATTATTATTAGTGGCTCAACTATCTGGAAATCCAGGCAGTCTTGCACCTGAGCAACAACAGCGATTCGTCTTATATCAGCAACAATTACGCGATCGACAATCTCTAACCAATCTACAAGCTTCAAGTCTGCAATCAAAAATTGCGGAAGCCGATGCTCAAATTCAACAAACCCGGTTCCAACTCCAACGCGAACAAGAACTCCTAGAGCGAATTCGTCCCTTAGTCGATCAAGGTGCAATTCCGCGTGTCAATTTGTTAGAGCGCGAAGTCTCGGTCGGAGATTTGCAAAAACAATTAGTTCAGAGCAGTCTACAGAGACAACAGATTGAGATTGGTCAAGTCCAAGGCAGAGTCGAAGCAGGGAAAACATTAAATGAAACTCAGCAAGACTTACAGAAGCAATTAGCAGAGCTAGATACCAAGTTCGATAGCATCATCAAAGAAAATCAGCGGCAACTGGTCGAAGTCACAGCACAGTTAAATCAAGTTCAACTCGATCTAAAAAATCAAGGACTGCGATCGCCTGCGGATGGCGTAGTGTTTGAACTCGCATCGAAGCTACCGGGCGCAGTCACACAGCCTGGACAAACCTTGCTGCAAGTCGTTCCCAATGAGTCTTTGATTGCACGAGTTCAGGTAGCAAATGCGGACATTGCGAACATTCAGGTTGGGCTTCCGGTTGATATTCGCATTGATGCTTATCCATTTACTGAATTTGGAGCAATTAAAGGCGTAATTTCTAAAGTGGGTAGTGAAGCAGTTCCAATTAGTGAGCAAGCCCCTCGATCGACGGCTTTTCCGATCGAAGTGAAGCTCGATCGGCAATTTCTGGAACGTCGATCGCAGCGGTTTACTCTAAAACCCGGCATGACGATTACTGCACTGGTGAAGGTTCGACAACGTGCACCGATTAGCTATGTGACTGAGGAAATTACGAAAGCGTTTGATGGCATGAAATCTGTTCGCTAGATTAATTGGAACCAATAATCTAAAAGGTTCCAATTATAAAGTTTAAGTGAATAAGGTGGTAATGCGATCGGAGTTTGTTATAGTAAGTCCAGGGCGACGACATAGTTCAAGATACATCTTTGCCCAAAGCCTTTGCTTACCTTGCATTTATCGTCGTCACTTTGGTGCTGAGTGCGACATCGATTAGATTGCTGAACTTGAAGTCGTGTAGGGCATACTACTCAACAACCTCACCATAAAGCGTTAAACACGAATACTTTCGCAACAGCAGTATTTTCGTATCGCCCCAGCATTCATTTCCACGTTGTAAAAGTCGATCGTACCTCTACATCCGTATTGACATCGAATTTTCGATTTTTGCATTTCCCCTCAACTTTCCAGGAGACAGTATGGAAGCTTTTGACAATAAGACACAACACAACCAGACCAAAGCAGATGGAACTGCCCCCGCACTCAGTCCTGATGCCGATTTAACCATTCCTTCAAAAGGTTCATCGACTCAAGGAACTGAACTCGAAAAAGCACTCAATCAAGCTCTACCCGCCGAAGAAAGTCAAGCCGTGAAATCGACTCCAGACGATCACGATCATGGTCCTGTGGTGGGTAAGTTTCAGTTGCACGTAGACTTAAATCAGGTTGCAGATGCTAAAACGCTCAATGGCAAACAGATCAAGCGTGACACTTCTTTTCGGGATGATCTTGGGGCAAAAGGTGACTATCTCAACCCCAAAGAAGGGAACAACGTCGTGATCGGTTCTGGTGATAGTGACGTGATCCGAGGAACAGGTCGCGGCTTCAACACGATCACTACAGGAACAGGCAAAGACACGGTTATTCTGGGCAAAGAGACCACAAACCGAGTGCTGGATTTCGACCCTGGCAACGATCGCTTTGTGCTCTCCGGACTCAATCCCAGGAACATCACGATTGCTCAAGGCAAAAACCCTGGTAAAGGCGGACTCGATCAACCGCTCGATTCAGTCAACAATGCGCTGGTCATCGACAAAACAAACGGACATATCCTTGCTTCACTGCCGTTTGTCAAAGCAGCAGACATTTCTGAGAAGAACTTTGCTAGAAACACTGCGGAAGCCAATCGCAGTCTACGCGGCTTGAAAGATCAAGGCTTCAAGACCCAAAGAGGGAATGGGAAACTGACAGGAACACAGGGACACGATCGCTTAATCGGTGGTGGGGGTGATGACTTCCTCTATGTTGGCGATGATGGCTTTAAGCTCAACACTGCGAAAGGTTCAGGTAAAACTGAGTTTCCATTCCGCGTAGATGACACTGCCGGAACGACAGAACTCACTCCAGAGTTGAAGAATGGTGTCCTCCGCGTCAAGGGTTCCTACAAAGACCTTGAGGCTGCCCCATTGTTTAGCCAAGGAGAGAAAGAGATTGATCCCAAAGCTAAAATCTTGAATGGATCTGATCCAAAAGCGTTGATTGAGGGCTTCTTGAAAGTGCCAAAAGATGTAGAAGGCAATCCGATTTCTGGAACTCACCTACACTTTAGTCCCTCTGGTGATGCTCGTGGAAGTTTCGCAGATGCAACCGTCGTTCGCTATTTTACGAACACTCCAACTGATGCAAGATCTGGGACGATTTCTGGTGAATTTGAACTGAGTCCAACGGAGCAAGCTGCCCTCTTAGCGGGTGATTTCTACACTAATCTTCACACTAATGTGGATGTAGATGGAGATGGTAAGGCTGGCTTCCCAACGGGTGAAAATCGCATCAACTTTAACCGCGATGTAGTTCAGTTCACTTAAGAGGGTGTTCGAGAAGTAATCGTTTATTGCATTCACCCGCCCGGAAATGAATCTCCGGGCTAATCGTGGGAAGCCCACTCAAATGGGCTAAGAACTCCGTATTGCTCTCTTAGCCCGCTTCAGCGGGGTTTCTTCCATTAGCCCGGAGATTCGTTTCCGGGCGGACTGGCAACGCAGCAAAGCCGCTTTTTATCCTTCTCAAACATCCTCTAAGACGCTCTGTAAATCTGCTGGGAATTGGGAGACCTCAGTTCCCATGCCAAATCAGTTTGTTAAGGCTAGAGATCCTTCGCTCCCTAAATCCCCCATTCTGGGGGACTAAGAGCAAGAAGAATCTCTCAAGGTCTAAGAATGGTTTAGTCTTCAAAGTCCCCCACGAGTGGTAGGGCTGATTCATTCTGGCGAAAGTCTTCTCTGCCCTCACCCTAGCCCTCTCCCTTGGGGAGAGGGAACAAGATTTCTAGCTCCCTTCTCCCTTGGGGAGAAGGGTTGGGGATGAGGGCAGAACGGCTGAATCGGAGCAGAAAAAACCATCTGATTAGAATGAATCAGCCCTACCCCATTCTGGGGGATTTAGGGGGCTTCCAAGATCTGTAGCATTTAAAGATCGATTTGGTGTCAGCATTCTTTTCGATCGAACAACCCCTCATGAATGACACCCTTTATCAAATGCAAACCGTAATCACCTTGGCGATCGCAAGTACGATCGTAACAGCATCCACTGTCGCTCAGTCCCCTGCACTGCTCCCAAAAGCAGCAGAAGAGAGTTCTGCCATAGTGAATGGGACTGCTTATTCGTTTAAGATGACTCTGCCGAAACGATCGAGAAGTCGTTTCACAAAGCTTTCATTCTCTCTGATGAATCTCGATCGTAATTCAGTTGTGCCGCTGCCATTGAATCTACAAAATACGATCGCACAATCTGGAAAAAGCGCGATCGTACTGAAAGGAACCTTCATTGATGAAACAGGTACGCTCTGGGTCGAATTCAATTCACCTTTGCCTGAAAATACGCCTCTCACTGTGATTTTCAAAGCACGAGAGCCATTATTAGCTGGACGGTATAGCTACAGTATTGCAGCTTATCCTGAAGCGAATAGTGGTAGTCCTCAGTTTGTAGATGATGGAACATTTACTGCCAAATAGCTCAGGCAAGCTTCCATTGATCCAACAGAAAAGCATACTCAAAAGCAATCTCTTTGAGTCGCTCATATCGACCTGATGCGCCTCCGTGTCCCGCTCCCATGTTCGTTTTCAGCAGTAGCACATTGTTGTCTGTTTTCATTGCTCTAAGTTTCGCTGTCCACTTTGCAGGCTCCCAGTAAGAGACTCTTGGATCATTCAAACCTGCGGTGACGAGCAATGCAGGATAGTTCTTCGCTTCGACATTATCGTAAGGCGAATAGCCTTTCATGTAAAAGTAGAACTCTGGATCATTCGGATTGCCCCATTCTTCCCATTCAGTGGCAGAGAGCGGCAACGAGGTATCTAAGATCGTTGTGACCACATCAACGAAAGGAACTTGTGCGATCGCACTTTTGAACAGTTCTGGACGCTGATTGATCACAGCCCCCATTAGCAATCCACCTGCACTACCACCAGAGATTGCTAAATGTTCTGAATCTGTCCATCTTGATTTGATCAAGGTTTCCGCACAAGCAATAAAGTCACCGAATGTATTTTGCTTGTGCAAGAATTTGCCGTCTTCATACCATCTGCGACCCATTTCGGAGCCGCCGCGAATATGTGCGATCGCAATTACAACTCCTCGATCGAGCAATGCTAACCGAGCCGGACTAAAAGAGTCAGGATAGCTAAATCCATAGGAGCCATAACCAGTCATCAGAAGAGGATTGTTCCCACTTGGTTCGATGCCTGCTTTGTACACGATCGACAATGGAACTTTCTCACCATCTGGTGCGATCGCTTCAAGCCGTTCGCTTTTGTAATTTGCTCGATCGAATCCGCCTAAAACGGGTGTTTCTTTTTTCAATTCACGAGTTTTTGCATCTAGATCATAGTCAAAAACTGATCCAGGTGTTACCAGCGAAGTGTAGCCAAACCGGAGAGTACGAGTATTGAACTCTGGATTGATTGATTCTGAGACTTCGTAGGTCGGTTCTGGGAAAGTAATTTTATGTTCTTCCTGAGTGGAAAGTTTGCGAACGCGGATGTTTGGCAGACCGGATTCTCGATCGTAAATTACTAAGTGATCCGCAAAGGCACTCACACCTTCTAGAAAAACATCTTCTCTGTGTTCGATCTCAGTCTTCCAATTGCTCGGATCATTCACTGAAGCTTTCACTAACTTGAAATTAAGTGCATCTTCGTTAGTGAGAATGTAAAACGTATCAGTGTGATGTTCAACCTGATATTCAATGCCTGTTTGACGCGGACGAATCACGCGAAACTCTCCAGTCGGATTGTTCGCATCAAGGTAGTAAGCTTCTGTGGTAATTTTGCTTCCTAAACCAAGGATAAGATAAGCTTCACTCCGAGTCTTCTCAACACCGAGAAAGTAAGCATCATCAGACTCGTGAAAGAGAAGTTCATCAGTGTCAATGTCAGCACCTAATCGATGTCGAAACAGTTTGTAAGGGCGATTTGCAGGGTCAATCTGAGCATAGAACACGGTCTGATTATCATTGCCCCAAGCGAAAGAAGCCGTATCAGGAATCGATTCGGGATGAAGTTCGCGAGTCGCTAAATCTAGAAAGAACAAAGTATAGCGTTCGGCTCCAGTGGTATCGGTTGAATACGCTAAAATCTGCTGATTTGGACTGACTTCTAACACACCTAAGCTAAAGTATTCTGTGCCTTCAGCAAGCTCGTTTTGATCAATCAATACCTCTTCTGGTGCATCTAAAGATTGATACTTGCGACAGTAAATTGGGTAAGCCTTTCCAGTCTCAGTACGAGTGTAATAGTAATAGTCCCCTTTGAGATAGGGCACTGATAAATCGTCTTCCTGAATGCGCGAAAGCATTTCTTCGTATAGCTTGGTTTGCAATGATTCTGTGTGCTGCATCATTGCATCGGTGTAAGTATTCTCGGCTTCAAGATAGGCGATCGTCTCTGAATTTTCTTTGTCGCGTAACCAAAAATAGTCATCGATTCGCTCATCGCCATGCAGTTGATGAACATAACGGTGTTTAGACGCGATCGGGAAAGTGTTTGAGTTTAACGACATAAGCTGAAGAATTGAGTATTAGTTTAAGTGCTAGTTTAAGTTACAAACTCATTGCAAAAATCCCATCAGCCGCGAGTTTGAATCATTTGTCAGTGTGCCAGTCCACAATCCGAATAGTGTGAAAGTTGAAACATAGCCTAGTCTATTAATATACTGACTAACCTCGGAGAGGCGAATCTGTCTACTTTAATTCATTATGAGACTTCGTTGCTGTTTTCTTGGGCTTGCGATCGCTAGCGCTACGCTCGTTCCCTTCAATGCCCAAGCCGAATCTAAGCCTTCAGACTGTCAAGCCTTTTATGCTGCGATGGCTCGCTACCATGTTCGCACTACCTACACAAGCAATGACCAGTCATACGAATCAGTTGAATCAATTTCTGGAACTTTCTACAAAGTCCGCATCTCCGACGCAAGCAATGAGCCTACCGATCCACAAGACATCGCTGAAGATCTTCTTATGGATCTCAATCTGTCAATTAAGGACTTAGAGGGTCTGACCTTCAGTGATGCCACGCTGCGATCGCTGCATCAACAGTTTCTCGGATATGTCATTGCGGGTCGTGATCATCTTGCGACTTCCTTGAGTGAAACGAAGCGAGGTGAACAAGCGAAAGCTGATGCGGCTTTTGGAGAACTGCAACGGTTGCCGTACCAAATCTCCGAAGTTTATCAGCAATTTGAGCAGTATTGCGGCAAAGCGACAAGCAATCCGTAGCGAAATCATTATTTCCAAACAGTGCATCCATCATTCTCAGACTAATCATAGTAGCGCCGTACAGTTTAACGATCGTACTTCCATTGCATCGGAGACGTAGCAAGATCCGCCAAACCGATTCAGGATTGGGCGAATTTTCTCGATCGCAGTTTTCACTTGTTCGGGCGGACAGAATGCGACGATGAATGCCATTTCGATCGCGTCATCGGTTCCTAAAATTCCGCTCGTTTCAACATTCCGAAAGATCGTATACCGCTCAATATTAGAGTCTTTCAGGCTACGAATAATTTTTGGAAGCTCGATCGAGTCGGAAATAATTTCAATTCGTTTAACCGTGTGCATAACTTCACCAGAGTAGATTAATACCGTATTCGTACAATGGAATTCCGATCAGAATATTGAATGGAAATGTGACCGCAAGCGCAGCAGAAATATAGAAGCTCGGATTCGCTTCAGGAACCGTTAATCGCATTGCTGCGGGAACTGCAATATAAGACGCACTTGCACATAGTACCGAGAATAAAAGTGCATCCCCTGAAGAAAGCGCGATCGCTTTTGCTAAAAATATTCCAATCGTTGCATTCACCAATGGAATTAATACACCAAACGAGACCAAAAATACTCCCGCTTTTTGCAATTCTTGAATTCTTTTTGCTGCGACTAATCCCATATCGAGCAAAAAGAACGTCAACACACCATAAAACATATCTTGCGTGAACGGTTTCAAAGTCTGCCAACCCTGTTCGCCCGTCAAAAACCCGATCGCAACGCTACCAATTAAGAGAAATACAGAACCATTGAAAAACGCTTCTCGCAGCACTTCCGACCATTGAATCGATTCAGACTCATCAGAGCGATCGGTAAACACATTCACCAAAATCAATCCAATAATAATCGCAGGCGATTCCATCAACGCCAAAGCTGCCACCATATAACCGTCATACGGAATCTGTAATTGATCGAGAAACGATCCAGCCGTAATAAACGTTACTGCACTGATCGATCCATACGTTGCAGCGATCGCAGCAGAATTGTAGGGATCTAAGCGCAATCGCAAAATGAAAAACGTATAAATCGGAACCAAAATCGACATTGCGATCGCAGCGAGTAGAGTCACGACCACTGCCTGACTAACTCCACTTCGTGCTAGTTCGACTCCACCTTTAAACCCGATCGACAACAATAGATACAGCGAAAATAGCTTCGGAATCGGTGCAGGGATATCGAGATCAGATTTCACCAAAACCGCCAGCATTCCCAGAAAAAAGAACAAGACAGGCGGATTGAGAAAATTAGAAATGATCAGGCTAAAGTCCATTCAAAGGCAGAAATAACAGTACCTTCATTCAATCGGGGAATGGCGATCGAAGCAAGCGTCATCAAATCTTAATACGCCCTTCAACTCAACTTAACCTCAACACTAAATCGAATGACTATGATCGCGATTGCTCTTTATTGCTTTTCACCATGCTCCAAACCCGAACTAACGATCGTCCTTCTCAAGCCAACAACACTCCAGATAGTCCCTCTTTCAATTTCGAGCTTTGGGCGAAACAGTTGCGTCCTCAACTTTTAGCAGCGCTGAACAAACGGAAATAGGAATTCCTCACTTCAAGGAATTCCTATTCAGATAGCGGGTTAGAACGGCTCGATCCGCTTAAACCACTCCAGTCAATTGTGCAGACGACAAGAGCGATTCGGTCTGGGCTGGAATGATCGAAAAATCAACCGCAGGGTGCAGATCAACTCCTGAAACAGCACTGTGATACCGCTCAGTAATCGCGCTAGTAATTGGATTCTCACCATACTCCGTTTTCTCGATCGACTTCACAGGCGTAATTTCTGCCAGCGTTCCGACCAGTGCCACTTCGTCGGCAATAATCAACTCAGTTCGCTCGATCGGGCGACGCTCAAATGGAATCCCCATCGATCGACAAATACTTTCCACAATATCGACCGTGATACTTTCCAAGGCTCCTTCCCAAGATGGCGGCGTAAACACTTTGCCATCTCGAACCATCAGCACACAGGTCTGCGTCGTTTCCGCCACTCGTCCCGCTTCATTCAGAATGATCATGTCAGAATAACCGCGATCGCGTCCTTCAATCTTGACAAATCGCGCAATTTGATAGTTCGTACTGGTTTTCACACGGCAGGGAAGCGCTAAATCACTCCCCCGTTTCCAAGGGGTGACACCGAGATCGATTGGATTGGGGCGTGTGGTCGGAGTGTGATATGCCGTGAGAACAAGATTGCTAGTACTGCCTTCGCCCCAGAATCCTTCATCGCCGTAGAGTGTGGCACGAACCCACATATTGCGATCGCGCTGATACAACAATTTGATCAAATCGTGGTTCGCTTGCTCGAATTCTTCGTAGCTCATCTCGAACGGAATGTAGAGAATCTTTGCCGATCGACGTAAGCGATCGTAGTGTCGCCGCATCGCTACAATTCCAAAGCTTCCATCCGGTTGCCAGTAACCTTTTAGACCTTCAAATACATTGAGACCGCGCAAAACTGCTTCGCTAGAGATATGAAAATTTGCGTCTTCCCAAAGGCAAATTTTGCCGCCGAAGTAGACGTATTTGGGTTTCTGAAGTTGCGTGATAGAAGCCATAGGATTCGGAATGAAGTGAATGGGACGAGTAAACTAAAGTCAAACACACGGAGTACATCTTTTACTTATCAACCAAAAGTAAAACGTCTGTCCAGCAATTCCACGGTTATCTTCATCGAATCCTTGTATCGTTCTGCCCTGTTTAAATTTATTGACCATATTTTGAAGCTGACACTCCGAGATCAAACGGAACACGATCGTCAGTATTCTAGGTAGGGCACTCACGGCATCCAACGTATGAAGACCGAGGAAACACGATCGAGAATTTGGCTGATTCTGAGTTTAGGAATTGCCCTACTTTACTCTGGAATGGCATTACGCGAGGCATTTGCTGATCCGACGATGATTCAAGATGATGCTCGCGTTTATCTCATTTGGATGCAGCGCTTTGTTGATCCCGAATTGTTCCCGAATGATTGGATGGCGAAGTATTTCCAGTCTGTAACTCCTTGGGGATTGGGAACGTTCTTTTGGGTTGGATCGAAGCTTGGAATTACGCCGATCGTTCTGAGTAAATTTCTGCCTGTAGGGATTAGTGTGCTGCTGGCTTGGTATGGATATCGATCGACGATCGCGCTGTTTCCAGTTCCAATGGCAGGATTTTTCAGTACTGTGATTTTGCTGCAAAGCTGCTGGCAACGGGATGATCTGGCTTCCTCGGCTCCACGATCGTTGTGGGCGTTGTTGCTCGTGGCATTGGTGTACTACTTCGTGAAACGGTCTTGGATTGCGATCGCGCTTTGTGTCACCGCAATGGCTCTCTTTTGTCCTTTAGCAGCGATTCTGGTTGCCATTTGGCTGGGAATGCGAGGGATTTGGGGATTGTGGAAGCGGCGGGTGAATCGGGCAGAGTGGATCGTTCTGGGAATTACGATCGCGCTTTTGTTGCCATACGTGTTTAGTCAATCCGAATTTGCTCCTACCGTAAATGCGGCTCAGGCACAATTGATGCCGGAATTTCAGTCAGGAGGACGATTACCGTTTTTCTATCCAAATCCACTGCGATTTTGGTTTGATAGTACCGATGGTGGGTTTCAAGTGTCGTTTAATCCACCGCTGATTGCTTTGGGATTGTTGCTGCCAATCTTTCTACGCTTTAGAGATCGCCTTCCTCAGTTACAACAGCTAAATCCAGATTGGATCATCTTGCCGCAACTGGCTGGAACAGGAGTTATCGGATTTTTTCTAGCTCATGCAATGTTTGTGAAACTGCATTTTCCGAGCCGATACATTACGCATAGTTGGCGAATTACAATGGCGATCGCTTCAGGAATCGTGATTGTAATTTTGCTCGATCGCCTCAAGGCTTGGCGAACAGGTGCGATCGCAGTTCTCGCTTGTGTGATGTTGCTGTATCCACATCTCGCTTGGCGATCGTTTCCCGATACTGGATACGGTGGCGGCAGTCATCCTTCCCTGTACGAATTCCTCAAAACCACGCCCAAATCAACGTTGACGGCTTACTTAGGTGAAGATGGTAGTAACTTACCAATGCTATCTTTGCGATCGACCTTGGCGGCTCAAGAATATGCACTTCCGTTTCATCTAGGTTACTATCTGCCGATGCGACAAAGAGCAATTGATCTAATCAATGCTCAATACAGTGATAGTTTAGAGCCTGCTAAAAAACTGATTCAAACCTACAAAGTTACACATTGGCTACTCGATTCCAATGCGTTCGCACCAGACTATCTTAAAAGCTATCGGTGGTTTCGATTGTTTGAACCGAATGTGAGTCAAGCCATGTCAGCAATTGGAGCAGGAAGGATTCCAGCCATGCAGAAAATTGCGGGGAAATGTGCGATCGCAAAACCTGATAACGTTGCTGTTCTGGATGCTAAGTGCATTTTGGAAAACTGAATCCCCCTCGCACAGAACATGAGACTCAGTTCCAAAAACATCAGCATGAGATCAAACTGTCTTCCGTTCACCCAAGGAAATCTCGTAGCGGAAAGCCTCCCCAGGCAGCGGAGGAGTTAGATCGGGTAATCGGCGCAGCTTGGTTGCTTGCTCATAGTCGTAAGCGTATCCCAAAATTTCAGCTTCACCGAAATAATTGCCCATGAATTCTAACGACATTGGAATTCCTTCAGTAGAATAACCCATCGGCACAGTAACCGCAGGTACTCCAAGAATGTTTGCCTCGAAGCGAGCAGGAAGCGCTCCATAAAGAGAATAAACCTCGTCTGCTCCTTCACCTTGAGGGGGAGCTAAGTAGTTGAGCGTGGGAAACACAAAAGCATCAATGCCATTTTCAGACATAAAATTCTCATACTCATTGGTTCTGAGTTCCGCGATCGCAGTTAGCGCTTGATCGACCTCTGGCACTTCTGACCAAGGTTTAGCATCCCCCTCCGAAATCGTGTTTGCAATTCCAGCAACATATTCATAGTTCGGATTGTCTTGTGGAATCAGATCAAGCAAATCAACAAATGAGGAAATCTCTGGATTGTTGTAGCCTTTGATTATATGTTCGTAGTAGTAGGCACGAGTTTGGGCAATCCGCTCAGCGCTAGATTCAGGATAGCCTTCTGGTGGAAACTCAGTGAACCAGGTTTTGTGAGCCGGAATGTCAACTTCTACAAGCGTCGCCCCTTGTGCTTCGAGAAAGTCTTTCGCATTCTCAAATGCTGCTAGTACCTCCGGATCGATCGGAAAGCTTTCTCCATTTGCTGGATCTCCCTGACCCACATAAGGACGTGGAATGCCGAGAACTTTACCCTCCAAAGCATACTCATCAAGGTAGCTTGTATAGGTGAACGGACGCGCCTTTTCTACATTGGGAATGTAGGGATTCCAAATATTGTTCGGGTCGTAAGCAACGAGGGCATCCATCGCGTAGGCAATATCTGTCACCGATTTCGCCATCGGTCCAATGGCATCTCGTTCTGGGGTGAGGGGCCATGTTCCATCCACTGAAATGAGTCCAGCACTAGGTTTAATTCCAACAAGTGCATTGTGCGTACTAGGGACTCGAATAGAACCTCCGGTTTCTCCTCCCATTGCAAACATTGCCAAGTTTGCCGCGATCGCAGCCCCAGACCCACTACTCGATCCGCCAGGAGTCCGATCTGGAGCATAGGGATTGATCACGGGACCATAGGATTCACTGATACCGTCATAAGAAAACGCCCATGTGCTCATGTTCGTTTTGCCTAGAATCACAGCTCCCGCATCGCGGAGTTGTTTAACAGCAAACGCATCCTCGGCTGCAATCAGGGGTTTGAGTGCTTCTACGCCATTGCTAGTAGGTAATCCCTTCACATTAAATGAATCTTTCACCAGAACCGGAACGCCGTGGAGTGGACCTAGAACAAACCCCGCTCTTCGCAGTGCATCAAGATCTGCGGCATCTTCAAGCGCGTCAGGATTGAGAACAGCGACAGAATTTAGCTCAGGACCGTTACTATCGTAAGCATGAATGCGATTGAGATAAAGCTGTGTTAGTTCATGGCTTGTCAGTTCCCCTGATTGAAATGCCCGATTAACATCAGCAATGGTAGCGGTGCTCAGAGAAAAAGTCTCTGATTGCGTAACCCTTGATTGTGTAACCCTTGTTGGTAGATTAGACATATTAACGGTAACGTGGTACTGGAACCCTATAGCTTGGAGTACTTTAGTCGGAGCTTACCAATCCTTTTGTAAATTCAGGTACAGAGATAGCTACAAAACAGACTTTCGGAGTATCTTTAATCAAGTTTTGTGAAACGTCTATGCAAAAAGAATTGATTGCTAGTACAGACAATGGACTAGCCTCTACCATTAGGTTGATGATTTTCGGCACACTTCTGTTAAGTGTTGGTTCAGTTTGTGAGCCTATTTCCGCCTCTGTTCCTCGCACTACAACCCCTAGAACGATGACCTCTAAAAAAGTTGCCACTGTTTCCGGTGTCATTGCGTTGCCATCCAAAACTCGATTGCCATCTGATGCAATTGCTTACATTACATTGGTCGATGTCACTCCCCGTCAGGATAGTAGCGGAGGAATTATTGCAAGACAAACGCTCAATCATCCCACTTCAGAGACGATCGCATTCAAGTTGGACTATGATTCAGCAAAAATTTGTGCTGATTGTCTCTACGCAATTCAAGTTCAAATTGTGACTCAGGGTAAAGTTATCTATCGCAACGCTTCAGCTTATCCAGTAATTACACGAGGAAAGCCAACGATCGTCAATGTGATGCTTAAACCTGTACAGCGAGTTGAGTGATCAATCTGTATGGCGTATTTCTAGACACTGATTGCATTTTGAAAAACTGAATTGCGCTCTAGTAGAACGTGCAGGCTGAGTTCTAGATTGACGATCGCATCGCGTAGATCTTTCGCAGCTTGTTCTGAATCAGTCGGCTCCAATGTCACTGGATCACAGGGGCGAATGGTGAGAATACGATCGACTAATTCCGAAAACATCTGAGGAGCATCCCAGAGAGGCAACAATGCTGAAGCAAGATTTGGACTGAGTAACACATGAGAACCGAGTGCAGCCGCGCCTGTGAGATATTGACTTAGATCAAAAGACTGTTGCTGCTGAATGGAAGCAATCAGAGCGGATTTCGCGATCGCGCTTTTTAACTGTGGATGTAGATGGATACGAACGTGCTCCCATTCACTCGTTTGCCAGAGTCGCGGCATTTCCCATTGGGGCGTTTGTCCGAGATGTCCGCACCAAAAATCTAACAATCGATGCACAGGCGAAATTAGCTCAAACAATTGCAGCCGATCTTCCATTGATAGTTGTGGCAGGCTCGATGACCAAGCTTCCGGCAAAGTTTGCGGATCTTGAAACAGCGACATCAAATCCCAGTCCCGCTGATTCACCATACAAATAAATTCAAGACTTGCTCCCCGCAATGCTTCAAATAATTGTTCGAGCGTGTAGCCTTTATCACCCTGAAACAGATAGTTCATCAGCACATATTCTTCTGGGCGTTCCTCAGCTTGTTGCGGACTCCAGGTTTGACGTTTCAGAGGCACATCATCTTTGAGCGCTTTCATCGTATCAAGCACAATATTGATTTCGGTCGCTTCTGGGTTGGCATCCATCAATCCCATCCAATGGAAAAGTTGCTGCGATCGAAAGAAATTGTGCCGCTGGTACAAACTATGCAAGTTCCCCCGCAAAATCCCGGTGGGCTTTAATGCTGTTTTCAATATTTTCAATGCTTGAGTGAGATCCGGCATCAAATAGAGAATTTCATCGCAATTGATATAGTCAAACTTCATGCCTAACTGAGCAACTTCATCCAGTGATAATCGATAAAACTGAACCTCTGGAAAGCCATGAAATTTCAGGCGTTCACGGGCAAGCGAAACGGATTGCTCAGACAAATCGATCCCGATAATCGTTGCACCTGGATTGGCTTCTGCGAGAATCAATGTTTTGTAACCGCTGCCACATCCGACATCGAGAATCGCGACTTCGGTTGGATCGACCAGTTTTTGATTGCGGAGATAGTGCGGTGTGAGAAAATTGTGCAGAAAAAGCCCGTTGAAATCTTCTTTGGGTGAAATCTCGATCGATGTTTTTGGATAGGGCTGACTATCAAACTGTTGCCGAATTTTTTCTAGTAGCTCAGGATTTTGCGAATTCACGGGAGATTTCCTTGAATGCTGGTTACAAGCTCGAACGTCAGATTTATAGCGCGTTTTCGTTCAGTTTGCCAGATCTCATGCGGACTGATCTGAGCACAAAAAAGCATCGATCGAGATAAGAATCGATCGATGCTCTGAAATGTGTTGAGCGAATCAATCAACCATTCAACCAACGTGCCGCATCTTTCGCGTGATAGGTCAAAATCAAATCCGCTCCCGCCCGTTTGAAGCCCAACAAAGTCTCCATCACAACTCGTTCTTCATCGATCCAACCATTTAGCGCAGCCGCCTTCACCATCGCATACTCACCCGACACGTTATAAGCCGCAACAGGCAAATTCGAGGCTTGCTTCACTTGATGAATGATATCCATGTAAGCCAAAGCAGGCTTGACCATGAGCATATCCGCACCTTCAGCAATGTCTAATTCGATTTCTTTGATTGCTTCACGTGAATTGCCAGGGTCCATCTGATACGTGCGTCGATCGCCAAATTGTGGAGTCGATTCAGCCGCATCTCGGAACGGACCATAGTAAGCTGAAGCATATTTCGCAGCATAAGACAAAATCGGAATCTCTTGGAATCCTGCTTCGTCTAAGCCTTCTCGAATCGCAGCGACAAAACCATCCATCATTCCCGATGGAGCAATGATATCGGCTCCCGCTTTTGCTTGTGAGACTGCCGTTTTCTTCAGCAGTTCTAAAGTCGGATCATTCAACACTCGCCCGGTTAAATCTCCGACTTCGAGGTAGCCGCAATGTCCGTGTGAGGTATATTCGCACAAGCAAGTATCCGCGATTACGATCAATTCTGGAACCGCTTCTTTTACAGCAGTTGCGGCTTTTTGCACAATTCCACAATCGTGCCAAGCTCCAGTCGCATCGGTATCTTTATCATCGGGAATTCCGAACAAAATGATCGAAGGAATACCCAGATCGTAAACCTGCTTTGCTTCCTCGACAATTTTATCGATCGATAACTGATACACACCAGGCATCGATCGGACTTCATTCGCGATCGAGTCACCCGGCACAGCAAACAACGGGTAAATCAAATCACTGGTTGTTAAAACATTTTCGCGCACCATGCGGCGCAGTTGAGGATGATTGCGAAGCCGACGAGGGCGGTGATTTGGAAACATAGGAATGTCAAAGCCTGGGTAAATTTTGGAGATTCTTTACAAGTCTAAAACGTGGCAGGATCGGAACCGTTCAAGATTACGAAGTGTAAAAAATTCTGTTGCAGTTGACAGACAATCGGGAACCTTAAAGCCAGTTTCAAGCCCCCGAAATCAAGATGTTTACAGCCGTTTTTGGACACAGTGACGATCCAGATTCCCAAGGTGCGATCGCAGAAGTCATTTCTCAATGCCAAATCGCGCTGAATGGGTTAACTCCTCAAGCTGGATTACTGTTTAGCGCGATCGACTTTGATCACGCACTGATTTTAGAAGCGATCGATCAAGCCTTTCCAAATCTCGAATTGATTGGCTGTACGAGCGATGCTGAACTCTCCGATACATTAAGGTTTCAGCAAGACTCGATCGTATTAACGCTCTTTTGCTCAGATGAAATTGAGATTCGAGCAGGGATCGGGCGGAATATGAGTCAAGATGTGATCACAGCGACTCAAAGCGCGATCGAGCAAGCCAGTTGCGATCGACCACCCCGACTTTGTATCACGATTCCAGATGGAGTTAGCATCAACGGATCGGAAATTCTCACAGGCTTGCAGACAGCACTTGGTAAAACTTTTCCGATTTTTGGCGGAATGGCAACCGATGACTACCGCTTTGAAACAACTTACCAATTTTATAAAACTGAAGTGCTCACCGATGCGGTTCCGATTTTGCTGTTTTATGGTGAAACGCTGAAATTTTCGCATGGTGTCTTCAGCGGATGGCAACCGATTAGCGCTCCTGGACAAGTCACTCAGAGCGGCGGGAATGATATTTCCACGATCGATGATCAACCCGCACTCCCTTTTTATAAAACGCAAATGGGTGGATTAGATCCAGTTCCCGAACATCCATTAGCAGTGTTTGAACCAGAAGAGACTTCCTTTTATCTGCGCGGATGTCGTCCTGATTCAGCCGATGGAACACTGAAATGTCTCGCAGGAGTGCCCGAAGGTGCGATCGTACAAGTCAGCACTGCGAGCCGCGATGAAATTTTAGGAGCCTCGAAGACTGCAATCTCACAAGCAATACAAACCTATCCAGGAAGCAATCCGCACGTTGCTTTGATTTTTAGCTGTGACTGTCGATTTAAAATACTGGGTAGCCGAGTGAAAGAAGAATACGAATTAATCCGATCGACCTTACCCGACAGCGTGAGTTGTAGCGGATTTTATACTTACGGCGAACTGTCTCCCCTGAGCGAATTTGGCATAACTCGATTGCACAATCACACCATTGTGACGCTCGTTTTGGGGACGTAATGATGGAACAAATTGAGCTTCAAAATCGCATCCAACAGCTTGAAAAAGAGAATCGCATCTTGCAGAAAAAATTGCAGCGATCGCTCACCAGTCAAATTGAGGCGGAACAGACCAACGATCGTAAAGAAGCATTACTCAGAAAAACGATCCAAGATTTGCGGGCATCTCGTGCCACGATTCAACACAACCATGAAAAGCTCCAACATCAAGCCCAAGAACTAGAACAAGCTCTGTCAGATCTCAAACGAACTCAAGCGCATCTCGTTCAAAGCGAAAAAATGTCCAGTTTAGGGCAGTTAGTTGCTGGCGTTGCCCATGAAATCAACAATCCGATCAGTTTTATCTATGGAAACTTACTCCATGCTCGGAAATATGCGGAAAACTTGATGCAGCTTGTCCAGGCATATCAATCTCAAGCGTCGATCGCTGAATTGAACACGCTGAGCGAAGAGATCGATTTGCCGTTTATGATGAACGATTTTCCGCGAGTTTTTCGATCGATGCAGACTGGAGCGGAACGAATCGAGGAAATTGTCGGATTGCTCAGAACCTTTTCGCGACTGGATGAGGCAGAACTTAAGGAAGTCGATTTGCATGAAGGGCTAGATAGCACACTGATGATTCTTGGATCGCGATTGAATCCGAAAATTGAAGTGATTAAGCACTATGGCGATCTGCCCAAAATTGAATGTTATGCCAGCGCTTTGAACCAGGTGTTTCTCAATCTGCTGAGTAACGCGATCGATGCGATCGAACATCAAGCCCATCCCCAAATTATCATTCAAACAGAAGTAAATCAGCACATCCAGATTTCGATTCGCGACAACGGAATTGGAATTCCTGAAGACCTACAAGCACAAATTTTCGATCCATTTTTCACCACAAAATCGATCGGCAAAGGAACCGGATTAGGACTCTCGATCGCATATCAAATCATTACAGAACAGCATCATGGCAATTTGCGCTGTGAATCGATCGTCAATCAAGGAACGACCTTTTTCATCGAACTCCCGCGCTCATAACCCTTTCACAGCAGTGAACAAATTCCTCCGGATGACGAACCGCAAGTTAGAAAATTCGGAGGGTGCGATCGCAAATCAGTTAATCTCTTGTAAACTAAACCTCAGTAATTCCACGAATTACAGAATGTTTTCTGTCTCCGCAGCAGAAGAATTGCAATTCAATACAGTGACTACGGTTGACGTGAAGATTTCTTTCCGTCAATCTAGCGAAGGTTGTAGCCTGATTCTTGCGGAAAACTAGATATTTGTGTGTGAGGCACGAATGTGGCGAAGAGTAGCCCGAAGCGAAGCAGCAAACCCACTCGGAACGATCATTCCCCAAAAGGGTTGGACTCCATGACAGACGGAACCGACGGAAAAAAACGCCCAGCCAAATCTCGCAGACGAGAACGGGCAAAGCGTAATGTGGCAAAGCTGATGGAGCATCCGCGACTTGCAGGATTCCGCAACTGGCTCGATGGAACGACCGCCCGACTCCAATCTTTGGAGCAAAGAATTCCCGCGCCCCTGAAGACGAAAAAAGCGCGGAACATTCTGGTTGCGGGTACGGTTGTGGTGTTTGGCGCAACCGCCATTCGAGTCGCATCGATCGAGATTGATCAAACTCTGCCTGATCCGGGACAACTCAAGACTTTCGCCCGTCCGGGTACGCTAACGATTCGCGCCTCGGATGGCACCGTACTACACCAGTTAGGACCTGCAACCAGAAATCGATTAACGATCGACAAAATGCCCGATCGATTAGTTCAAGCCTTTGTTGCCTCTGAGGATCGCCGCTTCTACGACCACAATGGCATCGATTTTCAAGGGATTGGACGCGCCGTTTTTCGGAACTTGACCTCACGCAATGTGGTCGAAGGCGGCAGTACGATTACACAGCAGTTGTCTCGGATTGTGTTTCTCGATCAAGACGATCGCAGTATGGGACGAAAAATTCGAGAAGCGATGATCGCTCAGAAGCTCGAACGCAACGTCGATAAGAAACAGATTCTAGAGAAGTATCTTAATTTTGTTTATCTTGGCTCAAATGCCTACGGTGTGGCGGATGCAGCTTGGATTTATTTCAGCAAATCCGTCGATCAGTTAACGCTTGGAGAAATGGCAACGATCGCAGGATTGCCTCCGGCTCCGAGCTTGTATTCGCCCTTGGTTAGTTTAGAGATGGCACAAGAGCGGCGAAATGTCGTACTCGATAAAATGGTCGTCGCGGGATACATTACCGAGGCAGAGTCGCAAGCGGCACAAGCTGAAATACTTGCCGTAAAGCCAAGTACACCCAGAAATATTCAAAGTTCTGCTCCGTATTTCACCTACTACGTACAGCAAGAGCTTGAGAAACTCGTTCCAAAAGAAAAAATTGCAGAAGGTGGAGTCACGGTTGAGACTACTCTGAACGCGAGATGGCAAAAAGCGGCAGACAAAGCAATTCGGAACGCCATTACGGTCGATGGCAATGCCGAAGGATTCAAACAAGCGGCACTGGTCGCGATCGATCCGCGCAATGGCGAAATTCGATCAATGGTCGGCGGCTACGATTTTTACAAAGAAAGTCAGTTTAACCGGGCAACTCAGGCACAAAGACAGCCTGGATCGACCTTCAAACCGTTCGTGTATGCCACAGCAGTCGGGGCTGGATTCTCTCCGAATCGATCGTACCTGGATGAACGGTTTATGGTCGATGGCTATCAGCCGAAGAACTACGGCAACAAGTATTCGGGCTGGCAGAGCATGAAATCCGCGCTCACCAAGTCGATTAATACCGTTGCAGTGAGAGTGCTGATCGATGTCGGATTCCAGCCTGTGATTAAGCTGGCTCAGAGTATGGGAATCGGATCGAAGATGGAACCGACTTACTCGCTGGCACTGGGCGCGTATGAAGTGAATCCGCTGGAATTAACCAGCGCGTACGGAGTCTTTGCAACCCAAGGCAATCACGTCAAACCCCACGCCATTCGACGAATCATCGATCGTAACGGCAATGTTCTTTACGACTCCAATTACAAGCCGAAGCGCGTCTTAGATGCAGACACCGCAGCGATTACCAACTGGATGATGCGCGAAGTGGTCAGCGAAGGAACCGGAAGACCTGCCCGACTCGATCGACCTGTTGCTGGCAAAACTGGAACCTCAGAAAATGCTCGTGACCTTTGGTTTATCGGCTATATTCCTCAACTGGTGACAGGTGTTTGGCTTGGAAACGACGATAATTCACCGACTTGGGGAAGCAGTGGAACCGCCGCCTTTACCTGGCACGAATTCATGAAAGAAGCCGTTCAGGGAATGCCCGTCCAGAAATTTGCCGAACTGCCGGAGAACATCGAAGATCGCAAAGGCACGATCAAGCCGCAACCTGTCAAACCGAATCGGACTCGATCGCTCGGTCAAGGTCCTGATCCAGAAGCAGAGCAACCCAGTAGAGGTCGCTATTACGAAGAGCCTGCACCCGAACCCGCTTATTCTGAACCTGCGTACTCTGAGCCACGACGTTCTGAACCTGAACCCGAACCTGCTCCTGCTCCAGACCCTCCTGCGGCGGCTGCGCCTCCCGAACCTGCCCCCGCTCCAGAACCCGCTGCTCCTAGTGCTCCTGCGGCTCCACCTGAACCTGCACCTCCCGCATCGGCTGATCCCCTTCCTCCCCCTGGGAACTAGGGAATATTACCCGGTTGTGGCTAGATGATCGGACTGTCGAAAGATGACTTGATGGTATGTCTCTGATACTCTGGTTTCAGTAAAAAAATTCACAGGAGCATTTTACATGAACCTTCTATTAGAAGTCGCAACGAAGCCTGGAATGCAGTTCCCGGTGTCGTTTACTGTTGTTTATGTGGTTGGATTTATTGCTGCCGTAACGTTCGGTTCGCTCGCATGGTACAACTCAAAGCGCCCGGTGGGTTGGGAAGATAAAGAACGCCCCGATATCGTTCCTGAAGTTCAAAAAGAAGAAACTCCCGGTCTTTAAGTCGATCGAAGATAAAGTCATCGAAGATACATCAAAGCGCTCTTCTAGAGCTAAGTTAGGCTCGCGCCTAGCATGAAAATTTATTTTCCCTGAGAAAGTTCGCCTATGCGGACTTCTTTTTTTTCAATCCTTTCAATCAAGTTTTGAGAGTTGACAAGTGCCAATTTTGGTCGTAGAAATAGGGGGCATCTGTCTGGAGAAAGAAAGGCTTTGTGATTTCAACCGATCGAGTAGCGACTTTGCTGAGTGTTCTTATGATTAAAACTTTAGTCTAAACAACAAATAAACAGCGAAAAAGCTACAGTTTCCAGCTTGTTTCTCAGGCTACAAGTTAAGTCATCCGCAGATGTCATACTTTCTTGAACGCAACCTTGGGAGAAAGGATATGTACAACTGGAAACTCATGCTGGGCTTGATCCTAACTTCTGTTCTGCTTCCGGTCTCGATCGCGAAAGCTGAACCGATTGCCGCGACCACTTCGACTGCTTCGACAGTTACGACTCCGCTCCTGACTCCCTATAATGTCGTGAATCTAGCCTATCAAGGCTATTTCCGCGAGCAAGGCTTACGGGGCTATGGAGTGTTTACTGATGGTTGTAATCAAGGGACTTTGACTGCAAACGATGTCGTGAGAGCCGCAATTCGAGCGAATCGTTTACCGGAGAGCATTTTAAGCGATCGTGGTTTTATGAACGCGGTGGATGCCAACATGAAAACCTTTAGAAGCACATTTGGGAACTAATCCCAAATCTGGTCTATCCAATCATTTTGACACCGTTCAATTCTCGGACGGTTTTTTTGTTGCGTCAACATTTTCCCAAACATCAGAAGTCATTTGAAGTGCGCTACGATAGGCTGAATGAGCTTATGTATCGTACTTCAAAGAGATGACTGATCAGGTTTATGATGTCGTGGTGATTGGCGGTGGTGTCACGGGAGCCGCTTTACTGTATTCGCTTGCCACCTTTACGGATTTGAAGCGAGTTGCATTGGTCGAAAAATATCCCCAGGTGGCGGCTGTTAATTCTAAATCGAGCAACAATAGTCAAACGATTCACTGCGGCGACATCGAAACGAACTACAGCCTGGAAAAAGCACTCAAGGTACGACGATCGGCAAATATGCTGGTTCGATATGCGGCTCAATTGCCTGCTGAAATGCGCGATCGTGTCATCTTCCGCTATCACAAAATGGTAATGGGGGTGGGAGCGACGGAAAGCGATTTAATCCGGCAACGATATGAAACTTTTAAGCCACATTTTGCTGGAATGCAGCTTTTAGACAAAGCTCAGATTGCAGAGATTGAGCCGAGTGTGGTGAAAGTCCAAGGGCACGATCGACCGGAAGAATTAGCAGCGATCGCGGTTCTCGATGATTACACCGCAATTAACTATGGAACCTTGGCGCAATCGATGGTTCAGCAAGCTCAAGCAGTGAGCGATAAAACTGTTGATCTGCGATTGGGCAGTCCAGTGCAATCGATCGAGCCTGTGGGCAATCAGTATCGGATTACCACGGCTGATAGTTCAATGATGGCTCGATATGTAGTCGTGTCTGCTGGCGGACATAGTTTATTGTTCGCGCATCGGATGGGGATCGGGCTGGAATATTCTTGTTTACCTGTGGCGGGAAACTTTTACTACACGCCGCAAGTTCTAAATGGTAAGGTTTATACCGTTCAGAATGATAAGCTTCCGTTTGCGGCGATTCATGGTGATCCGGATGTAAGTCAGCCTGGAAAAACTCGATTTGGTCCGACTGCGCTCCCGCTACCATTGTTAGAGCGTCGTAACTTGCAAACCTTTGTGGATTATCTGGAAGTACTACGGCTCGATCGAACAGTGAGTGCTGTTGTTTGGGATTTGTTCAAAGTGCGGGACATTCGCAACTATATTTTCAAAAATATGGCGTTTGAAGTGCCAGGGGTGAATCGTCGATTGTTCCTGCAAGATGCGCGGAAGATTGTGCCTTCTCTGAAGCTTGAGGATTTGGAATTTGCTCATGGTGTGGGTGGAATTCGTCCACAGTTGATTGATAAACCACAGGGCAAATTGATTCTGGGACAAGCCGAGATTGATCCTGGCAACGGGATTCGATTTAATGTCACGCCTTCACCGGGTGCGACGACTTGTTTGGGCAACGCAGAAAAAGATTTACTACGGATTCAAGAGTATTTGGGCTGCACTGTCGATCGCTCTTGGTTCAATGCCGAGGAAGAAGCTCGATCGAGTGTTTCCTAAAGCTGAGAGAACAAAGACACCATCAATCCGAGTGCAGTCAATACGATCGCTGCACCGATTAGATCATTTTTGCGCTCAGAGGCTCGAAAAGCAGGCTGCAACCAGAAGCGGAAGCCTTTCGTAATGTTTGGCATCACTGCCCAAGTTAAGAGCGAGGATGTGATGAAGTTACTCAATAGCGTCAGGCTTGCGGACGGTTGCCAACCCCAGAACGCGAACAATTTCGACTGAATCATTACCAGCGGATACAGTCCTAGAACGACTGCCATCACTTGTTTCCAAGGTGGCGGACCCAAGCTCGATCGCTCTTCTCCCACTTCGGTCGAAAACCATCCTTCGAGTCCCGTCGTGAATGACTTAAATTTATAGTTCTCGAAAATCGATCGACCGGATTGAACGACCTCAGCGCGATCGTCAGAATTCAGCCAGTCGTTTAAGTGATCGGGCGTGTTGAAATGTACGATCGAATACCATTTCATCACCCCGTTTTCACAGTGCAACGGAGCAGAAAGATCTGCTCTAGCAAATCCTTCATGCTGTTTTGCATTCCGAATTAAGGCGCGTTGCCAATTCCGAAATGCAGCTTTATTACAGTTGGGGACAATATGTTCTAAGACCACGGTGGAATAGAACACTCGATCTTCAGAATCAGGATGGGACATTGAGGAATGATTCATCGAGTTTTGAAACAAACGTCGGATAGTTCAAAATTCTGGCAATCTCTCTGGAGGTATATTTATTTGTCCTAAGTTTAGGAATAGCCTAGTAGAGCGTTTCACGACAATTCTATAGTTATCGGTAAAAAAATCAGGGTCGATCTTGCTGAAATGCTATGACTTTCTCTAGGCTGAGTTTTATGGATAGTGACGCTTTGCATGAGTGATGCTGTTTCGATTCAATCGTTTGATCATTTAGAACTGTATGTCGGTAATGCAAAACAGGCAGCGATGTTTTACGATCGCGCATTTGGGTTTCAGTCGATCGCTTATCGCGGACTCGATACCGGATCGCGCTCTGTCGCTTCTTATGTGCTGCAACAAGGTGAGATTCGATTAGTTCTAAGTGCTGCGCTTGATCCCGACCATCCGATCGCATTAAAAACAGCTAAACACGGCGATCATGTTGCGATCATTGCCTTGAGCGTGAAAAACGTCGATCGAGCTTTTTCTATCAGTACTGCACGAGGAGCATTATCAGCCGTTCCACCCACAGAAGAACGAGACGAAAACGGAATTTATCGATATGCCACAATCTACGGCTATGGCAATACCTTAATCAAATTTGTGGAACGCGATCGATATTACGGCATCTTTGCGCCTGGATTTGTTCCTCGTTTGACCCAATCACAGATGAATGCTGGATTGATCAAAATTGACCACGTGGTTGGCAATGTCGAAAAAGGAAAGATGGAACACTGGGTCAACTTCTTTAGAAACGTGTTGGAATTAGATTTGTTAGTACAATTTGACGAAAGCGTGATTACCACGAATTATTCTGCGCTAACATCATCGGTAATGCAGAATACAACCGGAGCGATCAAACTACCGATTAATGAACCTGCGATCGGGAAAGGAAAATCTCAGATCCAGGAATTTCTCGATTACAACCACGGCGGCGGAGTGCAGCACGTCGCGTATCTGACGCATGACATTATCGATACGGTGACAAAACTCAAACAGTTAGGAATTGAATTTTTGAACGTGCCGCGATCGTATTACACCGATTTAGAAGCGAGAATCGGCAAGATTGATCAATCGATCGAGCAATTAGCGGAACTTGGAATTTTAGTCGATCGCGATCGTGAAGGTTATCTACTACAAATCTTCACTCGTCCGGTTCAAGATCGACCAACCTTATTTTTTGAAATCATTGAACGGCATGGCTCACAAGGTTTTGGCGAAGGAAATTTCAAATCGTTATTTGAAGCGATCGAGCGTGAGCAAGCTTTACGAGGAAATCTTTAAGAGTTAAATTCAGCCTAAAGTTCTCATGGTATGACTGATCCATACCTCCCTGTTTTGCGTATGGCTACCCTGACCGAAGCCCAACTTGATCAAATCGTCGCAGAACTCGATCGTTTACAAGACGACAGCGAATTCGATGATCACCAGATTAAAGAAATTCTCCAAACCTTAGACCTGCCAAACGATTTGCTCGAAGCTGCGATCGCTCAGGTTCATCACCGTCGATTGTTGTTTCAGAAACAGCAGCGAAAGAAGATTGTGCTGTCTACGATCGCGATTATGATTGCAGGCTTAACCACTACGATCGCGGTTGTTCATCAGAAGCGTGAAAATCAACTCAATCGAATTGGAGCAATTCAGCACATTGTGACTTTGGAAAGTTCAGCCAAGCCCGTGACACAATTCGATCGACAAAAAGATCAGCAAATTTTTTACCGCGTGACCCTAAAAAATGCTCCTATCAATAATCGACTTAGAATTAGCTGTCGGTGGAGTAATTCAACAGGTCAAATTGTCCATCAAAGCCGTTACCAAACTGAGGAAATTAGTCGATCGCCTTGGGTTGTGACTTGCAATGCACCGCTCACACCCCAATCGCAAGCTGGGAAATGGAATGTGAAAATGAGCGTAGAAGAACGATCAATTAGCGATCGTTCTTTTACCGTTAAATAATTTAGGAGCTACCAACATGACTGATACTGCAATTCCTTACGATATCGAGCAAGCCGTCCGCGAACGGTACGAAGCAGGCGCACAGCAGCCTCAAGCTTCTCTCTGTTGTCCGACTGATGGCTATGACTCGCGTTATCTAGAGATCTTGCCGCAGGAAATCATTGAAAAAGACTATGGTTGTGGCGATCCAACTCGCTATGTAAATTCCGGTGAAACAGTGGTCGATCTGGGTTCTGGAGCAGGAAAGAATTGCTACATTCTGGCGCAAAAAGTGGGCGCAACTGGGAAGATCATCGGGGTCGATATGAACGATGAAATGCTCGGTCTATCGCGTAAATATCTGCTTCCAATGAGCGAAAAGCTCGGCTATCAGAATGTAGAATTTGTCAAAGGCAAGATTCAGGATTTAGCGCTGAACTTAGATTTAGTCCAACAGTGGCTAGATCAGAGTCCTATCCGTTCAGTTGCCGAGATCGCAGCATTTGAAGCGGAATGCGATCGCTTACGTCAATCTCAACCTTTAATCGCTTCAGATAGCGTTGATGTTGTTATTTCCAACTGTGTACTTAATCTCGTTCGTCCTCAAGATAAAAAACAATTGTTTCAAGAAATCTTTCGTGTTCTCAAACGTGGTGGACGCGCTGTAATCTCAGATATTGTCTGTGATGAGCCTCCAACTGAAAAAATCCTGAACGATCCTGAACTCTGGAGCGGTTGTATTGCTGGAGCATTTCTCGAACACGAATTTCTAGAAATGTTTGAGCAAGCTGGATTTTATGGAGTGGAAATTTTGGCGCGGCAGAGTGAACCTTGGCAAGTGCTTGATGGAGTGGAATTTCGATCGCTCACCGTTCGAGCGTTCAAAGGCAAACAGGGCGAATGTTGGGAACGCAATCAAGCAGTAATTTATCGCGGTCCTTGGAAAGCGGTGCAAGACGACGATGGACATACCCTTTATCGGGGTGAACGCATGGCAGTCTGTGATAAAACGTTTCACATCTACACCAATCCAAATGGTGCTTATCAAGCTGATATCATTCCGGTTGAGCCTCGTGTTGAGATTTCATTAGAGGAAGCGGAACCGTTTCGCTGTTCTGGTGATCAAATTCGCGATCCGCAAGTGACAAAAGGAATGGATTATCGAGATACGATCGAGCAATCTAGCAGCGATTGTTGCAGCCCCCAAAGTTGTTGCTGACTCTAGGTTTGAGCGCGATCCTGCAATTAAGATCGCGCTTTATTTTTGACAGTAAGGTTAAGAAAGAGTTAATGCTAGACCAAGAAACGGTAATTGCTTCGATGATTTTGGGATGTCGTTTCAGGAAAGTTTTCCGTGTATCTAGCACTGCTTTTTCTTGCCACATTGTTTCTAGCCTATTCCAACGGCGCAAATGATAATTTCAAGGGAGTTGCCACCCTATTTGGCAGCCAAACCACCAACTACAAAACCGCGATCGCTTGGGCAACGATCACAACCTTCGCTGGCTCAATCTGTTCGATTTTCTTAGCTTCAGCATTGGTTAAAAGCTTCTCAGGGAAAGGCTTAGTTCCCGACGCGATCGCGAATGGGGCTGACTTTCATTTAGCGATCGCGCTTTCTGCCGGAATTACCGTGATCTTGGCAACTCAATTAGGATTTCCGATTTCGACAACTCATGGATTAACCGGAGCGCTGGTTGGAGCTGGACTGGTTGCAATTGGAACGGGTGTTAATTTTGCAGCATTGCAAAAATCATTTCTCTTACCGTTGTTATTGAGTCCGGTTTTAGCGATTCCGTTGGGGATGATCGTGTATTCGATCACCCATTACCTTCGGCTTAAACTTGGAATTGAGAAAGAGAATTGCGTTTGTGTGGGTGAAACAACGATGCAATTTGCGGATAGTACGATCGCAGTAGGTGCTCCGTCTTTCACCACTGGAACGATCGAGGATTGCAATCAACGCTATGTTGGCAAAGCATGGGGCGTGAAAAATCAACGCTTAATTGATGCCGCTCATTTTCTCAGTGCTGGAGTCGTGAGTTTTGCTAGAGGTCTGAACGATACACCGAAAATTGTGCCTTTGATGATGGGAATTCAGGCAGTTTCGATGCAGGGAGGCGCATTCGCGATCGCGGTTCTAATGGCGATCGGGGGCTTGCTCAATGCTCGACGAGTTGCCGATACGATGAGTAAACGCATCACTGCGATGAACTCTGGGCAAGGGTTTAGCGCGAATTTGATCACCGGAATTCTCGTGATTGCTGCGAGTCGATTTGGGTTGCCTGTGTCTACCACTCATGTTTCGGTTGGCTCAATTTTTGGAGTGGGATTGATTTCGCGGCAGGCAAACGCGAAAGTGTTCACTCAAATTCTCTTATCTTGGGTGCTAACTTTACCGATCGCAGCCGTTCTCAGCGCATTCTTCTACTGGATTTTGCACCGATAATTAAATGCTAGGGAACAAAAAGGAATCGGATCACTTCACCTGAAAATGGATCTCACAATGATAAGATCCGAAGGTTCCAAGTAGTCCTACTAGCATTCTGCAAAATTCATGGCTCATCTGAGAACGATTCAACCCCTTTCCATCGCTGGCATTCTTTCGCTCTCAATGCTTGCAGGTGTGATGCTCAAAGCCCCGTCCGTTCAGGCACAAACGCCCGGATCAGGAAGCGGTCAAGCTCGTCCGATCAGTCCGAATGATCCAAACGTGGTGCGTCCAACACCTGCTCAGGGTGGCGGTTTATTAAGTTTGCAGGGTGGACAGCGGCTGATGGATGAAGCCGATCAAGCTGTCAAATCACAGAATCTACCTGTGGCAATGAAAAAGCTCCAGGAAGCCCGTCAGGTCTACAATCAGCTATCAAATTTCTACCAAGAGTTAGCGGCAAGCTTCTCTGGGGTGGATACCCGTGTGGCAGATAGTCAGCGCACGAAAGCGTTGGAAGCTGCACAACTGCGAGATCAAGCGACCTACCGTTTGGCATTGGTGCATCGGGCAATGAATCAATCGGAATTAGCTGTCCCGCTGTTGGTTCAGATTATCCGAAGCCAACAACCGACCCGCGATTTAGGTAAGCAAGCCTATCAACAATTGCTCGAAATGGGCTTTGTGGATGTTGCTTATCCTCGGACTGCGGATCAGCCGACAAATCAGCCAGCAAATCGATAAATTGAAGGCGCGATCGACGAATGAAGCTGAGTCTAATTACCGCTACTCATCGTCGATCGCATCTTCTCGAAACTCGCGCCCTTCCCAGTATTTTGAATCAGTCTGATTCTGAGTTCGAGTGGATTGTGATTAATGACGGATGCGATGCGAAAACCCGCGAATTAATCCAGCCATTCACAACCGTTATTTACCGAGAAATTGATCATTCTGAAACAAGTTTCGGGCTGTGTATTGCTCGAAATCTAGGGTTATCGATCGCGACAGGTGAGATTGTTGCTTATTTGGATGATGATAATGCGATCGCGCCTCAATTCGTCGCAGAAATTAAAGCATTCTTCCAACAAAATTCTCAAATTCGGTGCTGCATGGTTCAGCAACATCGCAGACGAAATATTGTTCAAAATGGTGAATTAATCAAACAAGGAGAACCGTTTATTTCTCCAGATTTAAATAGCACCGTCAGCGATTTTGTTCAGCATAAAGCTCTATTTGATAGCAATGGATTCGCCCATCTTCGTGAGAATGCTCCAAGCTGGAATCCTGATTATAAAGTGTTTGCGGACTACGAATATTTTCTCCAGTGTCTCGATCGATGGAAACAGTTTTGCATTTTTCCCTCTGTTCTAGTCGATTATGTTCAAACTTCTGAGGGCGTGATTGGTCGATCGACTTACAAAGAATGGGCAACAGAATTGTCGAATCTATTGCAACACAAAGTATTAACGAATGTCGATCGACAAATTCTCAATCAGCTAATCGAGAAATGGCAGAACAAATCTACTCAATCAATTTCTGCTTTCAACCACTGAAGTAACAATCGAGCCACGATCGCAGGCTGTTCTAAATGCACTAAAACGCCCGATTCTGGCACAATCTGAAACTCTCGAATTGCATCCGGATTCATTGCTGCGATTTCTCGTCCAAGTTGCACATCAGTAAATTGTGCCTGACTACCCCAAACGATCGAGGTTGGTGTTTTCAACTGTGGCAAATAAGGTGCTAAATCGAAGTACAAATCACCGCGTAAAAATGACAGCGCTGCATAATCCGCATTTGGTTTTCGAGCCGATTCGAGATAGGCATTGATCATTTCTGGAGTCACACGATCGCGATTCGCAAACAAGAAATTTTCCAAGAAATTCCTCACAGCCAAATCATTTGTTGCCCCGATCGTATAAATAATTCGATCCAAAATCGGCGTATTGATGATCTCTAGCGGAATTCGCCGCCCTGCATTTTGCCCAAAATCATCGAACCCAGAAGGGCAAATCAGAAAGAGCGATCGCACTAATTCCGGATGCTGCACCGCTAACCGAATCGCAAACGCACCCGTCAACGAAGCGGCAACCAAATGAACAGGCTGGTCTGAGATTTTTTTGAGAAATTCCTCGATCGACATCACATAGTCATCCGGTCGATAGTCACGAGCAGGATGGCTCGAATCTCCCCAACCGATTAAATCCACAGCCACGATCGGATCAAACACTGGATAGACCTTCGACCATTCATAAGCTGAAGAACCGCCACCGAAACTATGCAGGAATACGATCGGCGTTTCGTCGCTAGTTTGAGCGCGAGTGTAATAAGCGATCGTGCCTAAGCTAGTTTGGGTGAACTTTTGCCCGAATCCTGGGGGGTGAAATCTTAGCATATTTGTCGATCGCCAAAATCGTCCCTTTCATTACAGCAAATTCTATCGAGGCAGAAGAATTAACTTTCGGTAGAACCTTCACGCAATACTTCTTCTGCTGCACGACCTAAGAGGGTGTTTGAAAAGTAGTCGTTCATCGCATCAATCGCCCCTCGAATAGAATTCGGGGCTATCGGAACGAAGTCTGTTGAAACAGACTGAAGAGTTTGCTGTAACTGGCTTTCAGTCCCCTTCAGTGGACTTTGTTCCGATAGACCGTGATTTCCAATCACGGGCGAAATGGCATCGAAGTGAAGCATCTTCCTATACTTTTCAAACATGCTCTAACACTTCATCCATCCAAGAATTAATGCTTTTCCCTGCTTTTTGCGCCGCAATATAAACCTGTCGATGCCGCTCAGGTGTTGTTCTAAATGGAAGCTTTCCAGAAAATGGCTTATTCGGTTCTTCTCCTCGTTCTTGGCAAAACTCTAGATAATCATCGATCGAGTCTTGAAAAGCTTGTACTGCTTCCTCTACAGTTTTACCTCTAAAGGTGATTACATCTCTGATATCTAAGACGCGACCAAATAGAATACCAGCATCCGTATCGATCTCAATCTGCCCTCTGTAGCCTTTATAAGTCAGCATTGTCCTTCCTATATGCAGCGTTTTTAGTGATATCACAATGCGATATCACTCTGATCGACAAAGAGTAGATTTCCTACAATGAAAACAGTCCCTCAGCTTGGAGAACGCCATGAATGAACCACGATCGCAATGGGATTTAGGTCGATTCGTGCAAACATTAGACTACTTTGAAGCGATTCCTGTTGTTAGTTGGCTGCAAAAAATGTTTCAACCTCGCCCCAATCCCCAACCGACTTACGATAATCAAGTGATTTTCGACTTTAGCAGTTTATCGATCGATATCCAAAATACTTGGGGTGCGCTCGATGATGTCGTGATGGGCGGCGTGAGTGATAGCGGTGTTCGATTGGAGAATGGAGCAGCAGTTTTTTCTGGGAATGTCTCTACAGCAAATTCTGGCGGTTTTGCCTCGATTCGGACTCGCAATTTTGAACCTCCGATCGATCTCTCAAACTTCACAGGGATCGAACTTCGATTAAAAGGAGATGGCAACCGCTATAAGTTCTTAGTCCGAGATGGAGATGCTTGGGACAGTGTGGGCTATTCTCATTCGTTTGATACTGTAGCGAATGAATGGATCACGGTACAGATTCCGTTCACTGAGCTAATTCCAGTATTTCGGGCAAAAACTGTCCCAGATGCGAAGATTTCTCCCAATCAGATTCGCTCTTTTCAACTGATGCTAAGTAAATTTGAATATGATGGCGGATTGAATCCGAGATTTACACCCGGATCATTTCGTCTAGAACTTTCGTCGATCGCTGCTTATTAGGAGAATCAGATGCGGTTATTACACACGATGCTTCGAGTCGGAAATCTTGATGAGTCGCTGAATTTCTACTGCGATTTGCTCGGCATGAAGCTGTTACGGAAAAAAGACTATCCCGGTGGAGAATTTACGCTGGCATTCGTCGGTTACGGAGATGAATCGGATACAGCGGTGCTAGAACTCACTTACAACTGGGGCAAAGAGAACTATGAACTAGGCGATGCTTACGGTCATATTGCGATCGGCGTTGATGACATTTACGCAACTTGTGACGCGATCGCACAACGGGGCGGAAAAGTGACTCGTCAACCGGGACCGATGAAGCATGGCTCGACTGTGATTGCCTTTGTCGAAGATCCAAACGGATACAAAGTGGAACTGATTCAACTCGGTACACAAGGCTCTGAATCTGAGAAAAAAGCTGCGACAGCTAACGCTTGATTTGAGACAATTCCTCGCAGGCTGTTATAACTGATTGGAGTTCGGCAGCCCGTGAGGAGTGTGTGTGTGAGACAAGCGAATTGGTTCTTAATCGGCTTGAGTAGCTTAGTGCTGATTGCTTCTCCTGCGAGGTCACAAGAGTCTAATCCGATGGATCAAGTGACTTCGGTTTCTGAATTGTCTGATGTGCGTCCTACCGATTGGGCATTTCAAGCTGTACAGTCTCTCGTCGAACGCTATGGAGTACTTGCAGGCTATCCAGACCGAACATTTCGCGGCAATCGTCCTTTAACCCGAAATGAATTTGCAGCCACGATCGCGACGGTAATCGGCAGGATCGAAGAGCAATTACTCGCTGGCAATGCAGGCTCAACGATTGCAGACGATGTGCAAACGATTCGACGATTGATCAATGCGTATGGTGGCGCATTATCGCAACTACGGTCGCGGGTTGATAATATCGAAAGCCGCATTGCCACTCAAGAACGTCAGCAGTTCTCACCAACCACAAAGCTCAATGGGCAAGTGTATTACGTTGTCACAAATGGCACAAACTCAGACACGACAGTAATTTCTCGTGTGCGATTGAATTTACTGACCAGTTTACAAGGTGACGATCGCTTAGTGACTCAGCTTGAAGCAGGAAACAATGGCGAAGATGCGATCGCACGAGCACAGAACGATCGACAAAATTTGCTCGGAACGACTGGAATTCTTGCAGATGGTGGCGGACTCGATCCGGTTGGAGCAAGCCGCGATTTGAAAGTTCGTAAGCTGTATTATGCGTTTCGTCCAACTGAAAATTTAGAAATTGCAGTCGGATCAAATTTGCCGCCGAGTGATTTTATCGATCGTAATTCTTTCGCCAATCAAACCGGAGATAATTTCGGGTCGAGCTTTTTTGCGAATAATCCCTTAATTGTGCAGAACGAAATCGATCGATTCGGAGGAGCGGGAGCCGCGATCGCTTGGTCACTCGATCGTAATCTCACTTTGAGAGCGCTATATGCTGCGGCGGATTCCTCGAATGCAAATGCGGGACTCTTTCGCGATCGCTATCAAGCCAGTGTCGAAGCTGAATACGCCGTCCCGACAGCACCGATTAAAGTTCAACTTCAATACACAAATGCTGAGATCAATGGCACTCAAATTAATGCAGCGGGGATTAGTGCAGAGTGGGCAATCCAACAACGATTTGGCGTGTTCGGAATCTTTGGACGATTGGGAATTGGCAACTATCAAGGATTTAACAGGCTATTGCAGCAAGACCTTGATCTCAATCCGAAAACTTGGGCATTGGGAGTGACCTTTCAGAATTTTCTCATCCCAGGATCAAGAGCAGGAGTTGCCGTTGGACAGCCCTTTATTACGAGACGTTTAGGCAATGAAACTCAGACGAATTTTGAGGCATTTTTTGGATTATTGCTCAACGATCGCTTAAATATTAGTCCCTCCGTTACGATCGTCTCAAATCCAAATAATCGGGCAAGTCCCACGATCGTCGAATGGTCACTGCGAGTTTTGTATGGTTTCTAAAACGGTAGTGAAAACACTACTTACCGAGGGGCAAATCCATAGAATATGATGAGTTCAGGATAGATCACCATTTACATCCTTGCTCAGACCAATGGGATTTTTTGACTCCGAAATTGTTCAAGAAGAAGCGAAAAAACTGTTTCAGGACTATCAATCGCTGATTCAGTTAGGTAGCAGTTATGGAAAGTTCGATCGTGAAGGCAAACTGATGTACATCGAACAGATGGAAGCCATCATGGATCGCTATAAGGTATTTATGAAGCGGTTTGAGCTTTCTGAGGATTTCTCGGCTCAGATGATGGTCGAGCAGCTTAAAACTCAGCTAGGACAGGCGGGAATGACTCCACAACAGATGTTTGATCAAATGACTCAAACGCTGGAACGAATGAAATCGCAAATTGATAAATAATATTTGGAACTCCGAGTCTTTGTACCGGAGTTTTTTTAGAGGGTGTTTGAAAAGTGTAGCGATACCTACTTCAGTTAGGAAACTTCTAAAAAGCCCCCCAGCCCCCAAGTTTGGGGGAGCAAGAGTCTTAAGCCCCCAGAATTGGGGGTTTGGGGGCAACTCCGAGGATGTCCTACTCTAAGCTTCTACTGCTACACAAATCGTGCCTGCATTTATCGTAGAGACGCGAACCTGTACAACATTCTGTGCCTCTACTCAAATTCGCTCTACGGTCGATCGAAATCCGATGGCGGACGGAACCGTTCAACTGGGACATCCTGCAACGCCTGTGACATGAAATCACGCCAGATCGGAGCGACAAATGTTCCTCCAGTCGCACCCTGTCCAAGCGGCGTGTAGTCATCATTTCCAACCCATACCGCAGTCGAAAGCTGAGGCACATAGCCCACAAACCAGATATCCCGCTCAGAAGAAGTGGTTCCAGTTTTACCCGCCGCAGGACGACCGATTTGAGCCGCTGTTGCCGTACCGCGAGTAATCACCCCTTGCATTGCATCATTCAACGCCGCAGATGCCCAAGAATCCAGTACCAATCTTGGTTTTGGCGTATTGTCCAAAATGACATTGCCGCTGCTGTCGGTGACTTGCGCGATCAGAGTCGTATCCGAGTACCAGCCATTATTCGCAAACGCAGCGTAAGAAGCCGCCATTTCCAACGGAGTTAAATCGACCGAACCTAGAGGGAGCGAAATGACTGGATCGATCGGGCTTTTAATTCCAATACTGCGACAGATTTCGACGACTTTATTTAAGCCAACTTCTTGCCCTAATTTGATCGCTGGAATATTCCGAGAAGTTTCCAGAGCGCGTCTGAGCGTCATCGCACCACCAAAACTTCGATCGTAGTTCTGGGGAGAATACGTTTCATACCCATCTGGATAACTCACAGGCGCATCCAGAATCGTCGAATCGGGCGCATATCGACCGGAAGCAAACGCCGCATAATATACGAACGGTTTGAAAGCCGATCCGGGTTGTCTCAGCGCTTGAGTCGCCCGGTTGAACTGGCTCTTTTTCGCATCGACCCCACCCACCATCGCTTTCACAAATTGAGTCCGGGGATCAACCGAAACGATCGACATTTGATCGGCATACACACCTTGAGCGTTCAGCGTTCCAAGCCAGCGACGCGCCGTATCTTCTGCAATTCGCTGCATTCTCGAATCGATCGTGGTTTGAATCCGCATTCCGCCCTTGAGAACCGCATCCCGTCCAAATTTCTGAGTTAATTCTTTGACAACCGCATCACTCACATACGGCATTTGGCTCGTTTGGAATGAGGTAATTCTGCCCAGTTTGATCGGTTGTTTTCGGGCTTGGGCTTCTTCTTGCGCCGTAATCCAGCCCAATTCCCGCATCCGATTGAGCACATCCGCTTGACGCGCTTTTGCTGCCTTCATGTTTGCAAAGGGACTGAGCGCTTCCGGCGATTGAATCAAGCCTGCCATCATCGCGGATTCAGCCAGGTTCAGATTTGCCGCGTCTTTGTTGAAATAGCTCCGAGCAGCGGTTTGCGCTCCGTAGTTGTTGTGTCCCCAGTAAATCTGGTTGAGGTACATTTCCAAGATTTGGTCTTTCTTGAAAATCTGCTCTACTCGGAGGGAAAGAACCGCCTCTGCAATTTTTCGACTAATCGCTCGTTCAGGCGACAGGAACAGGTTTTTCACCAACTGCATCGTCAGGGTAGAACCCCCTTCCACGGTTCGTCCCGTTGACAAGTTAGCGACCGTTGCCCGTGCGATCGCGCCCGCATTGACCCCTTGGTGCGAATAGAAATAGCTATCCTCGATCGCGATCACCGCTCGCTTCAGATGGGGCGAAATATTATTGAGCGGCACGACTTCGCGGTTGGCTTCTCCGTGAATACTGGCGAGTTTTTTACCTTTCATGTCGTAGATGTGCGTAGTTTCGCTGGGCTTGTAGCCTCGAAGCGATCGCACATCGGGCAAATTCCGAAAACTAATCGCCAGTCCAACCAGACCTCCAGCGATCACGGAACTCGACAGCATCGTAATCGCTAGAAGCGTTCCACCTGTGACTTTGCCCACCGACTGGACGAATTCTAGAGTGGTTTCGGGTTGTCTCTGCTGCTTTTGTCTAAGGGTATTCGACGACACGGCAAACTCTCTTTTAGCTAAGAACTTAGGGAACTTAAGAAACTAGATTCAGGGATTTGAGGAACCGTTCCGCAAAAACTTGAACCAAACGCTTGAACACTGGGGCATTTCCGGGATCAGGTGAAGCAACTCTAGTAGGATAATTGAGACTTGGAAAAATGGAACAAAGTTTCGATGAAGCTCAGAGCGCCAACGTTTATAGTAATGTGGCTAAGATCCGGTTCGTACAAGCCGCCCATTTTTTAGACCATTGATTTTTCTCAAAAGTATAAAGTATGTCTCACTCTCTTGACTGGTTGTTTCGGGGCACGACGGAGATTTTCCCAGATCAACCGGATTCAAACCAACCCACGGAAAATTTACGGGTTCGCTTGGAAAAGAGCGATAAACCGCTGCGGATTAAGTTTGGAATTGATCCAACGGGGACGGATATTCATCTGGGTCATAGTACGATTTACCGGAAGTTGCGACAGTTTCAAGATGCCGGACATACAGCAGTGCTTTTGATCGGTGATTTTACCGCGAGAATCGGTGATCCGACTGGAAAATCAGAGGTTCGGAAGCAATTGACCGAGGAAGACGTGAAGGCGAATGCGGCAACTTACCTTAGACAGTTGCGCCCGATTTTGGATTTTGATACGCCCGGACGGTTGGAGATTCGCTATAACTCGGAATGGTTGTCAAAGCTGGATTTGAGCAAGATTCTGGAGTTGCTGGCGACGATGACGGTCGGGCAAATGTTGGCAAAAGAAGGTTTTGCGGAGCGCTATAGGAAGGAGAATCCGATTTACCTGCACGAGTTTTTATACCCGTTGATGCAGGGTTACGATTCGGTGGCGCTCGAAGCAGATGTCGAACTGGGCGGAACGGATCAAAAGTTTAATTTGGCAGTGGGACGCGATTTACAGCGGCACTTTGGACAGAATCCGCAATTTGGACTATTGATGCCGATTTTGCCAGGGTTAGATGGCGTTCAGAAAATGTCGAAATCGTTGGGCAATTACGTGGGATTGTCTGAAGATCCGCTGAGTATGTACTCGAAATTAGAGAAAGTACCGGATAGCACGATCGAACAATATTTCGAGCTTTTAACCGATTTACCGCTCGATCAACTGCCGGAAAATCCGCGCGATCGACAAAAATTACTCGCGCTAGATGTCGTTTCTCAATATCACGGCAACGATCGCGCTCTAGAAGCTCAGAATGCCGCTCTAAGCCTCATTCAAGGTGCAGGATCGCAAAGTGATTCAGTTCCAGAGTTTTCGCTGTCTGGAGTACAGTTTCCAGCGAAATTGTTCTATCTCGTAGCGGCTGCGGGCTTGTGTAAATCTAGTTCTGATGCGCGGAGACAGATCCAAGGTGGAGCAGTCAAACTTGAGGGTGAAAAAATGAGTACGGTCGATTTGCTGTTTGAATCGCCAGAAGCTTTGACTGGAAAAGTTCTCCAGCTTGGTAAAAACAAATTCGTCCGGTTCGTGCCATGAACGATCGCATTATTGTCCCGCTTGATGTTTCGTCAGAAGAAGCCGCGATCGCACTGGTCGATCGACTTCCTCAAGTTACATTCTGGAAAGTTGGTTTAGAACTGTTTGTCAGCAGCGGCTCGAATATTCTAAAGATTCTAAAAGAGCGCGAAAAACGGATTTTTCTAGATCTGAAATTCCACGATATTCCCAACACGGTTGCGGGAGCTTGTGGAGCAGCGGCACGATTTGGAGCCGATCTCATTACGATTCATGCCACAGCGGGAAAAACGGCGCTAGAACAGGCACAAAAAGCGATCGTCTCAAATACGCCCGAAGGTTCCATGCCTTCTCGATTGATTGCGATTACGGTATTGACGAGTTTATCGGCTCGATCGCTGGCGTTTGAGTTGAAAATTCCGCTGGAACTGCCAGAATATGCGCTCGAAATGGCGTTATTGGCAAAAGAAAGCGGGTTATCGGGTGCAGTTTGTTCGCCGCATGAAGTGGCTCAATTACGGCAAGTTTGCGGCGATGAATTTGTTTTGGTGTGTCCAGGAGTGCGTCCGACTTGGGCAGCAGCGGGAGATCAACAGCGGATTATGACACCGAAACAGGCGATTCAGGCAGGAGCTTCGTATTTGGTGATTGGGCGACCGATTACAGCAGCAGATGATCCGGTGGCGGCATTCGATCGTATTTGTGAGGAATTGGCGTAGTTTTGAGGACTAAATCATGCGATCGTGCATTATTGCGATCGGCATTCTGATCGCCAATCTATTCCCCATTTCCCCTGTCCAAGCGGCTCGAATTGCCTGTCCAAGAGAAATCGAGCCATTGGTTCAAGCCCTTTTACCTGATCTTCCTGGATACGCCAATCGGGTGATTGTGCGGGCACGTCTGCGTGTGCCAGAGGCATCGCGCCTCGGAACCATTCGTCTCCCTAGAAATTCCGTTCTTCTAGCAGGACGACCCGAATTTCAACCTTTGCCATTGAATAGTAATCGTCCAACTGATCCGACTTTAAAGCAGGTTTTCATCACGACTTTAGAGCGGGAAATTGTTAGCGGAAAAGCGATCGACATTCAACAATTTCACTGGTTATTTCTCACTCAAACTTCAGAAGGGTGGCAACTCGCACTCATGTTCACTCGAATCGGCACAACGACCCCGAATCAGCCAATCACTCCACCACGAGACAGCCGCGACGGAGCGATCGGACAAGCAATTCAACTTTGGTTACGAGACTGCAATGCTCAAGGGATTCGAGTGAAGCGTTAGTGAGCCAACATTGCAGCTTCCGCGATCTCTTGCTTCGTCGCTTTCGGCTCTTTCAGCAAGAACGCACACAAGAATGCAACTACAATTCCCGCAATTCCCAACACTTGAAAGAAACTCTGACTTCCCTCAGTCGTATGCGGTAACAAACTATAAGTAGTCGCATAAAGAACTGATCCAACACTGCCATAAGCTCCAATATTCCCTGCAATCTGTCCTGTAACCTGGCGTTTGAGCAAAGGAGCAATTCCAAAAGTCGCACCTGCACCCCCAAAGACAAAGAAAGCACAGCCCATTGTTAACAGAACCGCGATCGGTAAAGGTAGTCCCGAATGAATCTGACTCATCACCATGTACCCAACTCCGACTCCCGCAATCATCGCGGTTAATGTCCATTTGCGGCTACCAATTCGATCTGAAATCAAGCCACCCGCAGGACGAGCAATCAAATTCATGAATGGATAAGTTGCTGCAACGGGACCTGCAATTTGGTGACTCAGGTTGAATGTATGTTCAAAGAACTCTGGCAGCATTGAAACGACTGCTAACTCTGAACCGAAACTCACTGCATACGCAAGCTCTAACACAAAGACTTGTCCGATCTCATATCGATCGCGATTCGGGTAGGTTTTTTCACCAAGAACAACTTCACGATTGACTTTGAATGCTTGATACGTCTGCAATATAAACAACAGCACTAAACCAAACCAAACACTATACATTGCAGTAGAAGTGAGGAATTTCACTAACTGCAATCTCCAAGCAATCAAGCCCATTGCAGCAAACAATGGAACATTCGTGAGAACCAATGCCCAAAAGCTCTTTCTCGAAGTCACTTCCATGCCACCATTCCGGGCAGGACGTTGATACTCTTTACCAGGCGGAGTATCGCGAACATTGATGTAAAACAGAATGCCGAAGACTAGCGAAATCACACCAGAAAGCGCGATCGCGAATCTCCAATTTTCATGTCCCGAATAGAGAAAGGCACTGCCAAATGCGATCGACGGTAAGAAAGCCTCCGATGCAAACGATCCAAAGTTTCCCCAACCGCCATAAATCCCTTGTGCGAGTCCAATCTGTTTCGCTGAGAACCATTCCCCAACTAGACGAATTCCAACGACAAAACCTGCTCCTACAATTCCCATCGCCAATCGGCTCCAAACCAATTGATCAAAGGTTTGTGCTGCCGCAAATGCCCAACAAGGAAGGGCTGCATAAATGAGCAATGCTGAGTAAGTAATTCTTGGACCAAAGCGATCGAGCAACATTCCAATAATGATTCGGGCTGGAATGGTTAATGCTAAGTTACACAGTCCGAGTGTTCTCGCTTGAGCAACGGTAAGATGCAGATCTTCTCGAATCACAGTCGAGAATGGTGCATAGTTAAACCAAACGACGAAGGTTAGAAAGAAAGCAAACCAAGCAAAATTTAAGATCCGATACGGACCTCGAAATGACAGTAATCCGCGCAGCATCGTAGAATGTCCTTAGTAAAAAAGAAACAACTGATAAACCTTGCTGTTTACGATTGCTAAGGAGCAAGGTTTTCCTGCAACATCTATCGATCGATAGATGTGTCTTCTGAAGTGAAACAACGACTACAGTTATAGAAGCCATCGATCGCAATAAATGTATTCTCTGTAACAAAGCAATATTCAAAGTGCAGGGATCAAATCGATGCGATGCGGAACTGGAATAGAGGATTGTCTTAAATTTTGCACCACTTTCAATAAGAGGTATGTTGGGCGTTTCGTCCTCTGCGCTATCTCGCCCCGGAATGAATTCGGGGCTATCGGTGCGAAGTCCCCTAAACGGGACTGAAGAAGCTGAAATCGTCTCTTAGTCCCCTTCAGTGGACTTTGTTCTGTTAGCCCCGAATTCATTCCGGGGCGGGCGAAGGCGATGAACGAGAGCCTTGAAAATGGCTTGTTGAGACTGATTCAAAATCTGAGTTATTGAACCACTTCAGGCTTCATTTCTGGCTCTGGAATTTCTTCGATTTCAGGTAGTTTTTCGAGTGTCAATCGAGTCTGATTTGAGCCGCCCAAGACTTTGAGCAATTTGGGCTTCGGATCATGCAGCAAGTAGATTAATCGATCGCCCACTTGCCAATTTGAATCCGCTGGACAAACTTGCAAACTATGATCGCGTTCTAACAACACAGGCAACAATGTTTCCGATTCCACCATTGCTCGTAATCGAGCTTGCTGAACTTCAAAGTTATCCGCTTGAAACTCAGTCTCACCGAGCTTAACAGCGTTATCGGATAGAAACTGATTCCATGTTTTTAAGTTGAATTGAGGTGCAAATGCAGGTTGAATTTTGACTGAAGCAGCAGAATCCGCAGGAGAAACTGAGAAAACACGCGGCGGGGAAAATTCCTCGATCGCTCTTTGCGCCAAGACCAAATTCACTTCGCCATTGTTCGTCATCACGAGAAATGTGCCCACAGAGGCGAGTCCCGCTTCTTCTAATACTTCGGTGTCTAAAGCACTGCTAATAAAGACTCTGAGGTTTTCATCGGTTGGATAAGAATCGGGTTCGGTGTCGATTAGGGCGATCGACTCTCCACGATCGCGAAACAATCGAGCAATTAATAAACTTAGAGGACTACAGCCCACAATCACGGCTCCGGTCGTATCTTCTGCGGTAATTTTTAATAGATTTGCAACAACTTGAGCACTCACAGATTGCAATACGACCGTTAATATAATCGTTAAAAATACTAAGGCTTTAATCGAATCACCCCCGTTAATCCCTCGTTGCGTTAACAGAATTGCAAAAATTGATGCAACTGAAGCTGCAATAATTCCACGGGGAGCAACCCAACTGAGAAAGATTTTTTGTCGCCAATTGAGATCGCTTTTCCAAGTACAAATGAAAACGCTAATCGGACGAACAACGAGCATTAATACGAATGCAGTAGACAATCCACCCCAACCTAAAGCAAAAAGTCCAGGAATCGATAAATCAGCAGATAGCAAGATAAACAGAACTGAAACTGCAAGCGTCGTTAACTGTCCTTTAAACCGCTTTAACAATCGTTCTTCTGGCAGCGAAAACGCTCTCAAAACAATTCCCGCCACCACAGTCGCCATTAATCCCGCTTCACTGCGAATGGTTTGAGCTAATCCAAACAAGCCCCACAACCCTGCCAAGACTACTAAGGTTTTGAGGTCATCCGATAAAAACGTCGCTCGTCTGAGCAAAACGCCCATCAATCCCGCCCCGATCGCACCAATTCCCGCTCCAATTCCCAATCGAACGATTAGGTCGATCGCAATATTCAACGGGTTCGATTGTCCATTCAGCACGACATTCAAAACAACAACCGCGAGAATTGCACCGATCGGATCAATCAACACGCCTTCCCCTTCGAGCAGAGTTGCCACTTGTCGATCGACTTTCACATATTGCAGCAGTGAATTAATCACAACGGGACCAGTTACCACTACCAATGAGGCGTAAAGAAAGGCGATCGACCAAGGAAACTCGCTCAATACGTGCGCCGCAATTCCCCCACCCAGAATCGTCACCAAAACCCCGATCGTGACCAAATTTCGCAAGCTACCGGAGACTCGATCGAGTTCTCGCAACTGCAAATTAAAGCCACCTTCAAACAAAATTACCGCAACCAATAGCGCGATCAAAACTTCTAATCCTGCACCTAATTGATCCGGGTGTAGCCAATTGATTCCGCTCGCTCCAAGAACTACGCCAAATAGTAAGAGGAATACGATCGCAGGAATCTTTAACCATTCCGCGACAACCTGAGCGCTAATTCCCGCCATTACGGTCACGACAATCTGCAAAGTCAGTTCAAGCGTGGCATCCATAAAAGCGGAAAAGGGGGCGAACAAAGTATAGAAGGATTTCTTTCTTATTGTGCGATGAAATGGGCATTGGGAGTGGGGAGTGGGGAGTGAGGTGTAGGAAATTCAGTATTTTTCTTTGCACTATTTCTGTTTGCACTTGCCTTTACCCCCTACTCCCCACCCCCTACTCCCCACTCAACATTTTGTAACGCCGCGAAACGAATCGTGCGATCGCGCTTATGGGAACATGAAGTCAGTCAACGATTCACGAAGATTTAAGAAAATGACTCAAGATCAAAAACCTACCGTCGTGATTACGGGTGCGTCCTCTGGAGTCGGCTTGTACGCTGCAAAAGCGCTCTCCAATCGAGGATGGCACGTGGTGATGGCTTGTCGAAATTTAGAAAAGGCAGACCAAGCCGCTCGATCGCTTTCGATGTCACTGGATAGCTACACATTGATGCACATCGATTTGGGTTCGCTGGATAGTGTTCGCAAGTTTGTGACGCAGTTCCGAGAAAGCGGAAAATCTCTGGATGCGTTGGTCTGTAATGCAGCCGTTTACTTACCTTTGCTCAAAGAGCCGCAGCGCAGCCCCGAAGGTTACGAAATCAGTGTTGCCACGAATCACTTCGGACATTTTTTGCTGTGCAATTTGATGCTCGAAGACCTGAAGCATTCGTCACACGCTGATCCCCGATTGATTATTCTCGGAACTGTCACGGCGAACTCGAAAGAATTAGGCGGTAAGATTCCGATTCCGGCTCCGGCTGATTTGGGCAACCTGGAAGGATTGGAGGCAGGATTCAAAGCCCCGATCGCAATGATCGACGGTAAGCCATTCAAAGCTGGAAAAGCCTACAAAGATAGTAAATTGTGCAACATGATTACGGTGCGCGAACTGCATCGTCGCTATCACGAATCGACCGGAATTGTATTTAACTCGCTCTATCCGGGCTGTGTCGCGGATACTCCGTTATTCCGGAATAGCTTGCCTGTGTTCCAAAAAGTTTTCCCTTGGTTCCAGAAGAACATTACGGGCGGCTATGTGTCTCAAGAACTGGCTGGAGAGCGGGTCGCTCAAGTGGTTGCTGATCCTCAATTTAAGCAATCTGGGGTGCATTGGAGTTGGGGCAACCGTCAGAAAGAAGGACGCGAATCGTTTGTCCAAGAGCTTTCCGAAAAGGCAAGTGATGATACGAAAGGACAACGGATGTGGGAATTGAGCGAGAAATTGGTGGGATTAGCGTAACGGTGAAGCGATCGCTGAAATTCTGATATTTTGGCGATCGCACTTTCAAGTAAATGCAGTGTGTGAAATATGCGTCCAACCGTTGACCCTCAAAAGATAGAACGACTGATGCAAGTCTTAGGTAGGGAAGCTCAAGGTTCAGGCAGCATTTACTTCACGGGTGGAGCGAGTGCCTTATTGGTTGGATGGCGCAGTTCTACGGTTGATATCGATATTCGTCTCGATCCTGAGCCTCCAGGAATTTTCCAAGCGATTGCCAAAATCAAACGAGAGTTGAACATTAATATCGAATTGGCTTCCCCACAGGATTTTTTACCGCCGCTTCCTGGATGGCGCGACCGCAGTGTCTTTATTGGCAAACGCGGTCAAATCTCGTTCTATCATTACGATTTCACCGCTCAAGCTCTCTCTAAGTTATCGAGAGGATTCGATCGGGATTTAGATGATGTTCGGGCGATGTACACACAAAAATTATTCTCCCTAGAAGCCCTACAGGATTGTTTTGAAGCCATTGCACCTGAATTGATTCGATTTCCCTCGCTTGATCCGGATGAGCTTAGAGCTAAAGTCGAGAACTTTATTAAGCAGTGTGCCGAAAATCTAGAGGACGATTCATCATGAATTTAGAAGAATTGCCAGGAGCAGAAATCATCCTGCCTGGATTAGAGGATCTTCGTCTAGGAAGAACGAACACGATTGGGGCGCTGTTAATTGCGATCGCATCAACTCGCCTGACAAATGCGGGCTTAGAGATTCCAAGACAACACTTAGCACCAGAACCAGAATTAAAGCTATACGCCCGCCTTCAGACTGAGCGCGAGGATGCTTACCCTTATTACAATGCTTTGCTTGATAGGCTCAATAGCTTCTGTCATGCGCTTGAACTTCAAACTTATCCATTCGCAAATCGTAATAAATAAACAAAACTTACGAATTGCGAACTATAAATTACGAATGACCTTCATGCTGAGGATCGTTCGATGGAAGAATCTTGTGTGATTCCCGTGATCAAATCCCCCACGGAGTATCAAGCCTACCGCATCAGTCCGCAAGATACGAACCGATTGGCGATCGTATTTGATCCGACGATCGCGAATTTTTCTCTTACGCTCTGTGTTGAAATCTTCGACATCGGAGGAAAAACGCCCCCGAATCGACATCAACTCGCGATCGAAATGTTCTTTGTGCTGAAAGGTGAAGGAATTGCGATCTGTGACGGGAAAGAAGTTCCAATTCGATCGGGTGATAGTTTGCTCGTGCCTCCGACTGGAATTCATGAGATTCGCAACACAGGTTCAGATCGGCTGTATGCGCTTTGTATCATGATTCCAAACGAGGACTTCGCAGAACTGATTCGCAGTGGAACCCCGGTCGAATTGGATGAGGAAGACTTAGCTGTATTACGTCGATCGACGGTTCCGCAATTGTCTTATGGTTAAAGTTCTGCCGAAGCAAACTCTTTCGATGTATACCCGCGATCGCATTCGGTTAGATGCGGATGTGTACTATCCCGATGCTGAAGGAACATTTCCGGTGTTATTGATGCGGCAGCCGTATGGACGTGCGATCGCATCGACAGTCGTTTATGCTCATCCAATTTGGTACGCGGCTCAGGGCTATATTGTAGTCATTCAAGATGTACGAGGTCGGGGCACATCAGAGGGCGAATTTAAGCTATTTGAGAACGAAACTGTAGACGGGTTTGAAACGGTCAATTGGGCAGCGAATTTGCCTCGTAGCAATGGCAAAGTTGGAATGTATGGATTTTCCTATCAGGGAATGACTCAACTGTATGCTGCTCTCGATCGTCCTGAACCGTTGAAAGCAATTTGTCCTGCAATGTTAGCTCCCGAGCTTTATCAAGATTGGGCTTATGAGAATAGCGCGTTTTGTTTGTTCGCGAACTTAGGATGGGCGATTCAACTGGCGGCAGAAACCGCGAGATTGAAAGGCGATGAAACTGCATTTTTGGAACTCTCTAGAGCCGCGAAGAATCTGCCATTAAGCGATCGTATTCCTGCACATCCTGAGATTCTGCAAAAGTATGCTCACTATGATGCGTACTATCAAGATTGGCTCGATTGCTCTGAATCCTACTGGCAGAAACTATCTGTAGATGTAAGTTCGATCGACATTCCCATGCTCTACATCGGTGGCTGGTTCGATACTTATATGCGGGGAACTTTGCGATCGTATCTTTCCACCAAGCAAGCTCATCTAATCGCTGGAGTTTGGGCGCATCTACCTTGGGGACGAAAAGTTGGAGCAGTCTATTATGGAGCCGATGCCGTGAGTTTTTGCGATCGCGCTCAAATTCGTTGGTTCGATCACTGGCTCAAAGATAAACCCCTCTCTGATCCACCTGTGCAATTGTTTGAAATGGGGAGCAATCAATGGCGATCGTTCTCTGAATTTCCGAAAGCTGATCAAACTATTTTCTATCTGAATAGTTCGGGACTCGCATCAATGGACGATCGAGACGGACAGCTAAGTTCAGAGATTTCAGAAAGTGCGATCGATGTGATTGTTCATGATCCTTGGCGACCTGTTCCAGCTTTGGGGGGTCATGTGGCTTATCCTTGTGGAGCATTTGAGCGATCAAACATTGATGCCCGAAGTGATGTTCTGACTTACACTACAGCACCTTTAGAAACAGACTTGCATTTAGTTGGTGAAATGATTGTTGAACTTCATGCAAGTTCAGATTCAGCCAGTTTCGATCTGTGTGCTGTACTTTCGGAAGTGAAACCAAACGGCACTGTGATGAACTTTTCGCAAGGGTATCTCAGCAGCAACAATCCTGAATTCTCTAGTTATCGAATTCCATTGCAGCCCGTTTGTATTTGCATTCCAAACGGGAGTGCCATTCGATTGAGTGTGAGTGGGGCTTGTTTTCCAGCGTATCCAGTCAATGCGGGAACAGGCACAAAACCGGGAGAAGCAAGCGCGATCGACTTTCAAATTATTACGATCATGATTCACACTGAAACTTCAAAGCTAATGCTAAGGGTCGTGAATTAAATTAAGTCCGGCGAATAGAATTCGCGACGATACAAACAAAGTCCGCCCCAAGCGGACTAACAGCCAGTTTCTTAACCCGCAACGGCGGGTTTTGTCTGTGTAGCTGCGAATTCTATTCGCCAAGCAAACGTTCGGAGTGATTAAATTCACATCCTTAAGAGAGTGTTTGAAAAGCAATCGTTCATCGCATTCACCCGCCCGGAAATGAATCTCCGGGCTAATCGGGGGAAGCCCACTAAACTGGGCTAAGAACTTCGTATGACTCTCTTAGCCCGCTTCAGCGGGGTTTCCTCCATTAGCCCGGAGATTCATTTCCGGGCGGACTCGCAACGCAGCAAAGCCGCTTTTTATCCTTCTCAAACATCCCTAAGAACTCATTAGCGCTTTCATGACTAATCTTGGATTGAGCAGAACGCTTGGAGATTTCAGCATGTGCGCCATTTGCAAAAATTCTAGATGAATTGAGACATCTTTCTGAGCGCAAATCATTAGTCGATCGGCATAAGCTTGGAACACTTTGCTGAATCGATTTGGAGCGATCGCGCCTTTTGTCGTCGGGAACTTAGAATCGAATCCGGTCGCAAGTGACCAAGGAAACGTATTATTTCGAGCCAGTTGTTTCTGAAAATCTTGACTCGTCTTGGATTGTTCAAGCCAGCGACGAAGCACTAATGCCGACAATGCACTCACCGTCATTCCCTGACCATAGATCGGACACAGAGCACAGACCGAATCTCCGATCGCGATCAATCCATTCGGCATTTGGATCTCTTCATAGTGATACAGCCGATTCACGGTTGCTCGATGCACTTGAACTTCAGACAACGGCTCAGAATCTACGATCGCTCGATAAAACGCAGGATTATCTAAACTCTGAGCGAACTGTAAAAAGCCTTCGTGATCAGTCGGCGGATAGTCTTTTCCATAGCCCCCCAATGTGGCAATCCATTGATCCGCCTCAACTTGCGCTAAATATCCTAAACGCGGTTGATTGGGCGGCTCCTGACTAATTAACAAGACTTTGCCATCCGGTTGATCCCTAGCGGGAATTCGACAGCGACGAGTCGCATATCCCAAACCGGGATCAACCACCGTCGAACGGGGCGAAGTCAATCCTAGAGATTGTAACCATTGAGGTAGTTGACTACTCCGACCACTCGCATCAACCACGAGTTGAGCCATAAGATCCTTTTGCTGAGTTTTAATTCCTCGGATCGAAGCGCGATCGCCCAACAATCCAATCACTCGCTGCTGTTCTAAAAATTCCACATTCGGCAGCTTGCTCACTCGTTGTCGAATGGTACTTTCGAGCAAAGGACGAGTACAAGTAAAAGACTTTAATTCTGTAGGTGTTTCTGTTCTAGGTGTCCACGTGCCTGCCTGAAAAAACAGAAAATCCTGACCCCAATCAAACGAAACCGCTCCTGCCGCCGTCAAATCTTCTCCGATCCCAGGAAAGAGTTCTTCCAGAATCCGATAGCCTTTGGCATACAACACATGAGGTTGAACAGACTGCGGCACACCCCGACGCGGATCAGCCGATAAAGGAAGCTGATCGCGATCGACAATCATCACCCGTTCAAACTGCTCCGACAACACACGAGCCGCAAGCAGTCCTGCAATACTTCCACCAATCACGATCGCGTGTTGACTCGGCATGAGAATCACCTAAACTATTTCCACTTCCACTTAGAGGATAAGCAACAGCGTTTTGAATTGCAACTTTACAAAGGTCGCGAAACTAGGCTGTTTTTAGCAAAATCTCTTTCGCAGTCTTTGGCAAATCAAGCTCTAGAAAATAGCTGGCAGGATACAAATAATCCTCGCCACTTTCATCGATAATCCGAATATCACCGTCTTTCGCAGCGCCGTCATCTGGAACAATTCGATATAACTTGTGAAGTTCCAGAGATGCCGGATAGCCATCGTTCTTGATGCAAACTGCAAATCGTGATGTTTCTTCTTGCATCGCTCTAATCCAGGTATCGTTTACGTTTCATTTCTTTGCGTCCAATGCCATGAGCTTCGTACCAATGTAGTTCAGCTAAACGAATATCTCCGCTTTCTAGTCTAATCATCGCTGTTCCCTTCAGTTTTCGCCACTTTGCTCTACCGTACTGTTTCCGCAACCGAGCCAAATCGCGAATTCCTTTCCCACTAGCAATTGTTTCGATGTTGTCGATGTCACCGATAATTTCAAAATTCATTAGGCGATCGCCTGTTGCAAAGTCGTTGTGAAGTCTGGATACGAAATGGCAGCCGCTTCTGCTCGGTGAATTGTCGTTGTGCCGGACGCATTTAGAGCCGCGATCGCTAAGCTCATCGCAATTCGGTGATCGGTGTAACTATCAACCTCAGTTCCTTTTAGCGGAATTCCCCCTGTAATTTCCATACCGTCTGGAAGTTCTTTGACCGATGCGCCCATTTGATTGAGTTGTGTTGCCATTACGGTAATACGATCGCTTTCTTTGACGCGCAACTCTTCTGCATCTTTCACGATCGTTGTTCCTTCAGCGAATATCGCCGCGACTGCCAAAATCGGAATTTCATCAATCAATCGAGGAATCACATCGCCAGAGATTTCACAGGCTTTTAATTTGCTGTGTCGGACTCGCAAATCTGCAACGGGTTCGCCTGCGACTTCGCGAGAATTTTCAAGTGTGATATCTGCTCCCATGCGTTCGAGAATTTCTAACACTCCGGTGCGAGTGGGATTGATACCAACATTCTCGATCGTTAAATCTGATCCCGGTACGATCGCACCTGCCACTAACCAAAATGCAGCAGAACTAATATCACCCGGAACAATCACAGTTTGTCCAGTTAACTTCGCTTGTCCAGTGATAGTCACCCTATTCGTATCAGGATCAACGGTTAAATCAGCTCCAAAGGCGCGTAACATTCGTTCACTATGGTCACGAGACAGAGCAGGTTCAGTGACCGTTGTTTGCCCCTCAGTCATCAATCCTGCTAGAAGAATGCAAGATTTCACCTGAGCAGATGCGATCGGGGAATGATAGTGAATCGGTTTTAATGCTTGTCCCTGAATTGCTAACGGTGCAAGCGAATTTTGCTTACGTCCCCAGATTTGTGCGCCCATTTGTTGCAGCGGTTTGACCACACGAGACATTGGACGAGAGCAGAGTGAACTATCGCCCGTTACGGTGAAAAAGCGATCGGGATGCGAAGCTAAAATTCCGAGCATCAAGCGCAAAGTCGTTCCAGAATTGCCAGCATTTAGAACGTCAATCGGCTCAGATAGATTCCCTAGTCCGATGCCTTTGACGCGAACTTCTTCAGTGTTCAATTCTGAAATTTCTGCTCCCATTGCCCGAAAACAACTGGCAGTACTGCGCGGATCTTCCCCCAGTAGCAAGCCTCGAATCGTCGTTTCTCCTTGCGCCAAAGCTCCCAACATCAATGCCCGATGCGAAATCGATTTGTCTCCCGGAATGCGAATGCGACCTTGCAGCGAGACACCGCCAGCGGGAGGCTGGATAACTAAATCATGATGAGGATCGGTGACACGAAGCGAGATCGACATAATCAATGGCAGAAAACGACCTCGTTATCCTACCATTGTGCGAGGTGATATCAATTCAAAGTCAACTGTCCCAAGTGCTGTAGGATTTTCAGAACTTCATGCAAATTATTGCGATAGGGCGATCGAGTCGCAAACAAATCTGAAATTCCATACTGTTGATTCCACAGTTTCACAAATAGGTAACTGCTTCCATTCATCACCATGCCATACAACGGTTTTTCTCGATCTGGAGCAGTTGCCATATAACCTAATGTTTGAGGCAATGCCACTTCTAAATCAAACGTTGTCTTTTTAGATTCAATCAGAATTACCCATAGTCTTTCCTGTAAAACTAAAGCATCAATCCGTCCAGTTAAGACTTCATCGTTGTCGCCTAACGCCTCAACTTGCACAGAAACTTCTGCACGAAATTTATACGGAGCTTGATAGAATCCTGCTAATTCCAACAATGGAGATAGCACAACCATTTTGATTGTTTCTTCTAAAAGAATTCCGTCTGAAATCTGGTAGAGATAATTTTGTCGAACTTGATCGAGTCTGACTTGAATTGCCTCAGACAAAGGCGGCAACTCAGTGAGCCATTCTGAGAAGAATTCAGGATTGTCACTCAGCACCAATCCCAGTTTCTCTTGAACTTGGCGAAAGGTTGTGATGTCTTCTGAGATGGCTAGAGTGTTGACCATTGTGAGGAATGAAATTTTCTTTAGTATATCTAGAAAAAATCAGGCATCCACGGGGTGGAACCAGGAAAGATTCGAGTAGCCGTTTGAATCGCTTCAGGTGTTCCGGTTAACAGTCCTGAAAATGCTAATTGTTCGGCTGTGAAAAGTCCTGTGTAGAGTGGAGAAAGCGATCGTATTTCCATTTCCAGATCTCCGCGTCCTCCAGATGTAACTGTTCCACGACCATTTTCAACCGTGAGAATGAACTTCCCTCGATTGTTCGGCAGGATTGAATCTTGAATGTTTAAATGCAATTCAGCATCAATATTTGGATAGTTCCGCTGTTGGAGTGCTTGTTGTAGATGAACAATCCGAAGCATCCAACATCTGAGCCATTTGATTCGAGCCGTTTGATCGGGTAAAGCGAGATTTAGTACATCAACTGGGGAGCTTTTCCACTCGATACGATCGGTTTGCGATCGATGATTTGATAAAAATGTCCAAAACTGTCTCACAGCCGCAGGAGTCAGCAACACCCAATCTTTGATGTTGATGTAGTTCTCCTTCTGCTCAAAGATAATGTAACCTTCATCTTCAAATTGATAGGCATACACTGGAGTATCTTTGATGTTTTGCCAAATTACAGAATTACGATCGAGAAATCCCTGATTCAGATGAGCTTGCTGATTGTAGAGTTCCTCAAACACATCAGAATCTAAATTCAGCGATCGAACTTCTAAGGTATGCTTCTGGCTTTGAATCGTAGCTGTATCAACTTCCCAAGTACAAAGCGCTCCAGATTGCTCGTAGCCTGCTTTTCGATACAAAGGTTGAGCCGCTGAGAACAATACAGAAATTGGGATTTCTTTGACATAAAGTTCTTCGAGAACGGATTGCATCAGTGCGATCGCAGTTCCTTTTCCTCGATATTCTGGTGCAATTCCCACTCCAGCAATACCGACCATCGGAATGTTAGCTCCGTTATACCATTGCCCCAGAGACAGCAATCCTAAACCGCCTGCAATCTCACCATCACTTTTTAAGATGCGAGTGTTTTCAATACCAAGCCGATTGAGAAAAACAGGCTCACCTGTTGAATTAAAACATTGAACTAGAATGTTTCCTAATTGTTTTAGCTCTTCTGGCTGTTGAGGTGTGTGGTAAGTAAATGTCATTGAATTGTGGTGAGAAGTTGTTGAGCCGTTTTAATTTGTTCGGGGCTAAAGGCGGCTCTGGATAGATAGCTCAGAGAAGCACGATCGCCATATCTTGGATCAACATTAACTGCTTGCTGAAAGATTTGTTTTGCAGAGGTTTGATCGCCTTGTCCTTGGTATGCGATCGCGAGTGCAATCCAAGGATGCGGATTGTTCGGTTCTAGTTCTGCCGCCCGTTTCGCACATTCCACTGACCAATCGTACATTGCTAATCGCTCATACGCTAGGCTCAGATTGAAGTAAGGAATTTCATTGTTTTGATCGAGCATGGTTGCCCAAGTGTGAGCCGCGATCGCATTGATTAGATCACCGTTTACTAAGTACGCGATGCCAAGTGCATTAAAGGTTTCAATGTTGTAGGGATTGTAGGGAATTGTGTTTTGCAAAACGTCGATCGCTTCAGAACGTCGATTGGCAAGATGCAATGTCCAACCTAATCCAATGCGACCGGGAAGATTCTTTTGGTCGAGTTCAACTGCTTTTTGGAAAGCTGCGATCGCTTGGGGAAATTGTTCTTGAGCGCGATACTGAATTCCCTGCTGGCGGTAGTCTGCGGCAGATTGAGCCAATGTTGGTTTTGTCGCTCCAACCATCAAAGCAAGCGAGAATAGAACACTAATGATACGCATAGGTTTGAAGGGCATCAATTTGAGCCGCGATCGCGTCTGGTGATTCAGGTGATTCTACAACAATCAGATAGCCTCTAGGATTCGCGCCTAACCGACTGAGCAAATCGGGCATGTGAGCAAACTGCACCCGTCCGGTACTGTCATACAATTCGAGCGCAGAAAGACACCCGATCGCAGGATTCCAACCTTCACTTTGCGGATAACGTTGATTGTTCGTGAAAAACTTCGGATCTTCTCCGCTGCCATGAATTCTAAACAAGCTTCGTCCGAACATTCCCGCCCAGTAGCTTGCTTGAATCGGGAAGTAGTTTCGCCAACTCGGAGGCAACAATGCGTTATAGCCTTCAAGCTTTCCGGTGAGCGTTCCTTTTCGTCCGGGAATAAACTCTTTCACTCCAGGTTCAAGCGGTGCAAATAGATTCACTAACGGATAAAAACCATAAGCGCGGAAATAATCAGTATCAGGCTGTGGAATGGTTCCTTCAATACGATAGATGCCTTGAGGAGTGTAGCCGCGTGAGAAATTCCAGGACAGATTATGCAGCGATCGAGTCAAAAGTGGCATTGACCAAGCTCCCCGATTTCCGCGCACAAATCGCCCCGTTCGATCTCTGAGAAAAGCAGTACAGAGTTTAGAGCGATCGCGATTACAAAAGACATAAAGCTGCTGCTGATTTGGTACGATCGTCCAATTTAATAGAGCCTGAATTGGCGGCGTTTCTGCAACAGTTGTGAGGTCTTTAATTGTGGTGTAGAGGCTGACGTTCTCATACCATTTCGGAAACCGTTGAGCAATTGAATCAATCCATTGTTGTTGTTGCGGAACAGGTGCGCCCCCTTTTGCGAGTGCAGAGAGCGACATTGCAACCCAGTTCGGATTAGAGCTTTGTGCGATCGTTTGAACAAATTGCTGTTGTAAATTTGGCGTTGGATTGCTCAGATAAAGCTGTGTTGCAATCTGTAGTGACATCTCAACAGTACGAGACTGAGCGGGAGAAAGCCTTTGTGGAGTGAGCGTGAGAATTTGAGCGATCGTATCTCTAACATAAGGATCTTGAGGTTCAATCACTGCGGTTGCCCAGAGTAATTGTCGCCAATGTCGTTCGTTGGAATCTGTGACTGGATAACGGCTCAGATCATAAGCAGCGGGAGAAATGAGGCGTAATTGTTCCTGTCGCTGGCGAATTCGGGCTTCGGAGGTTGCAAGCGGAATTGGATTACTTTGTGCAGGTGTCATCGATCCTGTGAGTACGAGCAATAAACTTGCAAGATGAATGAGTGTACGACGTGCCATAGGAAAACGAGTAGAACTTTAAGTTTCTGACTTAGAAAACGATGCCTTAGTTGCCCTAACCTTCTTCCTAATTGTGTGCTTCGGTTGAATCAGCTTCAGCCCCCTAAATCCCCCATTCTGGGGGACTTTGAGACCAGAAAAGTTTAGTGCTTTATGATCCTGTTTCTACTTTCAAAGTCCCCCAAATTTGGGGGATTTAGGGGGCATTAGCCGACTAAAACGAAGTAACAAAACACCTGAGCGAATAGGACTTGAAGGCTGAGAACGTTTTAGCTTGAAATCAAGTAATCACGGTCGGTTGATCCATTCCCGTCAACTCTTTAATCCGAGCTACCGAATCCGCAATCTGAATCAATTCCGCCAATGCCACCTGTGGATCAGCCTCATGTTTCGCCGGATCAGCCTCATACCGTTCTACATACAGTCGCAATGTCGCGCCCTGTGTTCCCGTCCCAGACAATCGAAACACAATCCGCGATCCATCCGTAAAACCAATCCGAACTCCCTGTTTCTGACTGACACTGCCATCGATCGGGTCAGTATAGCTAAAGTCATCACTGTACTCGACTTCGTAGCTACCAAACTTCTGACCTTTCAGCGTCGGGAGCTTCTCTCTCAATTGCGTGATCAATGTATTTGCCCGATCGCTATCGATCGCTTCATAGTCATGTCGAGAATAGTAGTTCCGCCCGTAAGTTCTCCAATGCTCTCGCATCAATTCTTCTACGGATTTCCCAGTCACCGCAAAAATGTTCAACCAGAACAAGACTGCCCACAATCCATCTTTTTCCCGAATGTGATTCGATCCGGTTCCAAAGCTTTCTTCACCGCAAAGAGTGGCTTTATCCGCATCGAGCAAATTACCAAAAAACTTCCATCCGGTCGGCGTTTCGTAGCAATCAATTCCAAGTTTTGCAGCCACTCGATCGGGAGCTTGTGAAGTCGGCATCGATCGAGCAATTCCCGCCAGTCCATTTCGATAGCCCGGAACTAAAGTCGCATTCGCCGCTAACACTGCCAAACTATCACTTGGAGTGACGAAAAAGTGCCGACCGAGAATCATATTACGATCGCCATCTCCATCCGAAGCGGCTCCAAAATCGGGCGCATTCTCACCAAACATCACTTCAACTAAATCATGCGCGTACACCAAATTCGGATCAGGATGTCCGCCGCCAAAATCTTCCAGCGGGGTTCCATTTTGTACCGTTCCTTCCGGTGCGCCCAATCGCCCTTCAAAAATTGCGTGAGCATACGAACCCGTCACCGCATGAAGTGAATCCATGCACATCCGAAACTTGCCACCTGTGAGCAATTGACGAATCCGATCGAAGTCAAACAGCGATTCCATCAGTGCTGCATAATCAATCACCGAATCAATAACTTCCACAGTCATGCCGTCGAGTTGCGTCGTTCCAAGGATGTCTAAATTTACATCTGGCGCATCGGAAATTTTGTACTCGGTGATGGTTTTACTGCGATCGTAAATCGCATCAGTGACTTTCTCTGGAGCGGGACCGCCATTCTCAACGTTGTACTTAATCCCAAAATCGCCATCAGGACCGCCCGGATTGTGGCTTGCAGACAGAATGATGCCGCCAAAAGCGCTATATTTCCGAATCACAGCAGAAGTCGCAGGAGTCGAAAGAATGCCACCTTGACCGACTTTGACGCGCCCAAATCCATTCGCTGCCGCCATTTTCAGAATAATTTGAACGGCTTGCCGATTATAGAAGCGACCATCGCCGCCTAGAACCAAGGTTTGCCCTGCAAAATCGCCAATACTATCAAAAATCGCCTGCACAAAATTTTCGAGATAATGCGGTTGCTGAAAGACGGTTACGAGTTTCCGCAAGCCAGATGTTCCCGGCTTTTGATCGGAAAACGGCTGTGTTGTCACGGTTTTGAAGGTCATGATAGCTTCTTTTCTGAGTCCAAGTTTTAGCTGGCAAATTCATTGTCCTCTAGTTTTGCATGATGAGAGCATTGGATGTGAGGAGTGGGGAGTGGGGTTAAGAATTACGTCTTTCTCAAAATTGGATGGATCGCGGTTGATACGATCGCAGAACTTGAAAACTCCCTTCATCACGTCTCAATCTTATGACCACAACTGTTTCTTACCCCTACACCGCTGACCTCGCAAGCGATGATTATCTCGTGGTCGGTTTAGCCACTTGCTTCATCAAAGACGATGATGGCGTTCACGAAGTCCATGTCGTCGAACCGATTCCCTCAGCCGCACTCGAAGCGATCGTCAAAGGCATTCCCACTTCATATCAATTGGCAGCCGCAACGACGATCGGAACGGTGATCTCTGAAGATGCGTTTCGTGCGCCCGAAAATTTCCCCGCTGATGTCCAATTCTGCGACGATTTCGCTTTTCGTGCCACTTCATCCGCTCGGACGTACAAAGCTAAAAACAGCGCTCAATCTCACATTCCAGCAGGCACAACGCGAACCGATTTTAATTTCTCAATCGATCGCAAGCGCGTACTCAACTCACAGCGCATTGTAAAAACTGAGGATAATGTAAAACAACATAAGTACACTCACGAAGTTCTGTAACTATGCTTAAGCTGTATGGTGGTGCGCGGAGTCGAGCCTCGATCGTGCAATGGTATCTCGAAGAATTAGAGATTCCTTACGAGTTCGTCATGCTCGATATGCAGGCTGGAGAACACCGACAACCGGACTTTTGCGAAATCAATCCGTTTGCCAAAGTTCCCGCGATCGTCGATGGCGATCTCAAACTCTGGGAGTCGGGCGCAATTTTGCTATATTTGCACGATCGATACGGTCAAGCGGATTTGAATCAAAGAGCGATCGCGGCTCAGTGGGTTTTGTTTGCCAATGCCACTTTAGGACCTGGGGTTTTTGTCGAATCCAATCGAGAGCGAGAAATGCCGCGATTGATGCAGCCGCTGGATGAAATTTTCGGAAAGCGGAAGTTTATTGCAGGCGATGAATTTACCGTGTCAGATGTCGCAGTCGGTTCAATGTTGGCGTACATTCCGCTGATGTTGCGTCTTGATTTGAGCGAATATCCGAACGTTTTGGATTATATGAAGCGAATCGCTGAACGTCCTGCATTTCAAAAAGCGATCGGCGGACGCAAGTAATCTCATCCCACCAGTTGATTCAGTCCTTCGATAATTTGCTCCAGTTCTTCTGCTGAAACACTACTGATCTTTGTATCCAATCGTTCAGTAGAAAGTGTGCCGATTTGACTAATCTTTACCCACGATCGCTTTGGCAACTGTGCGCTTGTTAATTCCAAAGTTAGCGGAAACGCGGCTTTAGGTTCTTGACTTGTCACCGCCAAAGCGATTACGGTTCCTGAACGTTGATTAAACGTGTCTTGACTGATGATCAAAACAGGTCGGATTCCTGCCTGTTCTCGTCCACGAACCGGATTGAGATCCGCCCACCAGATTTCGCCTCTTAATATTCGCCCCATGTCTCTAGCTCAAATTCCATTCCTTCTTCGGCGATCGCTTGTTCTTCTTGAGGGTCAAGTTTGGCGCATTCAATGGCAAGACGATTTTGTTCAAACAGCGATCGAATTGCAGTTTGAATAACTTCTTCCGCGTTCGCAAACTGTCCCGATTCGATTAAGGCTTGAACGAATTGCTCTTGTTCCGATTGAAGCGTGATGTTCATGAATCGAATTTTTTCTTTTATCCTAACTGACGATTAGAACTTGCAAAAAAGGGGGTCAAAATCGCCCCCTCTTTTTTTATCTTTTGTTCCAGTGATTTATTTGAAACCGACCGCTGCTTGCCACACAAACGCCAGCAACAGAAAGAACACAGGAATCACAGGCAGAATATCTACCAGCGGATCAAAAATGGCATAAGCTTCGGGCAATTTTGCGAGTAGCATTGCTGCTTCCATGACTCGATGACCTCTCCAACACAGGACTCATAATTGATACGGATTTTAACATGATTCGACGATCGACTCTAGTTGATCCAGTTCTCTATCAATACAATGTAATTACATTTCTAGAAGCCGTATGAGTACAACCATTAGAACTCAAATTGTGAAGGTTGGAAATTCTCAAGGGATCAGAATTCCGAACTGGCTTCTGGAGCAGAGTGGCATCACGGGCGAGGTTGAGATTGAAGTGCAGCAAAATCAACTGATTATTCGACCTGCAACGCATCCACGGGCGGGCTGGGAAGCCGCGATCAAGGCAGTCATAGCAGAACACCCAGACAAGGGATTGCTAGACGATGAAACCTCGACGCGGTGGGACGAAAGTGAATGGCGATGGTAGTGCGTCGATTTGATACGTTTCTGGCGCAGCGCGTTATCTAGCTTCAACTGGTTTGAGCCATTGTGCAAATTCAGTATGAAATGTGCCGTTGAAAATCGCGGCTCGAATCCGTTGGGTGAATCGAATTAGTTCGGTGATGTTGTGAATCGAGATGAGCGTATACGCCAAAAGTTCTTGCGATCGCAGTAAATGACTCACATAAGCCCGACTGAAATTCTGGCAGGTGTAACACGGGCAAGTTTCATCGATCGACGTAAAATCCTCCCGAAATCTAGCATTCTTCAAATTCCAGCGTTCTCCCTGCACTAAAGCCGCTCCGTGTCGTGCTAACCGAGTTGGAATCACACAGTCGAATAAATCCATTCCTGCCGCGATCGCTCGTGCCATTTCTCGATACGTGCCCACTCCCATTAGATAACGCGGCTTATCTTCGGGTAATAACGGCGTTGTAGCTTGAACGACTCGATCGATAATTTCTGGAGCTTCTCCCACGCTAACTCCCCCGATCGCGTATCCAGGTAAATCTAAGTCAGCTAATTGTCGAACCGCTTCGGCTCTGAGGTCTAAAAACTCTCCACCTTGAACAATTCCAAACAAGGCTTGATCAGGTCGTTTATGCGCCTCAACACAGCGTTTGAGCCATTCATAAGTTCGGCTCGTCGCTTTCTCGGTGGCATCACGTCCGACTCCCGGTGGTGGACATTCATCGAACGCCATGATTACATCCGCGCCTAATGCGTTTTGAATCTCGATCGACTTCTCTGGCGTAATTTTGATCATTTGACCATCACGAGGCGATCGAAACGTCACACCTTCATCGGTAATCGATCGCATTTCACTCAAGCTAAAGACCTGAAACCCGCCAGAATCAGTCAGCATCGGTTTCGACCAATTCATAAACCGATGCACTCCACCCGCTTTTTCTACAATGTCTTCCCCAGGCTGCAAGTGCAAATGATAGGTATTCGATAGCACCATCTGTGCCCCTGTCTCTTCGAGTTGGGCAGGAGTAATTGTTTTGACATTCGCCAACGTTCCCACGGGCATAAAGCGAGGCGTTTCAACAATGCCATGCGGGGTGTGGAAAACTCCAGCGCGGGCGTGAGTGTGTTTGCAGTGAGCCTGACATTGAAAAGAAAACTGATTCAAGGCGCTATTCCGAAATAAATGCAGATTCCATCATAGATGTGCCATGAGGCGAATGCGATCGTCTTCCCCAAAGGTGATTGCACTCGATCGCACCTTGCCTAAACTCAAAGTTAGGATCAGGAAACCTTAGAATTTTTCTCAGCTTTCATAATTCTTTCATTTTCTGCGGTAACTTAGTAACATTAGCTTTCATTTTTCTTTCATTTTTGACTGGAGAACTTGTTATGCAATCGGCTTCCTTTTTTGATAACGCGAGTCCCAATCCCCGATTCACAGTGCACACCCAAGCGCAACAAGCCACGTCGAATCTGGTGGTCGATAACCTGAGCGTGAAGTATCGATCGATCGATGCGCTCACTGATGTCAGTTTCTCTGTGAAACCCGGTCGCTTAGTTGGAATCTTTGGACCGAATGGAGCGGGAAAAAGTACGCTGATCAAAGCCATGTTGGGTTTGATTCCGGCAGTAAATGGCAAGGTGCTTTATCAAGGAAAGCCGTTAGTCGATCAATTGGATCAAGTTGCTTATGTACCGCAACGATCGCAAATTGATTGGAGCTACCCAGTCACGGTTTGGGATGTTGTGATGATGGGACGCACCAAGAAAACGGGATGGTTCCAGCGCTATTCTTCAGTGAGTCGGAGATTGGCAACCCAAGCATTGGAACGAGTTGGAATGATCGAATTTCGCGATCGAGCCATTTCTGATTTATCCGGTGGTCAACAGCAAAGAGTCTTTCTCGCACGCGCACTGGCACAACAGGCAGAAGTCTTTTGCTTTGACGAGCCGTTTGTGGGAATTGATCAGAAAACACAGACGATTATGTTCGATGTGTTCAAAGAATTGACCCGCGAGAATAAATTAATTCTGGTTGTGAATCACGATCTGGGCGAATCGATCACACACTTCGATGATTTGATTTTGCTCAACAAATCGCTGGTTGCAAGTGGAACCCGTCAGCAAGTCTTGACTCAGGAAAATCTCGAACAGGCTTACGGTGGTAGAGTTGTCTTTTTCTCGGAAGCGGCTTAACCATGAGTGTCCTGATTGAGCCTTTACAATACGGATTCATGCAGCGATCGCTAATCATTGCAATCCTCGTCGGATTGATTTGCGCGATCGTAGGAAGTTACCTAATCGTTCAGCGGTTAGCTCTATTAGGAGATGCGATTAGTCACTCTGTTTTACCCGGATTAGCGATCGCATTTCTATTTGGATTTAATATTTTTGTCGGTGCTTTTATCGCGGGCGTTCTCAGTACTGTCATTATTGCTTGGATACGAGCGCGATCTCCGATTAAAGAAGATGCTGCAATGGGCATTGTCTTTAGTGCCTTCTTTGCATTAGGAATTACGTTGATCACAGTGATTCAGAAAGATAACAAAATCGATTTGAATCATTTTCTATTCGGTAATATTTTAGGTGTTACGCTCGGCGATGTTCGAGATACAGCGATTATTGCTACGGTAATTTTAGCGATCGTATTTCTCTTCTATAAAGAACTACTCTTCTACACATTCGATTCTTTGGGCGCACAAGCTGCAGGACTTCCGACAAATTTATTAAATCTCGGCTTAATGGTGCTGATTGCTTTAACGATCGTTGCCAGTATGAAAGCCGTTGGAGTAATTTTAGTTTTATCGCTTCTAATTACACCCGGTGCAACCGCTTATTTATTAGTTAAACGATTGCATCATGTGATGATTTTAGGAGCCGCGATCGGGATTCTCTCTAGCATTAGTGGCATGTATCTGAGCTATTTTTACAATTTGCCATCCGGAGCCGCGATCGTCATGGTCGCATCTGGATTATTTTTCCTAGCATTCCTCTTGAGTCCGCGACACGGCATCCTCACACAGCCAGGATCGAGGACTTTACCTTCATTGCCCATTCTGCAAGAGATTCGAGACTTGATGCCTAAAAATCGTCAAAAGGGTTAAACGAATCAAATCGACTGCGGCGCGGTTCATCTTCGCGATTGCCAAGTTCGCTAGGGGGGCGCTCATTGCTCCAAGCCCACCACACCTGCCCGCATTGACAGTGATAAAACTCCTGCCATTTTTTGCGGTAGTCCTCCGTGAACACAGGCGATCGACGATTGATCCAAACGCGATCGGATTCCTTAGAAGACTTGTGACAGGTTGGACAAGTGAAAGAAAACGAATGGACCGCCGTTTGTGTCCAGGTAGGCGGAACAGGTTCAAAAGCGTCCATCATGTGTTGGGTCGGTTAACGCTGACCTCATTATGACGTGGAATCGGAGTTTCGAGATCATTCCGCTAGAGAGCAACGAGATTGTTGTGCCGAAATGAAAAATCTTAGGTATCTTTCTAGGGGCACTCTCAATCCTGTATCATTTGTTCGCCTCTACCCATGAGCTTACTTAATCTCGTCTCCCTCGCTGGAATCTTCGGCTTATGTGCGATCGCCTGGTTATTCTCGGAAGATCGTCACGCGAAAGTCTTTCCCTGGCGCGTTGTTGCCGCTGGAATCTTGCTGCAATTAGCGCTCGGTGCAATGGTATTTGCCGTTCCTGGAACTCGTGATGCCCTTCAGGTTTTCAGTAACCTTTTGGATAGCGTTTTTACAGCGGCAGATGCGGGAGCGCGATTTGTGTTTGGGCGAAATATTGTGCCTGCTGCTGGACAAACTCCAGACGTAAATTTGGGCTATATCTTCGCGTTTCGAGCACTGCCAACGGTGATATTTTTCTCTGGGTTGATGGCGTTGCTGCAAAATTTGGGTGTGATTCAGGTCGTAACAAATCTATTCGCGAAAGTGTTCTACTGGACGATGCGATTGAGTGGAGCCGAAGCCTTAAGTGGAGCCGCGAATATTTTTGTCGGGATTGAAGCTGCGATCGTCGTTAAACCCTATCTTCCCAAGATGACTCGCAGCGAATTGTGCGCGATTCTGTCTTGTTGCTTCGGAACCGCTGCCTCTTCAACGTTGGCAATTTATGTCAGTTTCTTACGTCCGGTCTTTCCAAACATTCTTGGGCACTTGGTTTCGGCTTCGATCATTGCAATTCCTGCCTGTTTCGTTCTGTCTAAGATTCTTGTGCCAGAAACCGAGAAGCCTTTGACGATGGGCGGTATTCCTAAAGATGAAAAGAAATGGCTGGCAGAAGATGGCGAAATGCTCGAAGAAGTGATTCAGATTGAAGAAGAGCGCGTTAGTCCATTAGATGCTGCAATCATGGGAGCGCTGGACGGGGTGAAAATGGCAGTGTCGATCGCGGCTGTTCTGATCCTGATTCTCGGTTTAGTTTCTTTGATTAATCAAATCTTTGGCGGACTTGCAACTCTGCCTGCTCCGATCGGGGACTTCTTCAAAGTTGTGACCTTAGCGAATATTGCCGGAGCTTTATTTCTGCCGTTTACCTTCCTCACAGGTGTTTCACTGGAATGGAATGAGCTTTGGGAATCTTCAGTCATCATCGGGCGACGATTGTTAGAAACTGCCATTCCTCCGTATCAAGCTTTAGCCGCAGCCGCAGCAAGACCAGAGAATCCGATCAGCGATCGAGCCGTTCTCATTGTTAGTTACGCACTCTCTGGATTTGCTCATTTAGCCTCGGTCGGAATTTTTGTGGGAGGCACGATCGCGCTGATTCCTTCCCGTCGCAAGGATATCTCTGAGCTAGGCTGGAAAGCGCTGTTTGTTGGTACGTTAGCAACGATGATGATCGCTTGTGTGGCAGGAGTGTTTGATACAGGCACTCCCGGAATTTTGGGAGAGAAAGCGGCTCCAGCGGTTGTTACTCCCAGTCCGAAGCCGAGTATTGTTCCGGTTCCGTCTGCGCCGCCTTCTCCCAAAGCTGCACCTAAAGCAGTCAAATCTCCAAAACCCAGCCCGAAACCGAACTAAGGAGATTTCTACGAAAGAGCTTACCGCTTGAAAGACTGCCCTTCGGCTTCGCTCAGGGCGCGATCTCTAGCTGACTGAGCGAAGCCGAAGACAGCGGGTAATTTGTTTTCGATAAATCTCCTAAGTTCCCAATCCTTTTGTGGCAGTTTGACTCACTAATCCTTGATACTTCTGCAACACGCGCCAACAATACTCCGCGATGCTGGGATAACGGTAGCCATTGTAGAACTGAGTGTGGGTCGATCGATATAAATTCGGATTGCCACTATACCACCAAGCTGCAACTCGTCGAACTGCGATCGCTTCATCTCCCGCTGCTGCGATAATCGATCGTTGCCAATATTGGTTCAGTTTGTGATCGATAATTGCAATTTGCAAATCCGGGCGACTGAGAAACTGGTCTCTTGAAAGCACATATCCTAAAGCTTCTCGTGACCATTTCGGTAAATTGTTGGGCATGACTTGGGCGTACCCTAGCGCACCGGAATGGGGATTGATCGCCCGAAAATTTCTGCCACTTTCTTGACCAATAATTGCCCACCGCAGCACTGTAATCGAATCGTCGGAATCGGGTTGCTCTTGGCTCGATCGTTTTCGCTGAGAATCCTCCGATAGGCTGGAGACCACTTCTTGGCAGGCTGATAGATTAAGGGATAGCAAGATGCAACTGAGCAAAATGGGGAAGCGAAATCTCGCGAATGTGTTGTTTATTCGCATGTAGAACTAAATCCTCGCACAATAGGACGTAACAGGACGTTGAAGTAGAATCAACCTCCTCACAACCCTTCATCAGCGTGAGATAAATCATCTGAATCACAGAAAATGTTTATCTCGCGCAACAAATCCGGGATTTAGTGTTGCATCCAATTATGACCAGAAGGTGACAAGCTCAGCCTCAATTCAATGCGAGTCGCTTCCGTTCTGCTGTCTTGTAGCCTAGATTTTTCCAAAACACCAGCGGTATACCCTAGCTGTCTCTGCCCCAACGTATTCCCAGCTCCATTGTTGAGCTTTTTCCAAATTAGATTTACCCATCCTAGCCAGCGATGCCTGTCGTTCTACCGCAAACTTCATCGCGTGAAGTAGTCCGTCTTGATCTTCTGGGTCATAAAGAAACGCACCAGATTCATCTAAGACATCGCTAAAGTAGCCCATTCTTGGGGCGATACAAGCTTTACCAAAAGACATACCAAGCAAGGTCACTCCGGAGGTTGTAAAAACCTTGTAGGGAACCATAAAACAATCACAAGCATTCATGTAGATTTGGACATCATCATCATCAATAGGTTTAGGAGTGAACAGAACATTGTCATAGCCCTTAATTTGATGGCGAATCATTTCTTCAATATCATCTTCAACGGGCAAGCCTGCAATGAGAAGGAATGCAGCACTCTTAGGAAGTTGCTTGAAAGCTTCGATCGCTTCCAATGTCCCCTTTGAGCGATAGATATTGCCAAATAGTAGGAAAACCACAGGCTCTTGTGGAACAGCTAGTAACTGGCGTGCACGAACCTGGTCGCAGTCATTCTTATAAGCATCAATATAATTTCCATGCGGTACAACAAAGACTTTGCGCTGGTTCTTGATTTTCAGGTCTCTAATAACAGCATTCTTTGTGGTTTGGCAATGGGCGATAATACCATCAAACAATCGACCAAAGCTTACGCTCCAGAAAGGATAAATTTCACCCCACTCACCTTGATATTTATCTGACCACTCATGAACAGTCCAAACAACTTTTACGTTGACTAATTTCAAGATCAGAATTTGAATTATAAAGATGAAGAATTTAATCCAACGTTTGAATGGGCTGGAGCTAAGGAAAAAGAAGTGGATGTGATGCAAATGTAAAATTTCAGGCTTAACTTTGCCCCAGATTTTGGGTAGGAAAATAGAGGTCGGGAAATAATCCACGACTCTAAATCCCTCACATTTCAGATTATCAATTAACAAATTGCGGTAGGGATTGTTACCTAGATCTGATAGAAAAATAACGTTTGGATTCTTCATGAACAGGCAAGATGAATTCTGATTTTGAACATTCGGAGGAAGACGGAAAGGAACTCACTAAACGAGAAATTTTCAATGTGATATAGGTCGGAGAAAAAGCTCTCTTCATGACCTCCAACCGTTCTTCGAGTCGCTTAAAACAGATCCGAATAGAGTTTTGCGATCGCAACTTTGCAGGAAACTTTGAAGTAGTCAACTCAGGACTTCGTATCAAAGTAGATTCACACCATTCTACCGATTCAAAACGATCTCATGATAACTACCAGACCTTGCAAGTTTGCCTCCTTCTAGCACATAAATTTGGTCGCAATGTTCAACTGTCGAGAGGCGATGAGCAATAATAATCAGCGTCTTGATGCCAGACAGGTGTTGGATTGATTCAGAGACTAACTTCTCAGTTTCATTATCTAATGCAGCAGTCGCCTCATCAAGAATCAGAATTTCACTATCATGATATAGCGCTCTGGCAATACCAATTCGTTGACGCTGACCCCCTGACAAGCGCACTCCTCTCTCGCCAACAAATGTTCTTAGTCCATCGGGTAAATGGTCAACTAGATCAGTCAGTTGAGCCATTTTAATTACCTTGTCAACTTTTTGCTTGTCAATTAGGTGATCAGGAACACCAAAAGCAATGTTTTTTTCAACTGTGTCATCCATCAAGAAAATAGATTGCGGGATATACCCAATCAAATTTCTCCAGGATTGAAAGTTTTCGTAAATTGAAACTCCATCTAACAACAAATCTCCACTTGTTGGTTCTAATAGACCTAAAATCACGTCCACCAAGGTTGTTTTACCAGCCCCAGATTTCCCAATTAAGCCAATTGACTCCCCTTTACCAATCCTGAAAGAGATATCTTTGATCGATGCCTTTGTGGTGTTCGGATAGGAGTAAGTGACCTGCTTGAGTTCAACACTCTCAGTAAAAGTCATTGACGGCTTGTACCCCGATTGGTCACTGCTCTGACGATCTAAATTCAACCTTTCGTCTTTACTAAAGTAAGTATTGTTTGGAGACTCTAAGCTCTTCAAGTCGCCATAGATGATGTCGAGTGTATAACCCGATGTTTGAATCAGCGCAAACGCTGTGAGTGACTGACTCACTGCCGGAATTAAACGCATGGATGCGACAGCAAAAATACTCAAAAGCGGCAAAATTGTTTCAACCTTCTGACCAGATAGGATTGGATAGACAGCGACCAGAAGCACAACAAATGAAACCATGAGAGTCTCAATGGAGATCTTAGGTAAAACTTGCATACTAAAGGTTTTAGTAACGGAACTTGCATTTCTGTATGCTTGTTCGCGCATCTGCTCCATGAAATAAGACTTACAGCCGATTGCGTAGGTCTCTTTCACGCCTCCTAAACTATGGTTAATCACCCGAATCATGCCATGAGTTGACTCAGTGACCTCCCTACCCCATCGCTTAGCCTTCTTCTTGAAAAGGTAAAACAGCAGGAATGTAGGCAAGACAATTACTAGAATCATGACAAACAAAAACGAGCTTGTCTTTGCAAGCAGTAACACCAAGAAAGCAGCAGTGATAAGGTTTGAGAGCGACTCTAGCAGAGGGAGCGTGCATCGATGACAAAAATTCTGCGTTTCTTGAATTAGAGTATTGATTAGACCAGCACTGTCCCGACTGAGATGGAAAGTATAGGGGGCAGATAAGTAAGCATTCAGAAGCCTTAATATCACTCTCGCCTGTTGCTCTAGTCCAAATTTGGAAATGTGATGCCGTGCGAAAAAATAGAGTAGAGACTTAGTAATGAATGTGATGACGAGTGCAATTCCAAGAATAGGAATGAACTGTTGAGTTGATGGAAACCCTGAAATTTCATAGGCTTTGTCCACCACAGGAATGGTTTTGACGGCATCTGGGTTAGAGGACAACCACAGGAAAGGACCAATTAAACCAATCCCAAAAGTTTCTAGCAGGGATGCTAAAACAAAAACACCGATCAGTGGAAGTAAATGCTTCTTGGCATCTCCCACAATGTACAGAAACTTGTTGAGATAGTTAATCATGTTCAGGAAATCTCAGTGAAAATCCAATGTGGAGCGTTAGTAAGAGATATACGTGATTTCAAGTAAGTGAGGCAAGTCAGCATTCATGACTTTATGTTTTCTTCACTAAAAGCGAGGGGATCTGGTGCCAATTTCTTATTAAGAAGCCATGTATGAAGTTTCGAGTGAATTACTGTCGATTTCATTCCTGTAAATTCACGGTTCAACACTGCTATCTTTGTCAAAAATGGTCTTTTTGCTGGTTATGGTCTAGACCCAATGCCAACCTACTAATCATTTACGTCCTGAATTTAGACGGTGATGGAAGCGTCTTGATGGATGAAATGGATGGTTTCAGATGGTCGATCGCTTCTCCCATTTCGCTTAAAAATTGAGCTTGTCGATCGCGATACCATTGCTGAGCTTCGTCTAGATCTTCGATCGATTGCTCTAACCCGACCGCAGCAATCAAGGATTGAGCAAATTTCTGAGGTTGATCCGCGATCGAGACAGTTCGAGGTGGATTTGCAATTCCTCTAAACGCGGTTGCTGTTCCCACAATCTGAGATCCAGAAGCGATCGCGTCCAAGGTTTTAATCTGAATGCCGCCGCCGCTCAAAGTTGGAATCGCCATCACTCGCGCTTGCATCATAAATGCTTTCGAGTCTTCCACAAATCCGCGATAGTGAATTTGTGGATAGTCTTCACTCACCCAATCGGCTCCACGTCCCGCCACATGAATCGTTAAAGAATCGGGCAACAAGGGATAAACCGTCTCTAGGAACCAACGCAGTCCTTCTTCATTCGGTTTCCATGACCAGCTTCCAATGATGCCAATATCGAACGCTTTCTCGATCGGCTCGGTTTGAAGATTGGCAAAGCTGGACGGTAAGCTTAGTGCTCTTGCTTGAGAAAATTGAGCAAAATAGCTGGCATCATGATGCGTCAAAGTCCAAACTTCTTGAGCCGATGAAGCAACTTTCGCTTCAAGCTGTTTGACTAAACCAGCTTCGCGACCGTAAATCCATTTTGCAAGACGATTCTGCGATCGTTCAAAGTGTTGCTGATACATTTCATGCTCTAAATTGTGAGCAATCAGCGCCATTTTCGGATGCCGGATTACAGCGAGCAACCAACCCATTTGAGCATGATCAATCACGATCGCATCATAGGACTGTGTGTTGAGCAAGGACTGTACTCGCTTGATATAGTCACTTGAAATATACTTCGCAGAAGAGTAAGGAAGCTGCTTGAGCAGACTTAGTGCAAACCAGCCCATCGCCTTGAGTTTGGCTTGTTTCGTTTCGACTGATCGTTCACTCACTAACACTTCATGCGGGGCGACGTGGAGTTCACCATCTTCTTTTCGCCCATAGCCAAGAACAGTCACCTCACAGCCATTTTGCTGAAGCGCTTCGATAATGTTTTGCGATGCGACTTCGCTCCCGTGAAGCTTCCGAGCAGGTAAGACCGTCGTTAGAACTAAGACTTTCATTGTACCAATGCGCTTAAACATAAATTATGAGCTTCTCAGATTCGCAGCCGATAAGTTCGGTGCTAAAGAAGGTTCAGGAGGATTGGTTTCACTGATACGATCGTCAATTTTCAGACGACGATACTGAATCGCGATCGAGGTTGAGAAAGCTACATACAAACTCCACATCGCCCCTCCAGTCCCAACACTCAAACTATCGGCAAAGCTGAGGAGTGAACTCAGGACGAGCGTCAGCAGCACCCAAAAAACCTCGATCGACTTCTGCCGCATTAGTAGGTAAATCGCTCGGAAGAACAATGTTCCTAAGCTAATCAGGTAGAGACTCAGCCCAACAATTCCCAACTGCAAGAACAAATCAATATAACCATTGTGAGCATTAAAGCGAATCCCTAATCGGTACGTCTCATACGCCCAAGTCTGAGTCAAAATTTGAAAAGACGCACCCGAAGTCCAGAATGCCGCATAACCATGACCTAGCCAGAAATGATCCAGCCCTTTATCGAGCATCATGCTCCAAAGTGGAAGCCGTCCGTTAAATTCCAAACTCTTGCCTAACACCTCAACCACAATAAATCGCAGATTCAAGAACACAAGCAGCCCACCGATTAAACTCGTAATCAAGATCAGCGCAACACTCACCACACGAGTTTTGTAGTACTGCTTGACAACGCCAAGGAACGGTAAGAGATAGAGCGTGATTAAGAGCGAAGCCAGCCCAGTTTTCCCTCGGCTCAGTAACAAGAGTGCAAATGCGATCGCGCCCAGTCCCCAAACCAGTCCCCGCCATTTCGGACGACTCAATCCGAATAGCAGTAGGGTTAGGACTGCAAACGCCATGTTAGATGCGAACAAATTCTTGAATTGAAAAATTCCTTTCCAAAATCCAGCAGATTCACCCATCGTCTCGATTCCGTAGGATGGAGCTACAATGCCAGCGAGTAAACTCAGAAAGACTGCGATCCCCATAATTCGAGCCAGCAGCATCATCTGTCCGGTTAGCCCAAAGCGAACTGCTAGATAGACTCCAAATAAACCTGCTCTTAGAAAAGCTTTTGGTTCGTCTGCCGTGAATTCAGGAGCAACAGACCAGAGGATTGAAACAACAGACATCAAGTGCAGTGCTAAAAGCGGAATATCTCTGGTCATTCCGAAGAGTAACTGTCGCCAACAGCCGGAGATGACAAGCAGAATGAACAGAATACCGTAACTTGCCGCGTTCGCTATTCCCACTGCTCTCGGAGGAACCGCGATACCTAGAAAATAGATGAGGTAAATTCCGACCAACCACGGCTCGATCTTTTGGGCTAAAAGTTGTAAATCTCTGAGTTTCAAGGCTCTGTCTCCTCTGCTTCTGGTCAATCTTAGTTAAGGGGCATCTCCATCCAGTCGTTATCGTTGTTTTCGCTGAGAATGCAGGTCTTCAAACAGCGATCGATAGCGATGTGCTTGTCTGTCTTGAGTAAATTCTTGCTCCACTTTTGCTCGACTGCGCGAACTCAGTTGCTGATGTCGATCGGGATCTTCGATCGACCAGACAATGCCCTTCGCCAAGTCATCAATCCAATAAGCTTTTGCTAGATAACCACTTTTCTGATGCTCAATTAAATCGGGCATTCCACCGATCTCAAATGCCACACAGGGAGTTCCACAAGCCATCGCTTCCATGATGGTATTTGCCAAGTTCTCTTGAGTTGAAGGCAGGATGAAAACATCGGCTGCGGAGTACAGGAGCGATAACGACAGATCATCTCGGAAGGTTCCAAGATAATGCACGTTCATGCCGAATTCTGGTGGGTTCTCAGGTCGATCTGATCCGAAGACGACTAACTCTAGAGAATCGCCCCAACCAGATTGCGCCAAACTTTGTAAAGCAGGTTGCAAGAGGTGAAACCCTTTTCGGGGATCGGTCGTTCCTGCGGTTGCTCCAAACAGTGCTAGATGTTTGTCTTGAGGTAAGCCGAGAACTTCACGGGCAAAGACTTTATGAATGGGGCGATAGCGAGTTGTATCAATCCCATTTGGAATCACTTCAACTCGCAAATCTTGAAACAAAGCACTCGATCGCGCACAGTCCGCTAACCATTGACTGAGTGCCACGATCGTTAAATCGGCAGACCTCCAAGATTTTGCTTTTCGTTGCCAAATCGATCGAGAAAGATCTTGCGCTTTCTGACTTTGAAGTTGGGGACAATGACCACAGGATTTTGTATAGCGATCGCATTCATCTGTATAGTGACAGCCGCCCGTAAATGCCCACATATCATGCAGCGACCACACGATCGGACGGTCTAATTTCGCGATCGATTCAATCTGCACAAACGCATCATTCACCCAGTGTAAGTTGACGACATCAGGATTCAATTGATTGATTTGAGCAGCAACTTTATCAGGCAACCATTGAACAGAAAACGTCGTCTTTTGCCGATGCTTGTAGCGTTTCAGTGGCAGTGCATCAAAGGTAAGTCTCGCTTTCGCAATTCCTTGTGCAATCTGGGTTTTAGGCGCAATCACAGAGGAATCTCCACTCGTTTTCGATTGTACGAGCATTTGAGAAGAAACTCCAATCTGTTGCAATCCCTGGTGCAGGCGATAAGCTGCTCGTGCTGCACCACCATCAATATCATGACTACTTGCAAGTAAAACGTTCACGGCTCCCTCCTGCAATTAGCAATGAGTTTGAGCGCGATCGCCGTCTTTGGGTGAACTGCGATCGACCGTTCTATCACCCGTGAAATATTGGTTGCAACCTGATCCCGCTCTATCATGAGTACCACCTAAGCCAATCTGTCATCTGAGAACTTTATTTAGTACGCACCAGTTTTTTGTAGAACTACTCGAATTGTTTGCAAGATGATTCTCAAATCTAACCAGAGCGACCAGTCTTTGATGTAAACCATGTCGAGGCGCAGCACATCCTCGAAATTATCAATGTCCGATCGACCCGAAACTTGCCACATTCCAGTAATTCCAGGAAGCACCGCATGGCGAATGTAGTCATGCTCTGAAAACTTCTCGACATCGCGTAAAGGAAGCGGTCTCGGTCCAACAAAGCTCATTTCACCAAACAGCACATTAAAGATTTGTGGGAGTTCATCTAAGCTATAGCGACGTAAGAACTTACCTACGCGAGTCACACGCGGATCGTCTTTCATCTTGAACAGCACCCCATCCCGATTCTCGTTCTTGCTTTCGAGTTCTTTCTGAAGTTCAGCCGCATTCACCACCATTGTTCGGAATTTCCAAACTTTGAAGGGTCGATTCTGCAAGCCGATGCGAGTTTGACGGAAAAAGATCGGCCCCGGAGAATCGAGCCGAATCAGAATTGCAATGATGAGGTAAATCGGGAAGGTCAGCGATAGGAATACTACAGAAGCAATAAAGTCAAAGAATCGCTTGATTTGGAATTCGATTCCTGCGATCGTGGGCGGTGCAAAGGTCGCTGTATAGAGTTCTGGCATCTGCCAAAGCTGCGACTCTAGAACCGGATTAACAACGAGAACGCAGATATGAAGGGTGATTCCAGCATTTCGCAAATCCCAGTAAATCAGCATCAATTCTCTAGCAGGAAGTTGAGAACAGAGAAAGACCTCACAGACTCCCAATTGCCTGAGTCGCCGAATGGTTGATGCTCGGTACTCATCATTCAACTGCTGTGGATCGTTCCATCCGCTGACCGTGTAGTGATGCTTCCGTCCCAGAATTGGCATAACTCGCTTGGCTTGATCCGGCTGACAGAAGATAAAGATCGGATGACGAACTACTCCAACATGACGCACACTCTGAATCGCCCAGTGCATCAAAAATCGGCTAGTGATGGTCAGCGCCACGCTCAAGACCGCAAACAAAGCAAACGGGACAAGCACACCCGCTTGCGATGGGTTAGGAAGCAAGGTCGTGAATGCGATCGCGCTGTGTACCAATAGCAGCGTGGTCATTACCTTGGTCGCATCTCGCCAGCCTTCGCCTTCTCGGTATAGCCCTACCACACCGAAAACCCCGATCGTCAAAAAAGCAGTCGGGGAATAGGAGATAACTCGATCCTCAATATGCAGCGACACACTGAGATCCGTTCCACTCACCTGTGCGATTCGCCATGCGGCATACATCATTGACAGATCCAGCACCAGTAACATGAAAATCCGGAGCCAGCCGATAAAACTACCTTGACGCACTTGAAACGAAACTGGAGCACGGAGATCTCTCGCTGGTCGCTTCTCTGAAGCGATTACGTCGGGATTAAGGGATTCCGGGGGAGGAGAAACTTGAAAAGCCATAATGTTTGGAACGCACGGAGGATGGAACCAAGGTAGATGCTGCACAAATCGGAATGTGCAAAAAATTCAACTGTGAGACTGCGATCGAGCAAAAATAATTGGCTTTTTGCAAGAACGGGCAAAACTAAGGCACCTTTGTCAATCCCTATATTCATAGAGTCTTGACACTCGCAAATCTGCTCACTCACAGCGATATCCAAGCGAATGCATAGGGGGAATGTATTCACCTTCATGGACATCTTAGTTACGCTGAATCTTAATACGTAGAACCAAAAAGGCGCAAAGTAGGCTTCATCAATGCTTTACGTGACTTTGCACGCAGAAACCCATAGGAAAAATAAATGTCACAGTGTAATTACGCAAAAAACCAGTGCCTCTGTAGACGGATATGCGGTTAGGCATCTGTTCACAATCACACAAGAAAATAGAGTCTAAAGGCTGATGTATCCTAATTTTCTATCCATTATTGCAAAGTTTGGTGCTGATCTGAATCATTAGGAACAGGTAAGAAAATTGCGAACCATACCAGTGATAATACTGATTATGTAATTTTACCTGTCTTGAAGTGAGCATGAAATTCTAATGAAACGATTGCGTTACATCAGGGAAACTATTTAGACTCCTGAGCATTTAGTGTCACAGCAAGACGAGACCACATGAAAGTATTGATTACTGGCTCTAGTGGCTTGATCGGTTCGGAAGCGGTTGAATATTACGATCGCACTGGGCATCAGGTGATTGGAGTAGACAACAACATGAGAGCAACGTTCTTCGGGGCGCAAGGTGACACCCTTTGGAACCTGAAGCGCTTACAAGATAAGACCTCTCAGTTCGAGCACTACAGCGTTGATATTCGCGATCGTGAAGGGGTGTTTGAGCTATTTCAGGCGCACACTTTTGATCTGATTATTCACTGTGCAGCGCAGCCTTCTCACGATAAAGCGTGTCAGATTCCGTTATTAGACTTTGAAGTGAACGCTTTGGGAACCGTGAATCTACTCGAAGCGACGCGCCAGTTCTGCCCAGAAGCCGTGTTCATTCACATGAGTACGAACAAGGTCTATGGGGATTCGCCCAACGAGATTCCACGGATCGAACTGGAGAAACGGTACGACTACGCGAATCCCGAAGATTTTCATGGAGTCGCTGAGGCTTGCAGAATCGATCGAACTTTGCACTCTCTGTTTGGTGCGTCGAAAACGGCTGCTGATGTGGTTGCTCAGGAATATGGTCGCTACTTCGGCATGAAAGTAGGCGTGTTCCGGGGAGGCTGCTTAACCGGACCTTCACACTCTGGTGTCGAACTTCATGGATTTTTATCATACCTAGTAAAAGTTGCACTGACCGGGAGCACCTACAAAGTTTTTGGCTATAAAGGGAAGCAAGTCCGCGACAACATTCATAGTTATGACGTAATCCAAGCCTTTGAAGCTTTCCGGCGGAATCCAAAACCGGGTGAAGTATACAATCTAGGCGGAGGACGCGACAACAGCGTTTCGATGATGGAAGCCTTCGACTGGATCGAATCGATTAGCGGTCGGAAAGTGAACTGGGTGTACGTCGATCAAAACCGAATTGGCGATCACATTTGCTATATCTCTGATTTACGCAAGCTGAAAACGGATTTTCCTGAGTGGTCGATCACACGCAGCTTGTCGGACATCTTTGAAGAAATGGTCGCAGCCGAACTCAATCGATTAGCGGTTGCAGTTTAGTTTTCAATAACAGTTAAACGCCATTGCATCTATCTAGATTGCATTAGACAGCACACAGATATCTCAGATAAAACGGCTTGTCTGCTCATCAACAGAAGTCAAAGACAGAAGTTAAAGACAGAAGTTAAAGACAGAAGTTAAAGACAGAAGGTGAGAGCTGCATCCGTTTTGCTCATTCATCAGGTTGCAATCATCTATTGAAATTGATCCAGTAAGGTTCTACCTCATACCGCACAGACAGCATTGCCCCTGGTATGAAGTAGGTCTATGTCGATCGCAATTGTCGATCGCATGATGATTGCTCCTAGCTTTGAATTGATCAAACACCGCTGCCAAGGTTGAGGCACTTTAAGTTATGTCAGAACGGTATGCTATGCGATCCGAGAAAAATCCACACCAAGCTGGACAGCAGGATCGATTTATGATTTTCGATCTGGATGCTCGTGGACACCATCCAGGGTACATTCAGCATTTGGTGAAATATTGGTGTGAGAATGATTTACCAGGACATTTAGATGTATTGGTGTCTCAAGTCTTCATTCAGCGACACCCACAGATTGTTGCTCTCGCAGATCAGCGTACCAATATTCGATTTGTCTCGATCTCGAAAGCAGAACAAACCAAGCTAGTCAGCAGCGACGAGCTTGGAAGTTCGTTCAAAGGACGCATTATTCGCGCATTCCAGGAGTGGAAGATCATTCGCAAGTATGCAATTTCGCTCGAAACCACACATGTTTTTCTGATGTACCTCGATCGCGTTTTGCTTCGGATGGCGTTAGGAGTGAAGCTTCCTTGTGCGATGAGTGTGATCTACTTCCGCCCGATTTTGCACTATGCGGTCTTCCCAAACTATTGTTTGGAGGGAAAAGAGAGCTTTTGGCAATGGCGCGATCGCGTTTGTTTAGCGCGATTTTTACCGTTACCCAAACTGCAAACGGTCTTCTGCCTCGACCAGTTCGCGGTAGACTACATCAATCAGGTGTATAACACTTCAAAAGCTGTCCATTTGGCTGATCCCGTGCAGCGATACAATCACACGGATGCGGAAGCTGAAGCACTCAGAACCCAGTTAGGAATTGAGCCAGGTCGGAGCGTTTTTCTGATGTTTGGGGCATTAGAAAACGATCGCAAAGGACTGAAAGAAACTTTAGAAGCGATCGAACAGTTGCCGCCTGCCTTGTGTCGTCGGATGACGGTAGTACTGGCTGGAACGATTACCGGAGAAGCTCGCGAACAGCTTGAAGCGCGAATTGATCAAATAACGCGATCGCACCCAGTTCAGATTGTGACTCAGTTTGGCTTTGTTCCGGATGAAGCCATTCATCCTTACTTCCAAATTTCCGATGTGGTGCTCGTGCCTTACCAGCGTCACATCGGAATGAGTGCAATTTTAGTTCGTGCAGCCGCCGCTCAAAAGCCTGTGCTTGCTTCAGACTTTGGTGTAATCGGAGAGCTAACTCGACGCTATCAGTTAGGACTGACGATCGATGCCGCTTCACCAGAACAAATCGCGCAAGCCATGATGCGGTTCCTGCTCGAAGTTCCAGGCGAACTCTGCAATCCCGTGAAGCAAAAGCAATTTGCTGATCACAACACCGCCCAGCAATTTGCTAGTCAAATCTTCCAAGCGTTGTATACGCCTCCTTCTACTCGCGGTTCTCGATCTCTTACTGCCCAACCGATCAATTCTCCGCAACTCAGTAATTCTCGGAGACTATGAATACTGTCACTTCTGCCGAAAAACGATTTGAAGAGATTGTTCTCTTAAAGACTCGGTTTCACAAACTGACCGTTAGAGATCTGATTAGTTGTATTGTTGAATCGGCTCAGATCAATCAAAAAACAATTGTTGCGAATGTGAATGTTCGGGCGATGAACTTTGCTTGCTCTAAGCCTTGGTATCGGCGCTTTATCAATCAGTCGAACTATGTGTTTTGTGATGGATTTGGAGTGCTACTAGGTGCAAAACTCAATGGTTATGATGTATGCTCTTGTCATCGGATGACTTGTCCAGACTACATTGAGTCTTTAGCAAAAGCTTGTGAACAAGAAGGCGTTTCATTGTTCTTGTTGGCGGGAAGACCTGGAGTGACAGATCGAGCGATCGACAAGTTAAGCGCGATCGCGCCGAATCTAAAAATTCAGGGTCATCATGGTTACTTTGCAAAAACAGGCGCAGAAAACGATGCGGTGATTGATCAAATTAACCAGTTCAAGCCGGACGTTTTATATGTTGGGTTTGGAATGCCACTCCAAGAACGTTGGATTGTCGATAACTTCGATCGAGTCGATACAAGAGTCTTTTTGCCCTTGGGAGCCTGTCTAGATTTCTACACTGGAGCCGTTTATCGCGGTCCTCGCTGGCTCACTGATTTGGGATTTGAATGGTTAACTCGGTTGTTAACAAAACCCGGTCGGCTGTGGCAGCGATACATCCTGGGCAATCCTTTGTTCTTGTCGCGTGTTTTGATCGAGTCTTGCAAAAAACGATTGGGTTTAAGCAAGATTTAGCCTTGTTCTGAACATTCAGCCCCCTCAATCTACCCATTCATTTCATTCACCGATTTCGTGTTCTTCGATGAGGTTCTTATGCCGCAAACGCAAACTCTGAGTACTGTTAAGGTCATTCGTGACCCCTATCCCTACATCGTTATCGATAACTTTCTCGATGAGGATCTAGCGGAGCAGGTTGAACATGAGTTTCCTAAATTAGATGAGATGCCTCGTCACTCGCCAGACTATCAGCTACTCGATGGTTGGCACTCGAATCCTCACGATGCAGTGATTTCAAGCCGTCCCGGTCTGAAGCGTCTGTTCAAGTATCTGGAATCTGCGGAGTTTAGAGAGCAGTTACGTGAGGTGTTTGGTGTCGAGCAACCGTTGTACTGTGATCCAGAGTATCAAGGTGCAGGGTTGTTGGCAGCGAAAAAAGGTGGAGTCCACAAGATTCACCGCGATCGCAATCGTCACCTGACGACGCATTTCTACCGCCGTTTAACTTTGTTAGTCTACTTTAACGTGGGCTGGAAACCAGGCTATGGTGGGGAGATCAGCCTGTGGGATCAGAAGATTCAAAACAGCATTGATCTTCCCCCTTTGTTCAATCGCTGTGTGGTATTTGAGAACACTCGATATGCTTACCACAGTGTGGCAGACGTGACGATGCCAGACGGAATGATCCGCAAGGCAGTCAATTTCTACTACTACACTGAGAAACCTGCTCCTTCTGAGCGTCACACCCACATTTACAATACTGAGTTCTTTGCCTCACCAGGAGAGCGGCTGAAGTTTTGGCGATATGTTGCGACGACTCGGTTTCCGGTGCTGTTAATTGATACAACCATTAACCGCAATGAGATGATTGCTCGGTTTCTACAAAAGACTGGATTGAGATCATTTTGGTTACGATCGCTGGCTGCGGTTTTCAAAGTAACTTCACCCAGAAAGTACAACAAACTCTTAAAATCCGATCGCTGGAACTTGTTCCAAAAGGCAAATCCGAAGTTGATCCAGTATTGGAAAGACTATAACCGAGTGTAAGTGAGTACGATCGACGAATCTTACTTTGGGATTGGTCGATCGTACTCTTATTCGGTCAGTCGCAGCGGAGCATCGAATTCTGGTTCACCAATCAGGAGAAAAAACCATGAACCTGTCAAGAAGACAAACATTGCAGCTTGGTTTCGGTGCGTTTCTGGGTGCGGGTTGCACTCATGCTAGTCAATTCTCAGGTATGGCATTTAGTGAGCCGCCTGAGGATTTTCCCATTAAAGGAAATCTGAGTTTAAAGCAACGTGCAGCCGCGAAGGGCATCATTTACGGTGCAGCAGGGAACTATGGCGCACTGACTAAAGACACAGAATATGCTCAAGTTTTTGCTGAAGATTGTGGCATATTAGTGCCTGAAAATGAATTGAAATGGGCAGCATTGCGACCTTCACCCGATCGCTTTGATTTCACGAGCAGCGATTGGCTAGCGCAATTTGCAAAACAGCACGGAATGTTGTTTCGAGGACATACCCTCGTCTGGAATCAATCGAATCCGGAGTGGTTAAAGGACATCACAGCCCAGAACGCGGAGCAAGTGTTGGTCAAGCACATCGATACGGTTGTAAAACACTATGCAGGGCGGATTCATTCTTGGGATGTGGTAAACGAAGCGATCGCAGCAGAATGGAGCAATCGAGACGACAGACTTCACTTCACGACTCAATGGTTCAAGCTACTTGACAAAAACTATATTGACATCGCCTTCAAAGCAGCAGGGGCGGCTGATCCCAAGGCTATGTTGATGTACAACGAGGGATACCTCACTTATGACAGTCCCACAGATAACAAAACGAGAGCCGCAGTTCTGAAGTTGATAGAATGGCTCAAGTCTCGGAATGCTCCCATTCATGCTTTGGGAATTCAGGGGCATTTAGATGCCGCAGACAAGCGATTTAATCAGAAGAAATTCAGAGACTTCCTGAGCGAAGTAGCAGGGATGGGACTGAAGATCATGATCACAGAATTGGATGCTAGCGATCGCTATCTCCCCGCCGATCTTCAGGAGCGCGATCGTGCGGTGGCTCAGGCGTATGAGGAATTCCTGTCAGTGGCGCTGGATGAACGAGCGGTGATTGCGGTTTTAACTTGGGGAATCAGCGATCGCTATACGTGGTTCACGAAATATGCGCCACGTCCCGATAATTTGCCTGTGCGCGTTTTGCCCTACGGAACGGATATGCGACGGAAATTGGTGTGGAATGCGATCGCTCGATCATTCGATGCTGCCCCCAAGCGGGGTTAGACCGAGACGAGCCTCGGAGCGGGTTCGACTTCGATCGGTTGAACGACTTCAATGGGTGCTGGAATGGGTGCAGGTTTGACAATTGGTGCGAAATGCTCGTCAATCAAAGTCGAGACATCTTTCGGATTGAGTTTGGTGTAGCGGTTCTTTCCAGGCATAAACACGACAGGAGCTTTGCCGCAAGCTTTCATACAGCCTGTTCCTTTGATTTGCACCTGCTCGTCGAGTCCTCGATCGCTGAGTGCAGTTTCGATCGCTTTACAGACTGCTTTGCCGCGTTTCATACAGCTTGATTTTTGGCACATCAGAATTGCTTCTTTGCCAGATTTTTGAGATTTGGAAGCGGTTGGTTTAGGCGCGGTCGTATGTGTCAGAGACATCGCGGCTTCAATCGAGGCTTGGAATGAAGTGGGTTGAATCCAATAGGCTTTGAATTTTAGCGTGTTCGTTTTGCGATCGGTTTTTTGCCAACCACCGACTTGAATTTGTTCTCCAGGAAGCAAGGTCTGTCGTAGAGAAGCCCTCGCTAGTTTCGTTATTTTGATGGAAAACTCGCCTTCTGAAGTCTCAAGCAGGAGTCGCTTGATTTTGTAGCCATCTTTGAAGACGTAACCGAGAAACTTACCGGAGAAGCGAAATTCGCTAGATTGGTGGTCCTGAGTCATGGTTCGATGTGAAACGACAACCGGGCTATTGCCAATAATATTCAATAACCTCTAAGGATCAACATACTCGAACTTAGCCGTTTTTGCAAATACTTGTCATTAAAATCGCTGAGATCGTTCATAAAAAATCTCCGACTCTTTGACTAAGCCGGAGATTAACACTGCTTAAAGTTGTCTTAAACTCGAACTTCTGAGGCTGCCTTACTCGGTTCCAAGGGGAGAAACAGCGTAAAGACTTCCCCTTGTTCCGGGCGTTCTCGGACAATCAGCTTTCCGCCTAAAGCCTGAAAAATATTCTTAGTAACATTCAGGTTCAGGCTCAAACTGCCCGTTTCTGGCTGAAACATCAAGACTTGACCCAGGGATTTCAAGAGCGGCATTCGATGAGAACGATCGACTTCCTGCGCTTGAGGTTGAAGCTGTAACTTCAATTGATGTCCAGCAAGCGACACTTCGACTTGAATTGATCCGCCTGATGGCAAACTTCGCGCCGATCGCTCAATCAAACTCGTTAGCGCCTGATCCAACATCGTCGGATCGCTCATCACGGACGGGATATGCTGCGGCAGAATGACATCAAGCGTGAGATTGCGCTGATTCGCTTGTTTTTGCCAGCGCGGGATGCTTTGCTCTAAAACTTCTTCCAGCGAAGTCGTCGCAAGAGACGAAATTTTAGTGGCTGAGGTTTCAAGTTCGACCGCATGGCAGATTAGATTGAACCGATCGATTTGTTCGCTGCATTCTCGATCGATGACTTCCAATCGTTTCACCGCATCCGCAGGCAAATCTTTTCGTCGTAACAACAATCGCGTCAAAGTGCGAATTGTCGTTAATGGTGTACGAACTTCGTGCGAGATCGCTTGCAAGAGTTCGATGTCCGCACCCGCTAACACATCGGAAGTGGGGATTTGCAGAGGATGGGGATCGCGGATTCTGCGCTTTTCGGTTTCTGCGATCGGATCAGGCAGATAACTTAAGAGCGCATGAGTAAATTGCGAGACGAGCTTGTATTTGGGTTCAACAGGTGGAAACGTTTTGTATAAGCGATCGAGCGTGGGAAGTTGAGCGGGATTCATCAAGACCACGCGCAATCGGAGGGTTTGCCAAGCTCGATCGATGACTTCGGGATCAAACGAGAATAGGAACGTGGGATCACTAGACGCATTCTCACCTTGAACCATTAGCAGGCTGAATTTTTGAGTCAGAGCCAAGCAGAACGGCTCAGAAGCGAGGGGATCGCCCGGAAGCAGTGCAAGTGTTTTGTCTGTTTCACAATTTGCGGCAATGCCATCCGCTGAGGGTAACTGGAAGGGGAATCCCGCAAACATTGAATTGGGAGTAAAGAGCCAGGAAGAAACGTTGGACAGCGCTTCAGGCTGACTGAGAATCGGTAGGGGAGCAGAAAAGACCGCGCCACCGTCGGAAGTTGCTTGCAGGAGAGCTTCGAGAGCCGCGATCGCGCCAAACCATTCTCGCTCACTCCGCAATTGGCGAGATGCAACGGAGACGGGCGTTTGCGTTTCTGGGAGCGACAACATTTCACCGCTGGCGACCAGAATTTCACTTAAGGTTGGGAAGATCCACTCAGACATAACAGGACTATCACTGCGACTTACTTAGAGCGTATCGGGTTTCTGGATTTAAGGGAGATCGTAGAACCGTACCGTATGAGAGGCAATGTCCGAAGGTGGGGAGAGTAGGGAGTAGGGAGTGGGGAGTAGGGAGTGGGGAGTGGGGAGTGAAGAAAATTTTACACCCTACCCCCTACTCCCCACTCCCTACAAAATCGCTGCTAGGCTAGAAGTACCCCCTGATCTTGTATTTCGCTCATGGATTGGCAAGAAGTTTCTGGTAATTGGGTGCTTGTCCCCGATCGACCGATCGCAATTATTCATTTTCTCGGTGGCGCTTTTGTCGCAACCGCTCCCCAATTAACGTATCGACGACTGCTAGAGTTCCTTGGGGATCAAGGATATCTAATCGTCGCTACGCCATTTGTTAATACCTTTGATCATACAGAAATTGCTAAATCGGTATTAATCAGTTTCGATAAAGCGCTGAGAGGGATTCGATCGCAGCTTTCGGTTCAGTATCTTCCGATTTATGGAATGGGTCACAGTATGGGCTGTAAGCTGCATCTGTTGATTGGAAGTCTGTTCTCGGTTGAACGGGCGGGAAATATCTTTATTTCGTTTAATAATTATGCGGCGAATGAGGCAGTTCCATTTGTTGAGCAATTTTCGCAATTTCTTAAGCCACAAGGAATCTCGGTCGAATTCACACCTTCGCCAAATGAGACGAAAGCACTGATTCGCGATCGCTATTCAGTCCGACGAAATCTGATTGTTAAATTCGCAGATGATTCGATCGATCAATCCTTACCGTTGGCGCAACTGCTCGAAGATTTGCATCCCGGAATGATCACTACTCATCGATTAAAGGGAACGCACTTAACGCCGTTGGGACCCGATTTCAAATGGCAAGCGGGATCGTCGTTTACGCCCATTGATGCGATCGGGCAATGGATGAGACAGGAGATTTATCGGGAACTGCGGCAGTTAGAGAAGACCGTTTTGGGCTGGTTGAATCCGATGGCTCTTTGAAACAAACTGTGGGGTAAAGCGCCAAAACGTATTTGAATATAGAACGGGGATCGGGAATTGCTCGATCGCTTGTTCCTCACTGTCTGAAAATCATGTTTGTTTTGCTTCAGCAAGTCCGATTTCTTGATCCGGTTGCCAATATCGATCGCGTCACTGATGTGCTGTTAGAAGATGGCATCATTCGCGCATTCGAGCCTTCAGAAATTCCGGAGTCGGCGAACCGTCGATCGTGTTCGGGTTGCGTTCTCGCTCCTGGTTTGATCGATCTCTACAGTCACAGTGGCGAACCGGGATTTGAAGAACGCGAAACATTGGAATCGTTACAAGAAGCCGCGATCGCAGGTGGATTTACTCGCCTAAATTTGTTGCCTGATACGACTCCCGCGATCGATCATGCTGCGATCGTGACTCAGATTCGATCGAAGTTCCCTCGACTAAACTGCTGGGGAGCGTTGACGCTGAACACTGCTGGGCAACAAATGACTGAATTCGCGGAACTTGCCGGAGACGTGATTGGATTTACGGACGGGAAAGCGATCGCAAATTTAGCTCTAGTGCGACGACTTTTGGAATACATACAGCCCATGAGAAAGACGATCGCGCTTTGGGCTTGTGATCCTGGATTAGCAGGAAAAGGCGTGATTCGAGAAGGCGCAAATTCGATGCGATTTGGATTGCCTGGAGTGCCGATTATGGCTGAATCTGCTCCACTTGCAGCACTGATTGAATGTATTGAAGAGATTGGAACTCCAGTTCATCTGATGCGAATCTCAACGGCGCGAGGCGTGGAATTAATTCGATCGGCAAAATCTCGCGGCGTTCCGATTACAGCAAGTACAACCTGGCTGCATTTGTTATTGAGTACCGATTCGGTGCAGTCTTATGATCCGAGTTTGCGACTTGATCCGCCGTTGGGGAATTCAAGCGATCGAGAAGCCCTGATCCAGGCGGTGAAAGAAGGTGTAATTGATTCGATTGCCGTGGATCATAGTCCGTACACTTATGAAGAGAAAACGGTTGCTTTTGGAGAAGCTCCTCCAGGTGCGATCGGACTTGAGCTTGCTTTGCCGCTCCTCTGGTCGAACCTAGTCGAATCGGGTCGCTGGTCGGCTTTGGAATTGTGGCAGAGTCTTACTGTTCGATCGGCTCAGTGTTTGGGACAGAACTTGAACGCGATCGCACCCAATCAGTCAGGTGATTTGATTCTGTTTGACCCCAATGAAAAATGGACAGTCGATCGAGCAAATTTACGATCGCTGTCCACGAATACGGCTTGGCTAAATCAATCCATTTCTGGACGAGTTTTGGAAGCCTGGTGTTTCTAGAACTGTGGATCAGGGGCAACTTCTCCAACTCGATTCGGAGGCCAGAACCGCACCACTGCTCTACCAATGATTTTGTCACGCGGGACGAATCCCCAATAGTGGCTGTCGTAACTGTTATTGCGGTTATCGCCCAGTACTAGATAGGAATTGGGAGGAACGACTTGGGGACCCCATTCGTACTCAGGAGCATTATCTTTGCCGATGTAATCCTCGCGAAGAGGCTGATCGTTGATGTAGACTCGACCACCTTTGACCTGAACTTTCTCACCAGGAAGACCGATCACACGCTTAATAAACGCATCGTGAAAATTTTGTTTCTCTAGAGCAGCAGTTGGAGAGAATACAACAATATCGCCACGTTCAGGATTATTGAAGCGATAACTGATTTTGTCGATAATCAATCGATCGTTAATCTGCAACGTCGGCAACATCGAACCAGACGGAATGTAGCGGGCTTCTGCGACAAATTGCCGAATCCCGATCGCTAGAACGGCACTCAACCCAATTGTTTTTAGTCCCTCTAGCCAGGGATTTTCGTCTTTCTGACGGGCTTTTCTGTTAGGAGCCGGGTTATCCACTCGATTCATACCACCTTAACGATTACAGATTGTGAGGTTGATTTACACCTTCGTTCTCAGTCTAATCTACACAGGTGAATTTGAACTTTCAGTACAAAACTTTGACCAGAAATCCGATCCGCTAGATTTCGCACTCCTTTTGATGCCGATTTTACATCTCAGGTTCCATGAGAAAACGATATCGCAAACACAAAATTAAGACATTTCGTATTTGAACACGATCGCGTTGAACTTAATCGATGATCGTGAATAGTGATACAGGCTTAGAGTTATGGCGCTCTTGATTCAACTGGCTCTAAAGCTCTCTAAAAAGTACCGTCGCCGCCTTCATATTTTGCACATGAGTACGGCAGAAGAGGCGGAATTAATGATGGCGCGACAAACCGGAATGGGTCACGTGCGAAGTGACTCCTCAACATTTGGTATTGAATACGAACGACTACGAGAAGCTTGGAACGTTGGTGCAGATGAATCCACCGATCCGATCGCCACACGATAACGAGGTGCTTTGGCAAGCTTTAAACCAGGGCGCGATCGATTTTATTGCCACCGACCACGCGCCTCATACCTTGGAAGAAAAGGCGAAAGGCTATCCGAACACGCCTTCTGGAATGCCGGGAGTTGAGACTTCTTTAGCGGTAATGTTGACGCAAGCTGTTCAAGGTCGCTGTACGGTGGCACAAGTCGCAAACTGGATGTCTACCGCAGTTGCAAAGGCTTATCGAATTCCGAATAAAGGCTTGGTCGAACCAGGATACGATGCGGATTTAGGAGATTTCTACGAAAGAGCTTACCGCTTGAAAGACTGCCCTTCGGCTTCGCTCAGGGCGCGATCTCTAGCTGACTGAGCGAAGCCGAAGACAGCGGGTAATTTGTTTTCGATAAATCTCCTTAGTATTGGTAGATTTAAACCATTCTCATCCAGTCTTGCGTGAGGAAGGTGTCGCAAAATGTGGCTGGAATCCGTTCGAGGGTTGGGACTTGACCGGATGGGCGCAGGTCACGATCGTGAATGGTCAAGTCGTGTACGATCGCGGCAAATTTAACGAAGAGGTTCGAGGACGAGCATTGAGATTTGATGCTTAAAGGAGACTTTAGATGTAACCGTTTCGCTGCGTTGCTGTCCGCCCGTGATTGGAAATCACGGTCTATCGGAACGAAGTCCACTAAAGGGGACTGAAAGCGAGTTGTAGTAAACTCTTCAGTCTGTTTCAACAGACTTTGTTCCGATAGCCCCGAATTCATTCGAGGGGCGATTCAGGCAATGACCAATCTCCTTTAAAACACCTCTTAGGATAGAGAAGCTGTCGAACTCTTTTCTAATGACCTCGATTTACAAGCCGACCAGAGCGGAAGTGCTCGCTGCTTACAATACAACCCTGCCGGATGTGATTGCTCCGAATCTTAAAATCCTATTTAGCGGCATTAATCCGAGTCTTTACAGTGCCGCTGTGGGACATCATTTCGCACGTCCAGGAAACCGATTTTGGAAAGCGATCCATCTGGCGGGATTTACCGAACGATTGTTATCCCCGTTTGAAGATCGGACACTGCTCGATCGAGATTTTGGATTAACCAACTTAGCTGAACGCGCCACCGCACGAGCCGACGAATTAACCAACGAAGATTTATCGATCGGTCATCAAGTGCTGGCGGAAAAGATTGAACACTATCAGCCTAAGCTCTTAGCAGTATTAGGAGTAAGCGCGTATCGAACTGCTTTCAAGCAACCCAAGGCACGAATGGGACTGCAAGAAAAGCCGCTGTTCGATACAACGATTTGGGTATTGCCGAATCCGAGTGGCTTGAACGCGCATTATCAACTCAACGATCTGGCAAACGTGTATCGAGAACTCTATTCGTTTGCAACACAAACTTAATCTCAAGCGTCTACACTTAACAAAAGTTTTAGATTTGAGAGGGAAATTGTGACTATCGTTCATGCGCTCAAACCTAGATTGAATAGCGCCTTCAAGCAATTGATGTCTGTACACTGGTGGATGAGTTGGGCGTATCTGGTTCTATTCGTGACCGGAACGTTTATGTCACAACTCGATCGATCTGTTTCGTATCGCGGTTCACTCTACGACTTTCATAAATCGATCGGCGTTCTCACAATGGCGCTACTCACTTGGCGGATTTTCCTACTCCTACAAGTGTGGTGGAAGAAATACACGAAACGTTTTCCAAAGTTCACCGCTGCTTGGTTTAAGACGGTTGCTCTACATACCAGTTTGTACGTGTTTATGTGGGCGGTTCCGATTAGCGGATTTCTACTCTCGAATTCGTTTCGCCCCAACAACGTGAAATTCTTTGGAATCGTTCTGCCCGATCTGTTTCCGCAGAATCCCGCAATGGTCGATATTGGTCGAAACGCGCATTTCTGGCTGTCCTACACGTTCTTGGCGTTCATTGTGCTCCATACGATCGCACAATGGAAAGTGGTTCGTGCTAATTGGCGACGATTCAACAATTTCCTTAAACCTAAATCTAAACTGCTAAAAGAATGAGACAAGCCTTCTGGAGTGCCATCACAAGTTTGATACTGATATCAGGTTGTACGCCTGTTGCATCCGTTGACGGCACTCCAGAGGGAACTCGGATCATGCCGCTGGGCGATTCGATCACACAAGCCGATCGCAATCACAATAGTTACCGTCGTCCGCTCTGGCTCAAACTTCAAGCCGCAGGATATGGAGTCAATTTTGTTGGCTCAACGAAATCGAATTATCTCGGAAATGCGCCGAATTCTGACTTTGACCAAGACCATGAAGGACACTGGGGTTGGCAAGTTGATGAAGTGTTGGAACAAATCGATCGGTGGACGCAAGACGCGAAACCAGATGTTGTACTGATTCATCTGGGGACGAACGATATTTTGCGCGGACAAAGTTTTGAAAGTACGATCGCTGAATTGCAAAAACTGATTCAGATCATGCGGCAACGAAATCCGCGCTTAAAAATCTTACTCGCGCAATTGATTCCATCATCTAACGGTGAAGCTTTAACGCAACAATTCAATCGACAAATCGCAACGTTAGCTCGATCGTTGAACACTCAAGAAAGTCCGGTCATTTTAGTCGATCAGTTCAGTGACTTTGATGCGAAGCAGGATACTTACGATGGCTTACATCCAAACGAATCGGGTGAACAGAAAATGGCAACTCGTTGGTATCAAGCGTTAGAAAAAGTACTGCCGAAGTCGCCCTAGTTTTTCCAAGCGCTACGAAACATAAAGTGACCCATCAAGAATAATGTGATTCCGATTCCAAGGAATAGCAACTGTAAGAAACTCCCAGAATCAAAACTCAATCCTACTGGAATAAAAGCAGTCCCAAGCATCCATAACATGTACGAAAGATTGCGTTGCGATCGTGATTCTAAATCCATGACGATTTCCCCTGAGTTCTTGACTCTAACGTAGCGTTTTTATCCTTTGGTATCCTGCTCCTTACAGTAGAGAAAGCCTACTTCTCTTGTTAGAAGTATTGTAGACTGATTTTGTTCCTGTCAGAGACATTGCAAAGTGATGAATTTCGCCTGAGAATGTTTGAAGTGCATTGAATGAGGAAGGGAATGAGTTCTAATCCGCTGGTTTCGGTAGTGATTGCCGCTTACAATGCCGAAGCGTTTATTTCGGATACCCTCGACTCTATTCAAGCGCAAACGTACTCTGACTTTGAAGTGATTGTGGTCGATGATGGATCAAGCGATCGCACTGCGGAAATTGTGCGATCGTATGCCCAAACTGACGATCGATTTCGATTGATTCAACAAAGAAATTCCGGTGTTGCAGCTTCTCGAAATTTAGCGATTCAACAGTCATCTGGTAAATATATTGCCCCGATCGATGCCGATGATATTTGGTATCCCGAACGGTTAGAAAAGCATGTTCGTTGCTTAGAAACATCCGATGAATCAGTCGGTTTAGTTTACTCTTGGTCAATGTATCTAACTGAATCAGGCAGTATTCGGGCATATTCACCCTTTGGGCAATTGGGACCCGTTGAAGGCAATGTTTTAGCCTTTCTTGTGTTTTATAACTTTCTGGATAATGCCAGTACTGCTCTGTTTCGTCGCAGTTGTATCGATGCTGTTGGCGATTACAATACTGAACTAAAAACTTGCGAAGATTGGGATTTGTATGTGCGAATTGCTGAACGATATCAGTTTGCGATCGTTCCCGAATATTTAATCGGTTATCGACAATATAGCGGCAGTATGTCTACGAAATGTGTCACGATGTCGCATTTCTATGAGTTGATTATGTCCAGAGTTTATCAACGCCATCCAGAGTTGTCGCCCTCGATTCGTTGTTGGGCAAATACTGTTTTTTACAATAATCTACTGAGTAAAAGTTATCTTGCAGGCGACTATGCACTGATGTTTCGATGGATTTCTTATAGCTTGAAAGGTGATTTTGCGCTGTTACTTCGCCCTGGAATTTACAAAGTTACAGTCGTAGCGATCGCGAAAACGTTAACTCAACCGCTACTAAAACGGATTCCAAAACAGCAAACTCCAAAGCCTTCTCAACTTCCAGAGACGGTGATCGAAGTTCAACCTCCCAACCCCCCACTCCCCACTTTCTGGAAGCCTTACGATCGCGTCATTTTGCACCGTTGGCAACAGATGGTAAAAACGACTCAAGTTTAGAAGAAGCGATTCCGAAAAACTAGCGAGTTGCTTGTTGTACTCTGCCCTTGCTGCAATCTGAACTAAGGAAGGTGCTTGAAGATAAGACTCCAACGAGAGTAGCTCTGTTCTCAGCGCTATCCCACCCCGGACTGGAAGTCGGGGCTAATAGAACAAAGTCCACTAAAGGGGACTGAAGAGCCTGAAGTTAAAGTCTTCAGTCCGTTGGAACGGACTTCGCCCAGTTAGCCCCGAATTCTATTCCTACTGTGTACACACAAGTCGAGTAATCTGTCGTTGTTGAGACTTTCGCCCCTAAATCCCCATTCTGGAGGACTTTGAGCAAGAGCGATTTTCAGAGTTCCAAGGATCTTCCATCCTTCAAAGTCCCCCAAATTTGGGGGATTTAGGGGGCTGAAGCCGACTGAAACGAAGCGATCCAAGACTTGTGTGTACACGGTAGACTTCCAGTCCGGGGCGGGGCAGTGCAATGAACGGCGGGATTTTATTAAGTGGCAGATCCCTAACCTTATCGATCTGAGAGGGTGTTTGAAAAGTAATCGTTGATCGCATTCACCCGCCCGGAGATGAATCTCCGGGCTAATCGGGGAAGCCCACTAAACTGGGCTAAGAACTCCGAATGATTCTCCCAGTCCGCTTCAGCGGGGTTTCTTCCATTAGCCCGGAGATTCATTTCCGGGCGGACTGGCAACGCAGCAAAGCCGCTTTTTATACTTTTCAAACACCCTCTGAGACAAGACTCTTAAAAAAGGCGTGCAATTCTGCGAGGCTTTGGTAAAGTCAAAGCAGCGATTGGTCTAGAGAAAATGCACATTCTGCATGGTACTTGGATTCCTGATGACGCAACAGACTTCGTGCAACGTGGCAAATTTTACCTGTGGGTAGAAACGCTAGAGAAGCTTAAATCGCGCAAAGCAGAAGCTTCGTTGCATCCTCGTCATTTGTTAGAGAAGTCTTTAGCAACATTTTTGACTGAACAACTCGGAATGCAAATCGCACCGAAGTCGATCGCGCCAATCTTCTTTTTGTTGCCCAGTACTCAGGAACCTTGCCCTTCGCCGGAACTGGCTCGATATCTCGAAATTGATCTGCCTGAAACTTGGGAGTGGCAGTACTGGATAGTTCAGGGTTACTGCTGCCCTGTTTCCCAAATCATCAAGCTGCTAAATGAGTGGCATTTTCTCGCTCTGCATAATCTGATTGATGTGCAGATTGGATCTGATTTACTGTTCTGGTATCACTACACGCAGTTTTTCAAGCACGTCTTTCACAACGATCGGTATATTCCTGCTCTAAACTATCGCGCAACTTCAAAACGTAAGAGCAAAACCGCTTCAGACTTTGAGATTTATCCAGGCTGGGAGATTCTTTCAACAAACTACGAATCGGAACTCACACATTACAGTGGGCGAATGCCGCTCCTTTGTACGACTGGATTTCAATCTTGTCCGTCTCAGCCACAGATGCGAAACGCGATCGCGCTTCTGCGTCATTTTTCAGAAGTGTTGCTGCACGAAATCATCCTTCAAACTCCGATTCCTGCGACGTTTGAAAAGCAGATTGCGAATACTTTAATTCAAGATTGTTTCAAGCGCTCGATCGCACCTGCAAACTACACGTTAGAGCAGTATCAGCACTGGCAAAATTGGCGCGATCGTATTGCTCAGAGCCAAGCTGAAAGCTCTTTTTCTCTTTGTTTTGCTCTGCAATCCCCGCAAGATCCAAAAGATCCTTGGGTACTCGAATTTCAAGCAGCGGCTCGACAAGATCCTTCGGTGCGAGTGCCGTTAAGTGAGTATTGGAAGACTCGAACCACAAAACGGAAAGCTCTACTCAAACAATTCGGACAAGACTTTGAGCAGCAATTATTGATGCAGCTAGGATATGCTGCCCGAATCTATCCAAAGCTTTGGGCAGGATTGGAGACTGATCAGCCGATTCAAATTCTACTGGATGTTGAAGAGGCGAATGCTTTCTTGCAAGAAACTGCTTGGGTACTCGAAGATGCAGCCTACAAAGTCATCGTTCCGGCTTGGTGGACTCCGCAAGGATGGCGACGGGCGAAAGTTCGGATGCAGGCAAAAGGGCGCAAACTGGGAAGCAGTGATAAAAGTAAAAGCTATTTTTCGGTTGATACCTTAATTGACTATCAGTACGAGCTTTCTATCAATGGCGAAGCGGTGAGTCCAAAAGAATGGGAACAGCTTGTACGATCGAAGACTGACTTAGTGCAGTTTCGCGGGCAGTGGGTTCAACTCGATCGCACACAAATGCAGCAAATGTTAGAGTTCTGGAAAAAGCACAAAAACGAGAATCCAGAGCTTAGCTTGATGGATTTGATCAAGCTTTCCGCAGAAGGTAGCAATGGGATTGAACTAGAAGTAGCATGCGACTCGATGCTTTCAGGAATGCTGACTCAGTTAAATGATAAGAGTCAGCTTGAAGTGCTACCTGATCCGAAACAGTTAAATGGAACATTGCGACCCTATCAGCAACGAGGTGTTTCTTGGCTCAGTTATCTTGAAAGCTTAGGGTTGAATGGTTGTCTTGCCGATGATATGGGCATGGGAAAGTCGTTTCAGGTGATTGCTCGATTTGTGCAAGAGCGCGAAGCAATGGCTAAATCTCGAAAAAAGGCGGCTCGGATTCCACCGACTTTACTGATCGCACCGACTTCTGTACTGGGAAACTGGCAGAAAGAGATTGAGAAGTTTGCCCCTCAGTTGCGATCGTATATTCATCACGGCAGCAGTCGGATTCAAACACTCGAAGCTTTCCAAAGTGCGATCGCGAACTATGATGTCGTGATTACGTCGTATACGCTGATTCGCAAAGATGTTTCCTTTCTCGCTTCAACCCCTTGGCAACGGATTGTGATTGATGAAGCACAGAACATTAAAAATCCTGCCTCAGCCCAAACAAAAGCGATTTTGAAGCTTCCCGCACAACATCGCCTTGCACTAACCGGAACTCCGGTCGAGAATCGCTTGCTGGATCTCTGGTCGATTTTTAACTTTCTCAATCCGGGCTATCTGGGCAAAGAAGCACAGTTTCGTAAAGCGTTTGAGGTTCCAATTCAGAAAAACAACGATCGAGTTAAATCTACAACACTGAAACAACTTGTCGAACCATTTATCCTACGGCGAGTCAAGACTGATCCAGCAATCATTCAAGACTTACCCGATAAAGTTGAGCAAAAACTGTACTGTAATCTGACAAAAGAGCAAGCCTCACTCTATGAAGCAGTCGTAAAAGATGTTCTGAATCAGATCAATGATGCAGAAGGAATTCAGCGCAAAGGGATGATCCTGGCAACGTTACTGAAGCTCAAACAGATTTGCAATCATCCAATGCAGTTTTTGCAAGATGAGAGTGAATTTTTGCCAGAGCGATCGCATAAACTTCAACGCCTGAGCGAAATGATCCAAGAAGCGATCGACGAAGGCGAAAGCATTCTTGTCTTCACTCAGTTTGCGGAGATTGGAGGCGCACTCGAAAAGTATCTGAAACACCAACACTATCGAACTTACTATCTACATGGCGGAACTGCGAGAGCAAAACGCGAAACAATGATTGCAGAGTTTCAAGACCCAGAAACGGAACCTGCAATTTTTATCTTGTCGATCAAAGCGGGTGGAGTTGGAATCACATTAACCAAAGCAAATCATGTATTTCATTTCGATCGCTGGTGGAATCCCGCTGTCGAAGATCAAGCCACCGACCGAGCATTCCGCATTGGACAGAAAAAGAATGTGTTTGTGCATAAATTCGTTGCACTTGGAACGCTTGAAGAACGGATTGATCAGATGATCGAAGATAAGAAGAAACTAGCAAGCTCGATCGTCGGTTCTGATGAATCTTGGTTAACCGAATTGAACAATGAAGCATTCAAACAACTAATCACGTTCAATCGCAGCACTATCTTGGAGTAACAATCATGGCGCAGATTTCTAAAACGTGGTGGGGCAACAAATTTATCGAAGCCTTAGAGAAGTTCACCGATACAGGGCGATTGAGTCGAGGTCGATCGTATCGAAGTAGCGATCGCATTCGTAAACTAACGATTGTCGATAGTGCGATCGTAGCTGAAGTTCGTGGCAACGTGAATCCTTACTATGGAGTTTACAAAGAGCCGATTTACGAAACAGAGATTGTAATCGCTCCAATCAGTCAAGCACAATGGACAGCCGCGATCGCGTATATTGCCTCGAAAGCCAGCTTCATCTCTAAACTATTGATTAACGAGATGCCTGACAACATCGAAGATGCGTTTACTCAACTGAACCTCAATCTACTACCCAAATCGAAAAAAGACTTTCATACTGAATGTTCTTGCCCAGATTATAGTAATCCCTGTAAGCACATTGCAGGTGTATGCTATCGAATTGCGGCAGATCTCGATCGAGATCCATTTTTACTATTTGAACTGCGAGGCATTTCTCGATCGAGGCTGCGATCTGAACTTGCGAAAACACCGCTTGGAAAAGCACTCTCGTCTGAACTCGATCGACAAGCTACTCCATTGCACTCTGTCGAATCCTTCTACACTCGTCCTGAAGTTCAGCCAATCCCTGCTGAAACAACGCTTAGAGAGTTTTGGCAAGGCAGCAAATCATTACCAAAAGACATTGAACGTCCACCTCAGAGCAGCGTGTCTGGCATCTTAGTGAAGAAGCAGGGAGACTACCCACCGTTTTGGGAGCGCGACCAATCATTCATTACAGTAATGGAGGAAGTCTACGATCGAATTAAATCTAAGAATCGAGATTTGCTCTAATACAGCGAACAAAGTCAGGGACAGACCTTTGATACACGCGACTTCAAGGAAACGATTCGCAGATTCTGAGCCAGTCATAAGGATGTCAAGACGACGATGACTTACACTCATGTGCTCAATTGAGGTTGCAGAGGAGTACGAAGTCCGCTCAATTCGTAGCGATCGACTTCCTGCAACCCCATTAGGTTTAATGACCCTAATTTTCCGTCACGGCAACAGGAGTCGCCGTCACAGGTTGGGGATTCGTCACCAATTCCTTTTTGCTGAATTTAAGTTTGCCATCGACTAAATCGATCGAGATTGTATCGCCTTCGACAAACGCATTTTCGAGCAGCTTGGTTGCGATCGGGTTTTGCAATTCCCGCTGAATTGCCCGTTTTAGTGGACGCGCTCCATAAGTTGGATCGTATCCAACATCTGCTACATATTTTTGGGCAGCAGATGACAATTCCAGCGCGATCTTTTGATCGCTGAGTAAGCCTTGAATGCGTTGAATCTGGAGTCGGACAATCTCACCCAATTCCGCACGGTTCAATGGATGGAAGAGAATCGTATCGTCGATTCGGTTGAGAAACTCTGGACGGAAATGTTTGCGGAGCGCTTTCATCACTCGTTTTTGCATTTCCTCGTATCGGGCATCATCGCCAGCAACATCAAGAATGTGTTCACTCCCGATATTGCTCGTCATGACGATCACGGTGTTGCGAAAATCGACGGTGCGACCTTGAGAATCAGTAATGCGTCCATCATCTAGCACTTGTAGCAGGATATTGAACACATCGGGATGTGCTTTCTCTACTTCGTCGAGCAGCACGACTGAATAAGGCTTGCGGCGGATTGATTCTGATAACTGTCCGCCTTCGTCGTAGCCCACATATCCGGGAGGCGCACCGACTAAGCGTGAGACTGAATGTTTCTCCATGTACTCGGACATATCAAGACGCACGATCGCATCGTCTGAATCGAACAGAAATTGAGCTAGTGCGCGGGCGAGTTCTGTTTTTCCGACTCCGGTGGGACCCATGAACAGGAAAGAACCGATCGGGCGACTGGGATCTTTCATTCCCGATCGTGCTCGTCGAATTGCAGCAGAAACAGCTTCAACCGCGTCGTGCTGTCCGATGACTCGTTCGTGTAGATGTTTCTCTAAATTCAGGAGTTTCTGGCGTTCGGATTCGAGGAGCCGCGTTACAGGAATGCCTGTCCAACGAGCGACGATTTCGGCAATGTCCGCTTCGGTGACTTGTTCGCGTAGTAGAGCGGTTCCGCCTGCTTGGAGTTCTAGAAGTTGTGCTTCTTGTTTTTCTCGATCGTGCTGCAAAGCTTCAAGTCGTCCGTACTTCAATTGTGCGGCAGTGTTGAGATCATACGCCCGTTCAGCTTGCTCGATTTGGACTCGAAGCTGATCTTCTTCCATCTTGAGCGATTTGATCGTTTCGAGGATTTGCTTCTCGTTTTGCCACTGGGAATCGAGCGCGTCTTTTTTCGGCTGGAGTTCTGCGATTTCTTGTTCGAGCCGTTCGAGTCGATCTTTGGAATTTCGGCTTAGACCGGATAATCCGGTGATCTTGTCCTCGCTCTTAACTGAGAGTTTTTCCATCTCAAGCTGTCTCAAGCGACGCTCGATTTGTTCTAGCTCGGTTGGTTTCGAGGTGATCTCCATTCGGAGTTTTGCGGCAGCTTCGTCTACGAGATCGATCGCTTTATCGGGAAGAAAGCGATCACTAATGTATCGACTGGACAAAGTGGCAGCCGCAACTAAAGCGGAATCGGTGATATTCACCCCGTGGTGAACTTCGTAGCGCTCTTTTAACCCGCGCAAAATCGAAACCGTATCTTCGACGCTGGGCTGATCGATCACGACTTGCTGGAATCGTCGCTCTAGTGCCGCATCTTTTTCGATGTACTTCCGGTACTCATCTAAGGTTGTTGCTCCGATACAGCGCAATTCTCCCCGCGCCAACATCGGTTTAAGCAAGTTTCCGGCATCCATATTGCCTTGACCGCCTGCGCCCGCTCCAACGACCGTGTGAAGTTCATCGATGAATAGAACGATCTGCCCGTCCGAATCGATTACTTCTTTGAGAACGGCTCGGAGTCGATCCTCGAATTCGCCTCGATATTTTGCACCTGCAATTAGCGATCCCATATCAAGGGAAATTAGTTTGCGATTTTTGAGGGATTCGGGGACATCACCGTTTACGATCCGTTGCGCTAGACCTTCAGCGATCGCAGTTTTTCCAACTCCCGGTTCGCCGATCAAAACCGGATTATTTTTAGTCCGCCGAGACAGAACTTGAACGACTCGACGAATTTCGCCATCGCGTCCGATCACTGGATCGATTTTGCCTGCTTTGGCGCGTTCGGTGAGATCTAAGCCAAATTTTTCTAAAGCAGAATAACGCGATTCGGGAGCTTGATCGACCACTTTTTGACTCCCGCGAATATCGCGAATGGCTGTGTCTAGTCGGGCTGTATCGACATTGAAACTGCGGAAGATCTTTAATCCGAGACGGGGATCATTCGCAAACGCCTGGACGATGTGTTCGATCGAAATAAAATCGTCCTGCATTGAAGCTCGCGCTGCTTCGGCTCGATCGAGCATCGTATCGAGATATCGCCCCAAATAAAGCTGTTCGGTGCTACCAACTTTTGGCTGACGGCGGGTAAAGTCGTCTACCTGTTGAAAAAGTCGATTCGGTTCGATGCCCGCTTTGCTTAGAATCTTTCCTGCAAAGCTCTCTTCTTGCTCTAGCAGGCTGATCATCAAATGTTCGACTTCTAAATTCTGGTGTCGATAGCGTCGAACGACATCTTGTGCCTGTACGATCGCTTCCCAGGCTTTATCTGTAAATTTGCTGGGGTCTGTGGGTTGCATGTATTCCGATAAGATTTTGTCATCGCTCTTCTTGAAACTTTACTCTAACAGGTCTGATGACTTCTTTCATTCCGCTTTTAGAGATGGTTTATTCAATTAGAAAGAACGTAAGCCGATCTTGATATTTCGACGTGTTTTGTTGCGGTGTCGGAGATGACGATCGCGGCGAAATTCATCAGATTCGTTATAGTAAAGTCCACGGAATCGCAGTGGGATTATGTTGGAGAAACCGAAAAGTCGAAGAGTTGCAGCGTTACTCGCGATCGTCGGAGTTGTTCCGGTGTTCGGCGGGTTTCATTTGGTCGGTTTACATAAGCTCTATTTGGGACAGCGCTGGTGGTGTTTGATTTATCTGGCGCTGGCACTCACAGGAAGTAAAATTGCCTGGATCGCGGCGTTGTTTGATGCGGTGTTTTATCTGATTCAAAATCCTGATGAGTTCGATGTGAATTTTAACGATGAAGTGGCTGCGGTGGGACTGTCCGCGAATCCGGTGCTGAGTGTTTCGGAAAGTTTGCGCGAACTCGATCAGCTTCGAGAAGATGGTTTAATTTCAGAATACGAATTTGAACAGAAACGGCGGAAATTGCTCGATCGTATTAAATAGATGCTCAACTGGTTTTCTTCTGCACTGCTGAAATCTAAGATTCAAAACGATCCGTATTATCGATTTCAATCTTTGGCGGAAATTCGGGTCGCGGCGGATTTGGGTATTCAAATCGATGTGAATCAGGCAAGTGTGGACGATTGGTTACGGTTGCCTGGATTATCGATTCATCAGGCGAAAACATTGACGCAGTTGAGTGAATTAGGAATGCAGTTTTTCTGTGTTGAAGATGTGGCGGCAGCGTTAGGGGTTTCACTTCAGCGGATGAAACCGTTAGAACCTGTGATGAAATTTTGTTATTACGATCCAGACAGTTTGCATCAAATTCAGCGAGTGAATTTGAACGCGGCAACGGTAAATGAATTAACGCAGATTCCAGAGATTCGATCGGTGTTAGCAAGAGCGATCGTTAGAGATCGCCAAGTTCGCGGCAACTACAAAAATTTAGTCGATTTGCAACAGCGACTTTCTCTTCCAAGTGCGCTCATTGCTGAATTGATGCACTATTTACGCTTTTGAATATGACGATCGAAGGAAAAGCAACATTCACGATCGGCAGTGCGTTCTACAATCCCAATGCTGAAACAGTAAGAGATTTAGCGGTGCTGGCGGCGGCTGTTTATCGACGCGATCGCGGTCGTTTACGAGTTTTAGATGCAATGGCAGGTTGTGGAGTGCGATCGCTGCGATACATTCTCGAAAGCCAAGCCGATTTTGTTTGGGCAAATGATAGTAATACGGACATTCAAGCGGTGTTAAGTGAGAACTTAGCGCAGGGTTTGAAAACTGACCAGTATCAAGTTAGCGATCGAGATGCAATCCGAGTCTTTTTCGATTGCTATAACCGCCAAGACTACTATGATTTAGTCGATGTCGATGGCTTTGGATCTCCGGTTCCGTATGTTCATGCCAGTTTGAGTGCTTGTACGATTGGTGGATTAATTTATCTCACGAGTACAGACGGGCGAACAGTCACCGGACGCGCTTCAGAAAACTGTGTTGCAGACTACGGTGCGGTTGCTCGAATTCATCCATCTGCCCATGAGCAAGGGTTGCGCTTGATTCTGGGAAATGTTCAACAGCAAGCAGCTTCACGCGGAATGGGAATCGTTCCTGTGTTTTCTTATTTCACGGGACAAACGTATCGAGTGATGGTGCGGTTAGTTTCGTCGATTCAATTGACTGAGCAGAACTATGGATTTTTGGGCTTTTGTCATGAATGCGGAACTTATCAGAAAGTTGAATGGCGAAAATTAGGTCGATCGAATTGTTCGTTAGAAGGTCGATCGCTCGTTTTAAGTGGCGCAATGTGGTTAGGCAATCTGCATGATTCGGTACAAATTGCAGAAATGATCAAAGTAGCAACCGATTGGAATTGGATATCACAGATCCGATTGTTGGAAGTGATGCAAGCAGAGGCGGAAATGCCACCGTATTTCTATACTTTGGGCGAGATAGGACGACGCGGAAAATTAGACATTCCTAAATCGAATTATTTGATTCAAACGTTGCAGGATTGGGGACACCGAGCGAGTTTGACACATATCGATCGAGAAGCAATCAAAACTAATGCCGATTTACCGACTTGTATTCGAGCCGCAAAATCATACTCCTTTCGTCGGAGTTAAGTTGACTAAACTGCGAGGGACAGTTTACCCTGGAAATAGGAATAGCCAAAACTTGGAAGTTTTGGATTCCGATCGCTCTAAAGCAGAGAAGTAATTCTAGTTTGGTTTTTGGAATTGCTATCCGCGCCCAAAGGCAGTAAACACGGTGATTTTATGCACTATCTAAAAGAAGTTCCAGACATATAGCGGGCATTGTCAGGAAGCACAATTTAGTGATTTGCAATTGGAATTTAAACAATCTGAATCGTTGTTTTCTGATGTGTTCTGCATAACACATTGGAACTAACGGTTTTTAGTGTTTTGTCTGATTCGGTGTAATGTTAAATTGCATTCGACACTTTGTTGTGCGATCGAATAATTTTCACGTTCCAAGTTCGATTTTTTGTCGCATTTCAAAAGGAAATTTTTTGCATGTTATCCGTTGATGTAAATGTTGCGTACCGTACTGCAACATCCAAAGACGTAGATGTTTTACTTGAATTGGTTGGAGAGTTTCACAAAATTGAAAAACTCCCATTCGATCCAGTTCTCGATCGCGTTTCACTCCAACAATTCCTTAGTACTCCCGCACTGGGAAGAGTTTGGTTGATTACCGAACGCGATCATGTCATCGGTTATGTTGCCGTTACCTTTAGCTACAGTATTGAATTTCGTGGTTTGGGTGCTTATATCGATGAGTTGTATTTGCGTTCTGATTATCGTGGACAAGGCATTGGCAGTCGGACATTGAAATTTGTTGAACAGGTTTGTCGATCGCTGAATATTCCTTCACTTGCGCTCTCTGTGCATGAGGATAATGAGCGGGCGTACAAGGTTTATCGCAAGGCAGGGTACAGCGATCGAGGGTATCAGGTGATGATGAAATCGATCGCGTAATCTACTTCACTTGCAGTGCTTGATCTCGTTTCAAATCGTTTTGGTTCACCCAAACCGTCTTTTGACCATTCGAGATCCGGCATAGGTAGAACGCTTTATCGTGGACAACCTGCTCGACTTTCTGAATTGTCCAGCCTGGTTTTCCACGATAAAGCACAGATTCCCCGACTTTTGGAACCCAAGAGCCAATCTTTGCGATCGGGGTCAATCTCGCATCGGTATAGTGCCAAAGCGCGATCGCAGTTCTCTCAATCCAAGGCGTAATTCGATCGGCAATCACCGCTAATCCCAATGTTCCAACCGCCATCCAAGGCAACACTTGATAGTAGAGCGGAAGCTGATTCTGCACATAGAGATTCAAAGTGCGATCGACCACAAAATTATGAATCAGAAAATAGCTGTAGCTGTGAAGTCCAAGCCAAACCATTACAGACCCAAGATTCAAGCGATCGCTCAAAAATCGGAATATGACCATACAGCAGAGCGTTAACCCGACTGCTAAGAAGAAATCATCGAAGATCCAACCAAATCGGTAAAACTGAGCAACAAAGCCGATCGCATAAATGCTAACTCCAACCAGCAACGCTCTCGAAGATCTCCAGAAAATAACTCCTTTGCCTTGTGAATACTGACGCGCAATCACCATTCCTAACACAAACGTGCTGAGTTTAGAAATGAAGTGAACAAAGGGTTGCCAACCTGCCGCAGCAGATACGATCGCATAAGTTGGATGTCCCTGAAACACATAAACTGCGAATGCACGATACACAAATGTGATCACAGTACTCACAATCAATAAATTGCGAGATCCCCAACGGTTCATCAAATACCAAAGAACCGGAAAAATTAATGCAAAACTAATAATCAGCGGTACAAACCACCAAGGTCCACTCGTCGGCAACAACAAATCGCCGCCATAATCAAACAGAATCGGAAAGGACATACCCGCAAATGTATGCCACGCATCGGGAATGTAGCTACTCGTCGATTTTCCAATCAACCACAGAATCGGATACGACAACCAAGCCACCGTCCAAAACGGCAGCAAAATTCGTAACAATCTGCGTTTGAGAAAGCGACCCACCTCGATCGGCTTTCCTTTCAGCGACAGCACCAAACTAAAGCCGCTCACCAACACAAACACATCCACAAACTGGTATCCAAACCAGACGGGCAAACTTAGCGCTTGAGTGATCCAACTGTCCCCAAGTTGGCGAGTCGCTGTAAACAACTGTTGAAGATTCGCAATCAGTCCCGTTGGCTGAGGCGTAAAGGCGTACTTCGTGAACAGAAGTTGCGCGTGATAGAACAGCAGAAACACCGCTGCAAAAATGCGAATTCCCTCTAGCCACGCTAATCGTCTTAACTTTTTCGATTCAGCCATCCGTACTATTTCTCCTCCGATCAATCGTTGCCGTGACGAATTCCCCGTTTGAGTGTGGCATCCGAGCAACGTAATTTCTTAAAAATCAGCCAATTTATAGATTTATGACTGTGAAATGATCAAGTTTTCTAATCAGCCTGTCACTCTAGCATGAGAGTAACGAACCGCTTCATAGAATTTCATCTCACACAAGAAAGACAGGTGAGAAACTAAAGAAATATCACTGAGAGCAGGCGATCTTAGAGGATGTTTGAAAAGTATAGAAAGATTCTTCGGTGCGATTGTGTTCCGCCCGTGATTAGAAACCACGGTCTAGCGGAAAAAGTCCACTAAAGGGGACTCAAAGCTAATCGTCATATCCTCTTCAGTCTGTTTCAACAGACTTTGTTCCGATAGCCCCGAATTCCATTCGAGGGGCGATTCAGGCGATGAACGATTACTTTTCAAACATCCTCTTAAAGCAACGCGATCGCCAAACTCGAATGATCCGGAATTGCGAACAGGATTGCTGTAAATGGACTATAGCTTCCGTACAAGTCGATCGTAGAACCCGTACATTTACGCAATTGTATTCGCAGTAGAAAATAAAAATCCAGGATCTTACCGTATGGATCGCTGGGCAAATCCGATTCAATCTGTGCAATACATATCGAATTTAAGCTATGAAAATGAAATTCACGACACGCGACTTGTCGATGCTTGAAGACTTTCGCATCGATCGACTCAAAGACCTTTACGCTCAAACTCTCTCTGGCTGCTTGTTAGAGACAAAATTCGACGCGCTTCTGGTGCATTGCTCCGAACCCTGGTGCGTCGATCAAGTGATGGAAGAACTCGATCGCATCGTCAAAGCAGCTTGGGTCGTTCTTGGTGTGAAAGCGGTTTCGGTTTGTTACGCCAACGAGGAAGTTTGCCGAGTCAAAGCGAGCGGGCTGCCTTGTGCATCAAGATAAGTAAATCCACCGTTTACCATAGAAAATAGACTTACTGGGTAAACGACAGCGATGACACTTCCTTCGATACCGATCGCATTAACGATCGCGGGTTCTGACAGTGGCGGCGGTGCGGGAATTCAAGCCGATCTACGAACTTTTGCGTTTCATTGTGTACATGGAACGAGCGCTCTCACCTGTATCACCGCACAAAATACGATCGGTGTAACCCGTGTAGATGCGTTACCTCCCGAAGCGGTGACGGCTCAAATTGAAGCGGTACTTCAGGATATTGGAGTACAAGCGGCAAAAACCGGAATGCTGTTGAACGAAGGCATTATTGCAGCGGTTTCTGAACAAGCTTCAAACATTCCAAATTTAGTTGTTGATCCCGTCATGGTTTCGCGAACCGGAGCGCAACTCATTGATGATGCAGCGATCGCGGCGCTCAAAACGCTTCTGATTCCCCAAGCACTGATTCTCACGCCAAATCGCTACGAGGCTCAACTCCTCAGCGGCATTGAAATCAGCACGTTACAAGATATGCAGAAAGCGGCTCAACAAATTTCTGAACTGGGAGCCAAATCGGTTCTAGTAAAAGGTGGCGGAATGCGGGATGAACTGCGCGGAGTCGATGTTTGGTTTGATGGATCTCAGTGCGAAACCTTTGCGATCGAGCGAGTGGATACGAAGCATACACATGGAACGGGATGCACCTTAGCGGCAGCGATCACGGCAAATTTGGCATTGGGAAAAGATCTGCGATCGGCAATTCAAGCCGCGAAACAGTATGTCACGAAAGCATTGGAATACTCATTAGCGATCGGGCAGGGGCAAGGTCCGGTCGGTCATTTTTTCCCTTTGTTACAACGCGATGGATAATCGATATAGCAATCCGTTTTGAGTTGTAAGATTCGGGAACGCCCCCAAACCCCCAATTCTGGGGGCTATGACTCCGGTTCCCCCAAACTTGGGGGCTAGGGGGCGCGATCAATCTTGATTTCACGACTGATTTAGGATTGCTATAGAATTCTCTTCAATTCACCAAAGCGGTGTTTTCTCCAAAATGGATACGGTTTTCCCCCTGTCTTAAAATTTGCGCTAGGCTAAAAAACCGACACAATAAAGAAAAATAAAGCAAAAACATTCACCGTTAGCTTTGAGAATTCGCCTTTACACAGGAACTAGCTAGTTCTACTTCTTGTGCGTAGCTGATCTCGCTTACGCGCAGCTACTTCTGGAGTATTCTCATGTCTTCGATCGCGGCTTCTAGTGCGCTAGAAAATCGCTTGCTTGCAGCGCTTCCCCACGAGATTTATCAGCGATTATTGGTTTATCTAGAACCTGTAACGCTGACCACTCAAGAAATTCTCCACCCAATCGGGGAAGTCATCTCATACGTTTATTTTCCGATCCGATCGCTGATTTCGCTGACGACGCTGCTCTCGAATGGTTCTGTACTTGAAGTTGGGCTAGTCGGACACGACGGTTTTGTTGGAACTTCTGTGATTTTGGGACGGCGTGAAAGTGTCCAGCAAGCGATCGTTCAAGTAGGGGATTCTGCTCTCCGTTTGCCAATTCAGCCTCTAATAGAGGAATTTGAACAAAGTTCTGAACTGCAAACAATCTTATTAGAGTACGTTCAAGTTTTACTATTACAAACTTCGCAATTAGCAGCCTGCCATCGGTTTCATTCAATTCGGGAACGATTGGCGCGACAGTTATTACTCATTCAAAATGCCTTACAGGTGAATGAATTTACGATTACGCATGAAGCGCTGGCACAAATGTTAGGAACTCGTCGATCAGGGATCACGGTCGCAATGGGAGAACTCACTCGATCGGGGGCAATTCAGTGCAGTCGGGGACGAATTACGATCGTGCAGCGATACGTTTTAGAAGCAATTTCTTGTGAATGCTATGCGGTGATTCGAGCAGAAAGCGATCGATTTCACCGCGAAAGCACTTCATGAATCGGCTGCAAGTTCTGGAGTTTGAACAATCTTTTCTTCTGCATGAGGCACATAGAAGCTGGCAACGAGCGCGACACTCAACCACCAAAGGACGCTCACTTCCGGGCGATACCAAACGGTGTCTACGATTCCATGTCCCATCATGCCTGCCATCGAGGTGATTGCACCAATCAGCCAGAACCCATCAGGATCGTTGATCGCTCTCAGTCGCCGTAATTGCAAAAATCCTTGATTGAACGTGACCAACAACAACCACAGAAACGCGGTGAGTCCAATCAAACCGGATTCGACCGTAATTTCTAGCAACACAGAGTAAGCACTCAGAGCGCTAAATCGTGCGGCGGAATAAAGCGGGTACATGCTTTTGAATACGAGATCCCCAGGACCAAATCCCAGAATGGGTCGATCGCGAATCATGTCGAGTACCGATCGCCAAACGTTCAATCGAAACGCATTACTACTGTCGCCACTTCCAGCAAAGATCGTACTTACACGATATCGAAACGGTGTAACAAACAGAAATCCCAAGACGAAAACGCCTGCCAATCCACCAAACATCAGCGGCAATGCCCAGACTCGCAAAAATCTTGGTAAGTAAGCGCTCCACCAATATCGCAGCAGCACAATCAGCACCAAGACGGCAATTACTAATCCAATCCAAGCCCCTCGGCTCTGAGTTAGGAGTAAACAAGCCGTATTCATGCCGAACATGACGATCGCTAAAAATTTCGGCATCCAGCGTTTCCACACAAAGATCGCGCTGAAGGACAGCCACACCGCAGGCATGAGATATCCAGCGAGTAGATTCGGATTGCCCAAATAGCTATACACCCGCGTCGATTGGGCAGTCGGAGATTCGGGATCAACCCAAGTCGCTAATGCATCTGCACCAAAAATCGCCTGTTGAATTCCATAGGTACTAACTGCCAAAGCGGTCAAGAGAAAAGCTGCGATCGAGAACGATCGTAGTTTTGGCGATCGTAAAACTCGCGCCATCAGAATGAAAAACATTAGATAGAGCGAAAGTTTTCCCAGTCCCACAAAGGCAAGCCGTTTGAGCGGAGACAATCCAGCCGCGATCGAGGCAATTCCCCAGAACGCCATCACAAGCAAATGAATTGGCGTAAAACCAGCGCGAGGATCGGTATCAGAAACGGTTAACAGCAACCACATCAGAATGCAAGTTGCCAGCAACCAGCCGATCAAATCCGTGGGAACGAAGGGAGAAAGCGCGAACACGAGACTGATTAACAGAGCCGCGATCGCATCTCCGTGTCGCATTAGCCAGCTTTGTTGTCGCCAGCCGGAGAGCGATCCCACGACCCATTGATAGACGTAACTGACCGATCGCCATTCTCGTAGGGGAAGCGTCGTTAATGTCACCTGTTGCCAAACCGAATTCATACGCGAATTTCCTATGCTTTGAAGCAAAAAACCCTAGCGAATGGGCTAGGGCTTATTATCCGCGATATTGACGTTTTGGCAAGGTTACTGGGTTAATCGAGGAAGCGTAATCACATATCGATAGCCCGGTTCTGATGCGCCTTGAATCAGAATTTGTCCACCGTGCATTTCTGCCAGTTGCCGACTCAGAAGCAATCCGAGATTTTTCCGAACCGCATCTGCATCAGGAATTTCTGGAGAATCATCAAGGTCGGTGAATTTCGTCGCACTCAGAGCGGCAACGGGCATCAATCCGGCTCCCGCACGATGACCATTACTGCTCGAAGCATCGTAAGCAGCGATCAAACTCGTCTGCGGAACCATCATTTCCCCGTATCCGCCCATTCCATCTCCAAGGCAAGGATGCGATGCCCAAACAGTGAGGCGCAATCCGCTACTTTTTTGAGACACATGAAGCCGTACAATACTGCCTGCATTCGAGGATTGAATCACGCTGAATATTAGGTGATACAACATTTGACGGATCTTCTCTTTGTCGAGCAACCAGATGCGATTTCCAGGTTCGACCGAGAGACGGATTTGTTGTTCACGACGATTTGCCGCTTGCTCTAGAGTGCTGATTGCCTGTTGACAGAGCATTTCGATATCGATCGACGCTAAATTCAACGCTCGACTACTATCATCAAGCTGCGACAGTTCCAGAATCTCCTTCACCAGCGATAACAAATACTGTCCGCTGTGGTGAATGATGTCCAAATATTCTTTCTGTTTGCTAGTTAACGGTCCATAAATCTCGCGATTCAGAACGCTTGCCATTCCCATGACCGAAGTTAGCGGGGTGCGTAACTCTTGGGTAAGTTGAGCCAGCAGTTCAAACTTCACCGGATTTGCGGGAGCAACTGAAGCCGGAGGTTGAATCGTTGGGATCGGAGTGCCAGCCGCTTGAGACTTGAGTAATTGCAGTCGTTCATACTCGCTCATGCTCAAACGCGCCGTCAGCATGAGAAATTCCGCATCGCGCTCTGTGAAATTACGGGGGCGGGAATCCATCACACAGAGCGTCCCGATGCAGTCTCCACTGACCGTAAGCAGCGGCGCACCGAGATACGCACGAATCCCATACTGTTGACATAACAAAGAATTTGCAAATGCGGGGTGATCTAGCGTGTCGTCGATCGCTAAAACCTGCTGACTATCGACCACATACGTGCAGAACGATTCTTCACGCGGCAATTGGCGAGAGAGTGCCAGATCATTCATGATCCCCAAGCGAGACAGACCCACAGCGGACTTGAACCACTGTCGCGACTGATCCATCATCAAACCGAGCAAACTAATCGGCGCACCGAGTGAGTGAGCTACGGTCTGGGTCGCTTCTTCAAAGATCGGTACAATTTCGGAATCGAGCAATCCGAGTTCCGTCAGTACCAACGATCGCTGCTGCTCACGGGCGGCAGTCGTTAACCCATCTAATCGACAAAAGAGCCTGTTTTCGGGGATTCCCATTCCAACCCCTATCCTCGATTTAAAGAACTTCTCAAACGGTCTGACCAAAGTGTGGTGGAATCCACGGCGGTCAAACCGTCTGTAACTATACAAAGATTGCCCTGACCTGCGAATGGATCAACGTTCGCGCACAGGGAAGATTACGGAAGTTTACACGATCGAGAAGATGCGTCCTGATGAGATTACGGATATTTTACTTGTCCCAGGCGGAATGATTCAGCAAGGCAGCGATCACCCGAACGCCGCGTAATTGATTTGACAAGGGTAAATGTCCTTTGGGAGCGGTCAAACTCCAGGTAAATCCATCTGGGTAGCGTGTCCAGATATATCCGGATTTCCACCCGATCTTTGCCCAAAGTTTTTCCCACTTCTTACCGAGACTGAGCCAGAGTTGTCGCTGGACTGAGAAGCCGAATTGGTAATCGGAATGGGCTAACCAAAGCGCATCGATCGTGTGTAAATCGGTAGTCGGAAAATGCTCGACTTCGGTGAAATATAGCCATTTTCGTAACACAGCCGATTCGCCAGCCAGTTCACAAAGTTTCTGAATCGTCAGTCGATCGGCTTCTTGGAATTTCTGCTGTGCGAGCAACTGCTGAAGTTCAGTGTAATCAATATTTTTCTCAGACTTCAGCGGCACAGTTCCAGTCGGAAAATGCTGCTGAAGAAATTCTAGAACTCTCGGAATTTGAGAGCGATAAAGCGTTTGATAAATCTTTGCGGTGACTCGACCCGGTTCATGCTGATCCAATAAGAATTCCATCAGCGCAGGGATGCCATCGTCACCAAGCGCGGTTAGTTCGTCGATCGTTTGAAGCTGCACCTTTTCGGAGTCAGATCGGAGCTTCAGTTGGAGAGCCGCGATGCTGTTGGGAAGATCGAGGGCTGAAGAAGTCTCTAAATTAGTCATGTAAACCGTTAGGGTGTTAAGGGTTTTGGGAGTTGCCCCTCAAAATCCGATCGACGATCGCGCTAGTCGAGGACGGGACTTCGATCTCGATTAATCGAACTTGTCCGCCATAGGAGTGAACGATCGAGGCTTCGGGCAGGGTTTGTAAGTTGTAATCACCTCCTTTAGCATAGATCTCTGGGTGAAGTGCTTCAACCAGTTCACAAGCAGTTTTTTCAGAAAAAATCACTACTCCATCGACAGATTTCAGTGCTGCAAGGACTTCCGCCCGTTCTATCTCTGGAATGATGGGACGAGGCGGAATTCGATCGGGCTTAATCATTCGTATTGAATCATCGCTATTTAAGCCGATGACTAACGATCGTCCTAATTTCCTTGCTGAATTGAGATACCGCACATGACCGCAATGTAAGAGATCAAAACATCCATTCGTCAGAACGAGCGGTCGCCAACGATCGGGATTTTTCTCGATCGCGTTCTGTAGCTCGTTCAGGGAATAGACACTCATGCGTTTTCTTCAGTTGGCACAGATTCAACGGGAAGCCGATAGCCTTTTTCAAACGCATAGCGAACTAACTGCGATCGATTCTCTAATTGCAGCTTGCTTAAGATGTTACTTAAATGCGTTTGGACAGTTCGCGGACTTACAAATAAATGATCGCCGATCTGTTTATTCGTATGACCTTGAATCACTTCCCAAAAGACTTTCTCTTCGGCTGGAGTTAGAGGTAACGGAGCGACCGTAGGCGTGGATTGTGGCTCTGGAGCGCTATTCCCGGACTGCTGCATCAGACGAATAATTTCCGAGTGCATCCGACGCGATCGCTCTAATTGCGCTTCGATTTTCGCTAGTAGCTCTCTCGGTTCAAACGGCTTGATCAAATAGTCATCTGCACCGATCGAATGTCCTTGAACGCGATCTTCAACTTCACCGCGACTCGATAGAAAAATAAACGGCACGAGTTGTCCGGTTCTTAGCGATCGTAAACGACGACAAAATTCCAGACCGTCCATTTCCGGCATGATCACATCCGACACCACCAAATCCGGCGGATCTTGTTCAAACGAAGACAATCCTTCAGTCCCTGAAGCTGCATCTCGAACTGCATAACCACGTTTTTCCAAATATCGAATCAATGCTGTTCTCAGTGCCGTATCATCATCCACAATCAAAATCTTCTTCATGCACGTCTCCAGAGCGTAAGACGAAACTTATTTCATTGTCCGATCGCAGCCGAAAAGCCAACTCATCCAATCCGTTCACCCAATTAGGTCAACTTTTTAACCGAAAATTTCCCCTTATCATGGTATCCCAGTGATTGATTATTCCGAACTTCCAGACTTATCTTTATGTTCGATTCACCAACGTGAAACGAGAAAAGAGACTGCAAAATTTGGTAGCCTATCTAGCGCGTTGTTGCCCAACCTATCTTACTTGAGAACGATTTGACCATGTACGAAAAAATTACACCACCGACCACGGGTTCCGCAATCACCTTTGAGAATGGATCGCCGATCGTTCCCGATAATCCGATTATTCCATTCATCCGGGGGGATGGGACGGGGATAGACTTGTGGCCCGCTTCCCAGCGAGTGTTTGATGCAGCAATTGAGAGGGCATACGGCGGAAAGCGCAAAATCACCTGGTTCAAAATCTATGTGGGCGATGAAGCTTGCGAACAATATGGAACGTATCAATATTTACCTGAAGATTCGTTAGCAGCGATTCGTGAATTTGGCGTGGCGATTAAAGGACCCTTGACGACTCCGATCGGCGGTGGCATTCGATCGCTGAACGTTGCCTTACGCCAAATCTTTGATCTCTATGCGTGTGTTCGTCCTTGTAAGTACTATGCTGGAACGCCTTCACCGCATCGGTATCCAGAGAAATTGGACGTGATTATCTATCGTGAGAACACCGAAGATATCTATCTTGGAATTGAGTGGAAACAGGGAAGTGAAATTGGCGATCGCTTAATCAAGTTGCTCAACGAGGATCTGATTCCTAGCACTCCAGAACACGGCAAAAAGCAAATTCCACTAGATTCTGGGATTGGGATCAAACCGATTAGTAAAAAAGGATCTCAGCGTCTAGTCCGTAGAGCGATCCAACACGCGCTTCGATTGCCCAAAAATAAGCAAACGGTGACTTTGGTTCACAAGGGCAACATCATGAAGTACACCGAAGGTGCATTTCGAGATTGGGGCTATGAATTGGCGACAACGGAGTTTCGATCGGAGTGTGTGACGGAGCGCGAATCTTGGATTCTGAGCAATAAAGAAAAGAACGCAGATTTGTCGATCGAGGAAAATGCTCGTCAAATTGATCCGGGTTATGATTCGATGACCCCAGACAAGCAAGCCTCGATCTGCAAAGAGGTTCAGTCTGTTCTCGATACCATTTGGGAAACTCATGGCAATGGGCAATGGAAAGAGAAAGTCATGGTCAACGATCGCATTGCGGATAGCATTTTCCAACAGATTCAGACCCGTCCGGATGAGTATTCGATTCTGGCAACGATGAATTTGAACGGGGACTATATTTCTGATGCCGCAGCCGCGATCGCAGGTGGATTGGGAATGGCTCCCGGTGCAAATATTGGTGATTCTTCGGCAATCTTTGAAGCGACTCATGGAACTGCACCGAAACACGCAGGACTCGATCGAGTGAATCCGGGTTCGTTGATTCTGTCTGGTGTAATGATGCTGGAATATATGGGCTGGCAAGAAGCAGCGGACTTGATCAAAGGTGGATTAGGAAAAGCGATCGTTCAGCGTGAAGTGACTTACGATTTGGCGCGATTGATGGAGCCGCCTGTGGATCAACCTTTGAAGTGTTCTGAATTTGCAGAGGCGATTATTCGGAATTTTTAGGCTTAGGAAATGCTTTAAAGCCCCCTAAATCCCCCATTCTGGGGGACTTTGAGATAGAAAAATTCTCTAATTCCAGAATCGATTCAGGCTTCAAAGTCCCCCAAATTTGGGGGATTTAGGGGGCACGATCAATCATGCAATTCACGACTGAGTATCAAGGCGATCGCTGAACCGTCGAATCTTCTTGAATCGGAGGCACGATCGCATTAACCGGAAGACCAAACACAAACAATCGCCGAGGAATTTCTGCTACTTCAATCGGTGCAATCTGAGCGAATTCTGCATCACTCGACCACATCACTAACGCAACACTCAGCGGCACTTGCAGAAATAAATTACTCCCAAAAAACCCGATCGCTGCCACGATCAACCCCAAACCGTGTCCCGGAATTGGAGTAATCCCTTCTGCAATTGGTGCGATCGCATAAATTTGTTTCAGCACCAAAAACAGTACAACCGCCGCAACTCCAACCGCAATTGGATTTCGACGCACTAAAAACATTGCCAAAATCTTTCTCTGTGCTTCCGTCAATCGTTCAGGACGCAACGCCACCGCTAACAAACTGTAGATATAAAACGGCTTTTGAATCTGCATCCATGCGATCGGCGCAATTCCCGCAGCGGCGATCAGTCCCAATTCCAACCAAGACGGCAAAATCGGATCACCTGCTGCAAGTCCTAGCAAGCAAACCAACAACGCCAGCGGAACGGCGGCAATTCCAGCCAGATGAATCCACAAATACGGATCAGCCCAAAACGATCGCATATCCAAACGCTCGAAGCAATTGACTGCCTCAGTATATCGCTGAATGCTGCGGCGATCTTACGAAGAAGTGGGGAGTAGGGAGTGGGGAAACTTGTCAAAGCTACTCCCTACTCCCCACTTCCACCGTCACGTCATTCTTACGAAATTGATCCAACCGTCCGCTCCGTCTTTTGCTGTTTGAGGGCTTGAAGCTGTTTGAGGAGCAGTTCAGCCTCAGCTTGCAAATCGAGAAGCTTGACCTGTTGATCAGCAGGATAGAGAAGTTTCACTTTCTCCTGCACAATCTTGGTTTCTGATGCACCCGCCTGAGAATCACAGACCGCAGCGTTACTAAATTGTCCGTTTGAAGCGTTCATATCGATTAGTAATTTGTACTTACTCACACCACCAGAATATCTTAACCTAAACTTCATATAAGTTTGTATTCTGGCACTCACTTCTAGACGATATCAGATCCCCACAGTTCCGGCGAAATTTGATGAATCAGAAAATCTTAGGGATTACAATTGCAATCTGTCTGAACCGGGAGTTCCCAAACGCAGTACACTAGGATCTTCATCACTGTATTTCACCTTTAACGATTGACTCCTGTGACCTTACGCCTGTCTCTTGCAAACCCCTTTCCGTCCGAAGAACTGCCGAGAGTCCAACCCTGGCGCGGCTTGATTCACGGCTATCGGCGTTACTTGCCTGTGACCGACCAAACTCCGGTTGTGACGCTACACGAAGGCAATACGCCGCTGATTCCGGTTCCCGCGATCGCTCACGAAATCGGTCGCCAAGTTCAAGTCTATGTAAAGTATGACGGATTGAACCCGACTGGAAGCTTCAAGGATCGGGGCATGACGATGGCGATCTCGAAAGCGAAGGAAGTAGGAGCAGAAGCTGTCATTTGTGCGAGTACTGGGAACACGTCAGCAGCAGCGGCGGCTTATGCCCGTCGAGGTGGAATGCGGGCGTTTGTGTTGATTCCAGATGGCTATGTTGCCTTGGGTAAATTGGCGCAAGCATTGTTATATGGTGCAGAAGTTTTATCGATTAAAGGAAACTTCGATCGAGCGTTAGAAATCGTGCGGGAGATGTCACAGAACTATCCGGTGACACTCGTAAATTCGGTGAATCCCTATCGTCTGGAAGGACAGAAAACCGCAGCCTTTGAAGTGGTGGACGTGTTGGGAGATGCTCCGGATTGGCTGTGTATTCCGGTGGGAAATGCTGGAAATATCAGCGCGTACTGGATGGGATTTACTCAATATCACCAAGAAGGTCGATCGTCGAAATTGCCGAAAATGATGGGATTTCAGGCGGCAGGAGCGGCTCCATTGGTACATGGGGAACCATTCACGCATCCTGAAACCTTGGCGACTGCGATTCGGATTGGGAATCCCGCGAATTGGAATCGAGCGATCGCGGTTCGAGATGCTAGTCAAAGTAGCTTTAATGCGGTGACAGATGAAGAAATCTTGTCAGCGTATCGCCTCTTAGCAGCGAATGAAGGAATTTTCTGTGAGCCTGCAAGTGCGGCATCGGTCGCCGGATTGCTGAAGGTGAAGGATCAAGTTCCAACTGGAGCAACCGTGGTTTGTGTCTTGACGGGCAATGGATTGAAAGATCCGGACTCAGCGATTAAATTCAGCGAGAACAATTTCAAACAGGGAGTCGATCCGGATTTGAGTTCGGTCGCAGGCGCGATGGGATTTTAATCGATCGTTGTTACCCAAAATCTAAATAGAGACGCGATTAGAACTACTATAGCCGTACTTATTTCAGTTAGGACACTTCTAGATCGCCCCCCAGCCCCCAAGTTTGGGGGAGCAAGAGTCTTAAGCCCCCAGAATTGGGGGTTTGGGGGCAACTTCGAGGATATCCTAATCTAAACTTCTACTGCTATACATTTCGCGTCTCTACAGTTGCTGATCAATCCGGTTGTCGTTCTAACGTCGCCTCCATCATGCTGGTAAGCGCGTGTCCCGTCAGCATCGTACTGGATAAATAATATCGATCGTCATTCACCCGATACATCGTCTCAAAGCCGCTGCGTCGTTGTCGATCGCCCAAAACCCAATGCCGCTGCACCAAAGACTCTGGCGCGATCCAGCCTTCTCCTTCAATCCGCCCTAACAAACTGTGTTGCAGCACAAACGTATAGCGTCGATCGCCTGTGTCCAATCGCCCGCGATATTGCAGGGTAATCTCTTCGCGATCGTCATTCGGAAAAGTCAGTTTTGTAATCAGCGTAAACCAGTCGTCACGGCTCCAAGCGACGAGTAGTTTTCCTTTAAGAGCGATCGGGAGTCCTTCTCGCTCTAGCCAATTTCCCTGGAGCGTCCAACGTCCTGGTTCCATTAAAAACGTATGGTTCACGGCGAGTTCTCGGCTGATTGGCTCCCCATGCTACCACGCGGGTCTTTTACCCTACGTGGTGAATTTCCCCTAAAAGTACGGATTTAGGTGCGCCTGTGACCTCCGGGAGATTACCAGGAATTTCGTGATATCGCCAATACGCCAGAATCGCAAATGCGATCGCTTCTTTAAAGTCCGCATTCAATCCCGCTTCATCGGTTGTGATTACTTGGCTATCCGGTAATAACGCTTGAATTCGAGATTTGAGATACGTATTCCGACTGCCGCCGCCACACATAAGAATACGATCGGGTAATTGCGGTAAAAATGTTTTGTAACTGTGAGCGATCGAGGCTGCGGTCAATTCCGTTAAGGTTGCCAAAATATCTGCTGGACTGAGATCTTCTGCATCTCTCAAACAAGCTTCTAGATACTCAGATCCAAACTGTTCGCGTCCGGTCGATTTTGGGGGCGATTGTTGGAAAAAGTCTTGTTGTAACCAGCGATCGACCAATGCTTGATTTGGAGTTCCACTCGCTGCCCAAATGCCATCTCGATCGTATTTCTGATCAGAAAATCGTGCGACTGCCAAATCGATCAGCATATTGCCAGGTCCCGTATCCCATCCTCGAATCGGCAATCCTGATTTCGCAGGCGGTAAATAAGTCACATTGCCAATTCCACCAATATTTTGGACACAGCAATGCTCGATCGGGTGTCTCAGTAAAGCTGCATCAATGGGCGGAACTAACGGCGCACCTTGTCCCCCGATCGCGATATCTGCGGCTCTAAAGTTACTAATCGTGGCAATCTTTGTTCGATGTGCGATCGCGGCTCCACGTCCAAGCTGTAAACTATAGCCCAATCGATCTGCTGGAGGTCGATGAAACACTGTTTGCCCATGTGATCCAATTAGAACGGCTGGTGTTTGATTCGCTTGAATTCGCAGAGCAGCTTGGGCGAATTGTTCAGCAATCTCATCATCGAGTTCTGCGAGTTCCACGATCGACACAGCCGCTCCACTACAAATTGCGAGAATACGATCGCGCACTTGAGCCGGATAAGGATAAGTTTCGCCTGCAATCAAAGTTGCTTGTAGATCATCAGTAGAACCAGAAATCTCGACTAATGCGGCATCAATTCCATCGATCGAGGTTCCGCTCATTAAACCAATTACACGCATAGAACTATCCGACTTTGCCGCCTCCCATTAAGTACAGTAGCGCCATCCGCACTGCGACCCCGCTCGTAACTTGTTGAGAAATCAAACTTAGTACCGGATCATCCATCAAATCCGAACTAATTTCGACTCCCCGATTGACCGGACCCGGATGTAAGACTCTCACATCCGGATTACAGAGTTTTAGACGATCGCGGGTAATTCCAAACTGTTGATGATACTCGCGCAAACTCGGCAGTAAGTAACTCGTCATTCGTTCTTTCTGCAATCGCAAAGTCATGACAAAATCCGCATCAATTAACGCAGGTTCTAATGTCCAGTGAATGAATAACTGGCGAGAAATTTCTGGATTACTCTCTTTCACGAACGAAGCGAATTCTTTTGGCAACAAAGTCGGAGGTGCAGCCAAATGAACTTCTGCGCCACTTGCAGTCAAACTCCAAATATTTGATCGAGCCACTCTCGAATGCAGGATATCTCCCACGATGGCAATCTTCTTTCCTTCTAATAATGTCGATCGAGGTTTTTCCACATCAATCAACGAACAAATCGTAAACAGATCCAACAATGCCTGAGATGGATGTTCGTGCTGTCCATCTCCCGCATTCAGCACCCCAACTTTGACATTTAAGCGATCCATCTCATCTGCGATCGCCTGTGGCACTCCCGCTTCTTTATGGCGAATCACCATCATGTCCGTTCCCATTGCCAAATACGTTTTTGCCGTATCGAGAATCGTTTCCCCTTTCGTAATCGAAGACGTACTGGCAGCAAAATTCAAGGTATCTGCCGATAATCGCTTTGCAGCAAGCTCAAAACTACTCCGAGTCCGGGTCGAAGGTTCAAAAAACAGATTCGCCACCACTTGCCCTTGCAGCGTGGGCACTTTCTTGGTGCGGCGCGTTAGGACTTCCCGAAAACTACTTGCAGTTTGCAGAACGGTATCATATTCCGCAGGCGTGAAATCAGCAAGCGAGAGAACATGGCGACGATTCCAACTCATATAGCACGTCAACTGAGGGCATGACTCACTATTCATACCGCAAAATGACACAGCATCGACTTGAAATCTAGCGCGATCGACGGCTTCAACCTCGATCGAAATCAAAAAGATTTACAAACTACAAAGTTTTGGTATGATATAAATCCTGTGACTTGGAGAGATGGCCGAGCGGTTTAAGGCGCAGCACTGGAAATGCTGTAAGGGGGTGACTTCTTCCAGGGTTCAAATCCCTGTCTCTCCGCTTTCTTCTTACACAGTAAAGGTTCTAGCGATTCTCAAAAAATCCTGGAACCTTTATTATTTGGCGGATTGGTTTAAGCTTTGGTTCAATAGAGATTTATTGATTAAACCAGATCTAGTCATAGCTTTTTATCTATAAAATCTTCTCTTGCCTGTTCTACACAATAATTCAATTAAATAATTCAACTTTTATCTAGAACGTCTGATCCTACTCTGGTAAAATCCTCTCAATACAGAAACGGACTAAGAGAGTACGGCTAATACTCCCTCAGTCCTAACCCTGTCGCTAACCGTATAGCCACAGAGCTAAGTCATTATGAAGCAATCTTTCAAAGTCGATCGGCTTCTCACTTTGTCGATCGCACTTCTCACTGTCAGCACTTCCCTAGTTCCCTATATCAAGAAAGCTGATGCCAATCCCGCTGTAGCAGCACCTTTACTCTGTTCTACGGGAGTAGGTTGTATTTTCGTTGGTGTCGCTACTATTGGCGGAATTGTCTACTACGTGTGGCAGAATCAAGCCACTGGCGTAAGGCACTATGACAACCTTGAAGACCCCGAAGATCATGACGAATGGGGCATCTTTTCCGCTAAAAGTGAATGGCACTGCCATCGATTAGCAGCAGGACGCGATCATTGGTTTGATCACACCAGAAAACAATGTCACATCAAGGGTTAATCACATGAGAATCCTATGTAATCGAGAGCCAAATACCGATCGTTGCAATGTTGAACTCGGAAGACTCTATGCGGGGTACTCCTCTGTAGAGTCATTTATCGCAGATGTGAAAAAACGTCATTCCATCCTTGAAGAAACTGGAGTTCTCTACGACGATGAAGACAACGAACAAGAGATCCACCATTGGAAACTGGTAGGGCACGAAGTCCATAAACCAACTCAAAGCAGTAGATTTGATGCGGTTGTGATTCTGTTCTATGAACCAGTACCGATCGTTCTCCCTATTGCCAGTTAAAGCGCGATCGCATTCCAAGAAACCATAAAGGGTAGGGTTCATCTCTACCTTTTTTTGTGCGATCGTCCTTCGTTGAATTCTCCTTACTCCCTTGCATCTGCCCTCTAACCGCTTCTCACCTTCAGAGAGATAGATTCATACCCTTGCCATTCTCAGAAGTGATTACAGGCTATTCTCACTTGATTAGAGAAGCTATTAGCGTATGCGGTCATAAACTGTTTACTCTGAGAGTCACTGAACTGGAATTATTATCAAAAACTCTATGAAACGTCAAATATGTTCTTACGAGAACAGTTTCAAATTTGGCTAAAAGAGTATGCGCTACTGCTCAGAGAAGGTAGAACCTAATAGGTACTACATTGCAGTGATGTTCATCTAAGCGGCTCTCGGAGCGTGTTAAGCCGATTCTAGTTCTGTAATTACTGAGAGAGATTTTAGAGCTATCGTACTCGTATCCGTAATCCTCTCAGCGTTCGTTCTAGTATTATAAATAAATTGACGATAAAGTGTCTTGTTATATTCTTCAGTGTTATCCTGTTGGTATAACTAATTCAAACATTTCGTAGCGGGAACTCTGGTAATTCTGGAGTTCCCTTTTAGTTGCAAATTAATTCCTAAGTTTGTAATTTTCTGATTACTTAAGTTTCTCATTTTGTGAAATGCGCATTACACTTTTTAATGAAATGTTAAGTAGAAATGAATTAGTTATGAGCATTACAATGCTAGTGTCGGCAGAGCTACAAGGAATTTATAACTTATTCGATCAAGAATTTTTTGAGGGCAGACTCCCACGTGATGTCTACCTTGGCTTGAGGCATAAACTGAGCGATGACGGATTATTTCTAGAGGAGAAGTGGGAGAGATCGCAGTCTAGGAAGAATCATCACGAATTGCTAACCGATGAAAATCTCATAGCCAAGGACATGACTAACTTTTGTATAGAGTTTGTTCGCCAAATGATTCGTGTATGGCAGTGTGAATTCGGAAAGACGAAACCGAAAAAAGGTTACTACAATAAGGAGTTTGCGACGAAGGCTAAAGAATTAGGCTTGATTCCTACAAGCAATGATAGGGAGAGAGAAGGAAGTGAAGTAGGTCATTCAGTGAGTTTATCGATTGAACAAGGCGGGAGATTTGAGCGATTTATGAAAGAACACAAGAAGGATCTAAAACTCTCGATCAAGCCAAGGAATGCAGCGGCACAGATACCGAATGACTCAAAAAACGGTAAACGCTGGAAATATGTATGTCCTAGATGTGGCGCGAATACTTCGGGTAAACAAGGGCTTGAACTTGCTTGTATTCCCTGTGACAACACACCGCTACAAGAGCAACCCTACAACTACAAAAAGTGAAGTGTGCATTTCACGAAATTACAGAAAACCCTCTCTAAACCTGAATCTAGAGAGGGTTATTTTGTCGCTACTCCCTGAAAGAACACATCAATGACCACTAGGAGAAACACAATATAGATTTACTCATAGTGATTCTATTAAACATCAAAGTGAATGCAGTAGTCAGAGAGAGACACTGCTCTGTAAGAAAGTTGAACTTCATAGATGAACTTTTCAGCACAAAGGACAGAATCTAATCACACCTAATCTGTTTAGCTGAGAATAATTGAATTGAAGAATTGAATTATTTAGCCCAAGGGTAGGAACACAACCAGTAATAAGACATAAACAAGCAATAGAATGCAAACCAAGCATCAGAAGCCATACACAGCAAGTATTCTGATTAACCTAGATTGTCTTGACCATAATAAAAAAGACCTCTAAAGTAGTGTCTCTAGAGGTCTTTTGATTTTGATGATTTCAGAGATTAGATGTCTTCAAGATTAATCTCAGGCAGATTGATTTTCTCAACATTCAACCTTAGATAATGCTCCTTAATAATCTTCTCTGAATTACCGCAAATTTCAGCGAGTTTGTGAACCGGATAATCATTGTTAGCGTAATAAGAAATCATGCTGTGTCGTAACTGATAAGGCACGCGGTGTCTGATATTCATACACTCTAGTACTAACCGCCAGATACGACAGAAAGACTGCTGACTGATTGCCTTACCGCGATCGTTCAGAAATACGTAGCCTTTACGATGAGGGATTGACTTTAACAGGTTTTCTATCTCTCTAGTAATAGGAAAGAGCCTGCTGTTTACAGTTTTAGTTCCCTGCTTTTTAACGATTGTTCCACTTGCGTTTACCTCACCTTCAAGGAATTTTATTTTCTTCTTGACTAGATCAACATTTTCCCATTTAAGCGCCACTGCTTCATTAGGTCTACATCCAGTGAGAAAGAGGAAATAAGCGTACAGGTAATACTGTTTATGCTTTCCTCTGCATCGTGAATAGGTATCGTCTTTCAACGCTTCTAAGATCTGATAGATTTCCTTGATACTGAAGATATCGATATCGTCCTCATCTTGAATCTTTGATTTTTTCTTTTTCTTTTTACCGTTACCAACAATGCTAAGGAGTAAATCCCTGTATTCAATGCCCCACTTTCTAGGGATATTGCCTTGTTTAGAATTCCAATCAATTGCAGCAACAATCAGCTTTAATCTGTCTTGACTTGTTTTCTTAGTACGTTTTTCATCGCCAAACAGCCATTCGATCAACTCATGTTTGTGTTCTAGTTTTTGTACTGGACAACGATCAATCAAACTGGTCACTGTTTTGATGTGAGTTAGGTAATATACCTCTCCCCAACCATCATCCTCATCCGATATCGCTCTATGAAACTTGACGTATTTATCCCAAAGTGCAGCTAGAGAGTCTTTTTCAATAAGTCTGATTCCCTTCTCTTTCTTTAGCTTGGTTGCCTCTTTCTGGTTTTCAACCATAGCTTTCAAGGTATCCAACTCGATCGGTAGCTCATTTGTGGTTAACCGATGAATCTCCTCATCTACCATCAAAGCGAGATTAAGAGCCTGAATACGATCGCTACCTAAACCGATCGTCTTTCTGCCCATCTTTGATATCAGTCTTGCTTGATAGAAGGTTCCATACTGCTTGTTATTCATCGTGATAACCGATAAGTATTTGAACTCATTACTTGTACTGGCAACCATAATTCCCTCGAATGAATTGGTTTAAGTTTCAGCCCCAATATACTCAATTGGTTTAAAAATTGGTTTAAGTTTTATAATTTTTAATCTTTTTGTAATCTGAAAGTCTTCTACAGTGGCGTAGAAGGTCGCTTTTAACACAGCACTGGAAATGCTGTGTAGGGCAACTTACCGAGGGTTCGAATCCCTCTCTCTCCGTTCTAAAGAGCAGATATAGCAAGGCTTTCAGAGAACCCCCGAAACTTCGGGAGTTTCTTTTTAGGCGATCGATTGGGTATTTTTAGAGGTCTTTGGACACCTTTTGACTATGGTTTGACTATGAAATTTGGACGTGATATTTGTCTGGACAAGGGTGAGTACGTTCGTATTCTTCATTGGGATAAATATTATGTACAGCCAAGCTAATTCAGGCAAATCTTTCAAAGGTTCTGTGAGTGTCGAGGTCTTTCAAGGTCGGCTAAGGTTGCGGCTTCCTCGGCAATTGTTTGGAGGCAAACAAAAGTATTTGACGCTAGGGCTATCTGACACGGATGTAAATCGCAGGATGGCTGAGGCAAAAGCAAAACTGATCGAGTCTGACATCGCGCTGGAACGATTCGATTACACGCTGGAAAAGTATGGCAAGCCAAAAGCACCGACTCTCACGGTTGTTGAAGCGGTGAAACCGAAGGCAAAGCCAGAGGTTGATCTTGCTCAACTGTGGGAGCGGTACAAGGAAGTGCGATCGAAGAAGGTGAGCGAAACGACGATGAAGCTCAATTATGCAAGGGTGACGGGTCATATTCAGAAGTTGCCGACGGTTGAATTGGAGGATGCGATCGCAATCCGAGATCACCTACTCGAAAACAATTCGGGTTACACTGCCCACCGCATCTGGGTGCAATTCAACGCTTGCTGCAAATGGGCACTGCGAAGCAAACTGATTCCTGAAAATCCCTTTGCCGAAATGCGGGAGGATTTCAGACACAGCGACACTGAGCAGCTAAAAGATATTGACAGCTTCTCAAAAGAAGAGATGGAAACTGTGATTGCTGCCTTCGAGAACCATCGGCACTTCAAGCACTACGCGCCGTTTGTCAAATTCCTATTTTGGACAGGCGCAAGAACCTCTGAAGCGGTGGGCTTGCAATGGAAACATATCACTCCTGATTTCCAGCACATCATCTTTTCAGAAGCCGTAGTCAATGTCTCCTCCAAAGGCATTCGGAAATGTACGAAGACCAAGAGAGCGAGAAAATTTCCACTGTTTTCTCTGCCTAAGCTGATTGAACTGTTGCAGAGCATCAAGCCTGCTGACTGCGATCCAGAATCCCCAGTCTTTACTTCCGTCACTGGAAAGTTAATCAACTCTCATTCGTTCAACGCAAATGTCTGGAAAGGCTGCAAGAATCACGGTAAACGGTTCGATGGCATTGTGACCAAGTTGGCGAAGGAGGGGAAGATTGACCACTACCGTCCGCAGTATCAAACTCGGCATACTTTCATTACGCTTCAGATTGAGGCGGGGAAGAGTCCGACGACGATCGCAAGATGGGTTGGAAACCGAGCTAACGTGATTGAAAAGCATTACATGGGCGATCTATCTCATCTCGGTGCGGCTGAGATCTAATGCGATCGCTCGGACATCAGCAGAGATAGCACGTCAGAAGCACAAAGTGATATCAGCAGATAGCTCCTTTCTGATTTTGTTTTCTAGAAGCCTCACCTGCTAAATCTCCTGAATTTCCGAACGAAAATTCTATTCCAACTTACTACTGAGCCGTTTCAGAGAAGCGCTACAATAACGGCATTTCAATGAGAACCCATTTTTACCTATTGAAGTCAAGGCTTTATTTCTGCCTTTTAAAACAGACTTAATTGTTCTAGCGATGAAATGCCCTCTTCGTCTGCATCCTCATCATCGATTTCTAATTCTTCGCTTACCTCCTCTTCCTCAAACTCCATTCGCGTGATGTAGGCTCGGAAATGGGTTGCTTGATGAAGCGGTTGCGGTAACGCGGTCGCCATTTCTGGATCGAGGAAGGGAGAAGAGTCGCGTAGACGATGAACCACAATCGACCAATCCACGGAATCATCACCAGGCTGCAAACACAGCCATTGAATTTCCAGTGCTGATTGATTCCAACCAGGTTTATCCATGCGATCGCGTTTTCGGAAGGCGGTTGGACGTTTTGCGGATTGTGGAGAACGCCCGACTGAAAACACTGCGCTACTAAAATCAGGATTATGAAATAGCCCAGAATAACGATTGAAATTTGATAACGGTAGCAAGGGTTCAATGATTGCCCATTCTTGATCGCTTAAACTACTGGAGTACGGCATTTATTTTTGATTTTACCCCATCTCAAAAAGATGCCAAATGAGTTCTATATGAGGGGCATTTCTTTCTGTCAGGAGTGCGTGATATCAAAGAACGATTAAGCTGAAGGGATTACAGAATACATACTGAGGTAATAATCGTTCGCTGATGCTGGTGCGTTAAAAATGGAACGTGATTTCTCAACGGAAAATTACTCGGCTCTTGTAGTGCGAGTCGCCAGAATGCTCAATCAAGCCTCACAGGGTTTGGTTCTATTGGAATCAGTTGTACAGGATGAACAACTCGCTGCTTCAATTGACCCAGCAAGAGCCAACGCCTTACGCACCTGGTTGAAACAGTTAGAGCTTTGCGATCATGACGGAAAAATTCTCGACCTAAAGGGTTTCCGGCTTTTCGTCAGCCAAGTGCAGGGCGCTATGTGGGCACTTGCAGACAGTGAAAATCGCACTCCTAAACTTCAGCTTGTGCTAACTGAACCAGATTGGATAAACCGAAGCAAAATTCGTCACACTGAAGCCGTATTTCGTGATTTAATTCTTTCTGCAACTCAAACCGTTTGGATCGTGAACCCCTTCTTCAGTGCTGACAGTTCCCAAGTCGCCAGTCTGATCGACCTTGTGGCTGCGCGTCTACAACAAAATATCACCATTCGACTCCTTCTCAGGAAAGCAACCCCTGGTGGTCGAGAGTTTGTGCTACCCATTCTCAGAAAGCTTTGTAGCCTTGTGCCAGCATCACAATTATCTCGATTGAAAGCCTACAGCTTTGATTCCAACGAAAGGATGGTACGTCAAACTTTTCACTCTAAAGTGATTGTCCGTGATGAATTCGAAGCCTATATCGGTTCAGCAAACTGGACGGATAGTGGTTTGTCAAATGCAGTCGAAATCGGCGTATTGGTGGAAGGAGTGATCATTCAACAGCAACTCATGCCTTTGCTCCGATTGTTGGCTGCCCAATCCGAACCCATTCTGCTGGAGACGCTTTGATGAGTTTAACAGCGTTGGATTTGTTCTGCGGCATGGGCGGCTTATCGTGGGGAGTGCAAGCGACTGGCATCGTAAAGCCTGTGTGGGCAGTAGATTATCATCAACCTGCGCTTGAACTCTATCAAAAGAACTTTAAAGAGACACATCCGCTGAGATTGGATCTTTCTCAGGCATCGAATGTTCGGGATCTACTCGAAAAAATTGCCTTTTATGGTGGCGTAGACATTGTTGTTGGCGGCAGTCCTTGCCGGGGCTTTACGCAAATTCGGAATGGTCAGAACACTCAGTCTGATCCCCACAATCGTCTTGCAATACAATTTGCAGAAATTGTGCGTGAAATTAATCCGCTATTTTTTGTCTACGAAAATGTTCCTCAGCTTGCCCATTTTCAAATATTTCCAAAATTTCTCAGTCGGTTGCGAGGGCGGAACAGATATCGAGTCAGCCATGCGATCATAGAAGCCGCAAATTTTGGAACTCCTTCACGACGATCACGGCTCTTTGTCGTGGGGTTCAGATGGGATTTAGGACGAACCCCTGTTATTTCAAGAGGACTGGACATTCCTTCGCAACTATTTTGGTGGCATCGAGACACGACTCAGGTGCAGGTCAGCTACCACACCAAGTTGCCTGAACCTTGGCGATCGCAGCTTCTTGATCCGAACGATACTCGCCTCGTCAGTGCATCTCAAGCTCTATCGGATTTGCCGCTTCTTGACGCTGGCTCCGGTGAAGATAAACTCCCCTATGCAACCCCCGCTCAGAGTGCCTACCAAAAATGGGCAAGGCAAGGTGCCCGAAAACCAGATGGACATCGAGTACCGCGTATTCGTCCAGAAACCAGAGAACGACTCGAAGCGATTATGCCAGGTGGAAACTGGCAGGATCTACCGCAACCCTTACTGTTCAAAATTCCGCACGATCCAACCAGTGGAATTCTCCAACGTCGTCATTACAGTGCGTACCGTCGCTTGTTGCCTGAAGGACACAGCCCAACGGTTCAGGGACATGCAGATTTCGCCTATCACTACCAGTCAGAAAGAACACTCTCGCCGCGTGAATTGGCGCGATTAATGGGATTTCCTGACAAATTCAAGCTAGGACAAGCTTACCACTCATCTGCCTGCGCGATCGGGAATGCTGTACCGCCGCTAGTCGCAACAGGAATCATGAATGGACTTCTACACCAGCTAGATTTTCTCAGTGAAATGTCCTGAAGTTTACGAATCGGATGAGGTATTTAAAGTAACAATAAAGCTTGCCTACCTTCGCAGTCGCTCTCAAAATACGATATTTAGCATAATTAATAGCGCCTGTACTTTTTGCTACTTGTCATTTCAGCAAAGGCAGAGGGGCATTCTTTGAGTGAGTCACATTTCGAGAGTATCAGGGTGTAGAAGATGGCTAGGAGGCGACTGGAAGCCAAGAACCATTCGGCGGATGGAAGCATCCAGCTATCGTTTAACTTTGACAATGTTGACGACCCCCCAACTACTAACGCATCAGAACAAGTGCCCCAAGAGACTCAAACGAGCCTGCCTCGTATTTGCTTTCCCCCGTTGCCGACGAAACCTCTACTGACTGAGCAACAAACCCAGAATTTAACATCTAAATCCATACAAGATTGGGAGGCACTTCGACAAGACTGGTATCGAGAAAATTGGGGGGAGTTCTTCTCCTCGCAGATATCTTTAGACAGTGCGATTCATCTTCTTGACCCGCTACTTGGGCGGTTAAAAGCTGGAAAACCCTCAAAAGCAGGTGGCTGGTCAAGAGATCATCTGTTGGGAATTCATCGACTAGAAAAAGATTTAATCTATTTGATTGCCAAAGCAATTAATTGCAGAGCGCAATTATTTTTGAGTCTTCCCGTCTCTCCAGTTTCGCTTGGTATCTTGACAGTCGCATACTATGCAAGTCTTGCTAGAGAGGAAAGAGATCCGTTCTCAACCAATCAAGCTATCTCAGCTAAAAATTTTGTGATCTGGATTCGTCCTCACGACAATGGACAGATTCAAAATTTGAAAATCACTCGCTCATCTAGCGAACCTGAGAGCCTGCGCGATCGCATGATCTGTTTGCCGATTCAGCAATTTGATGAATCGGCAAAAGAGCAGCGTCTCAGGATTTACACTGCGCGATCTCTATCAGATGCGATCGCGCTACTTAGACAGTCAAATTTCTGCTCACTGGTCGTATTAGACGATTCTTCTGGACGAACTTATCCATCGCCTTCGTCATACGGGAATGAAGCGTACAAACTGGCTGATCTTTGTAAACAAGCAGGGATTCCAATGATTGGCGTTGTTCCACCTTGGACAATGCGAATCCTAGACTTCTGGGAAAACAAAAGCAATCGAGGAATGCTTCTATGGGCAGTAGATTTTGCAGCCCTTCAGTCTTATCCAACTGAGTCTAGCCCTTTTTCCTTAAGCAGCATTCCCCACCCGATTGAGGAAAGTTATCAAACTCTCGATCGCAAATGTAAATCTCTATCAGAGGCTCAAGTCACCATTAAGACTTTTAGCTTTGACACCGAGGATGAAGCTGAGATTGCAGATGCTTTTGAGCAGATATCAGATTTGCTGATGGATTTAGCGCGTCAACCTGAGCTTAGAGGGGTGTGGAGCAAAGGTTGGGCAATTTGGCGAGAGCTATTGGCTCCAATTCTACCTATGCAATTGATGTGGGAACAGTTTCTGCAACAATCATTGCGACAGTTGCAGGCTGCGGCTGAAAGATGTGCTGATCCTAAGGCACTTGACCTTTATCAATATCTGCGATCACTCACGCTCAGGCTCCAAAAGTTATCTCGAAATCCATTTATTGAGGCAATCGAATCATTTGGCAATGAGACGATCGTTGCCGTCTCAGACACCGCATCCGCTGAAGCATTGGAAAAGTTTCTGGCTGAACGCTGCGAACGAAGACCAAGGGTAACGACACTGAATGAACTTAAAGGGCAAGGAGGAGACAGGCTTATCGTTGTTGGACAGCCCAAAGCTCGTTACCGCAACCTTTTGCAAACGACTTTCTTCCGGCAAGTTGATGTGTTGTTATGGTCGGTTCTAGCAGAACGTGCCGAGCATTGGTGGAGTGGACTCGAAATTGATTCTAGAGCTTGGCATATCAAAACATGGAAGTCATTGACGGGACAAGACTTCTACGGAAGATATGGCTATAGTTATCGACCTAACCTAGTTCAAGTCATTCACCTTGGTAAAACAAAGCTTTCTAAGAGTGTTGATCTGTCAAAGCTAGAAGAAAAATTTGGTGAAGTCAGCGATCGCTCTTTAGATTCTGGTTTAGTTCACCCATCGTCAAATCAGATAGACTCCCACTACCAAGTTGAGTTTGAGAAGAATTTCAGGATTCGAGTGTCGCCTAATAGTGAGTTCCTGATTCTAGTCGGAAGTCGCGCTCAAGCAGCTTCCGTAAAAGAGCTTTGTGTTAACACCAAAGTTATTCTATTTGAAGGAATGAATCGAGATGAACTATTTGCCCAAAAAGCTGGGCTGTTAGAGGAGTCCAGAGAAAATTGGTTGTATCAAGTTCAGCTAGAAGGCTGGCGCGTCGCAATCAAGCAACGTGTTGAACAACTAAACTCGTCGTCAGTATGCCGTCAAATTTTTCAAGATACTGGGATTACGATTAGTGAACAAACTATTCAACGCTGGATGGCAGGTGATGATCTACTCAGTCTTCCTCGTGACTCAGGGCATTTCTTCTGGTTTCTTCCGACAAGCGCTCATGCTCATTATGAACCTTTCTGGCAAACGGCAAACAAACTGCGCGGTAAACGCAGGCATTTAGGACAAGTGATTTCTGCCTGTGCTGAAGCAGGCTGGAAAGATCGAGACCCGACTGAGATCGTCTTTCAGTACAAGCAAGTTTTTATCACAGTTGGAGAGTTACGCGATGCGATGCAGGTTTTGAAAGTTCAAGCTGTACCGCGATTTCTTGCTCAGAAACCAGATTATCCTTTCAATCGGCTATTTCGTGTTAGTAAGGGGAGTCACTAATGTTGTCCAAGATTTTGAGTGATGAAGGCTTGAACGTTCCTGATCCACAGCGGCAGGAGCAACACTTGAGGTTTGTCGAGTCTTTTTATCAACGAGTTCGTAGTCATATTACTGGAACTTCAGACTATCGCCAAAAAATCACAGGGGCAACTGAGCCGAAACGTTTGATGCCGACTGCCTATCTATCACCTCAAACTCCACCTTCGGTCAAAACTCCTACCAGTAGCCAACAGCAAAACCAGTTCCGCCCTAGCAACTGTGGCTTGGCAATTAACCTTACTGAGAATTGGAAGAAAGACTCGCAGCAGCTTTTATTAAAAGCTCAGTTTAGTGTGTTCTTACCAAAGTTCGATCTTCGGGAGCTAGAACAACGATCGCTACGAACCTTGTGGCAGCGCAGCGATGTCGCTGCTGAAATCTGCTGCACCCTTCAAGAATTAGTCGAACCGAAGTCATCTGGATTGCTTCAGCTAAACGAAGCAATCGCGGAACAGGTCAACGAAATCATTGCAGCACATACGCATGATCCTGAAGCTTGGATTAATGGTCTCGATCGCACAATAGATGATTTAACACCAAGCGAGATCGAACACGCAAAGCACGACTTAAAGCAGTTTCAGCTAGATATGCGAAAGCGAGTGCTGAGCAAAAAGGAGAAGAAGGAGAAGAGCGATCGTGAAAAGAATCCAGAAAACGGACAAGTTGCCTACGTCGAATATGACGTAAAAGTTGAGGCACAACTCCGAAACTCTGGTGAGCAGCCACGACTTCGCCTATTTCTCAGAAATAAAACCGTAGAGATCGGAGGCTTTCGCGATCCGCGAGATGCTGGCATATTCAGTGCTTATTTGGAAGTTACTCTACCTGATACCGCGTGGCAATCGATTGAACTATCTCGGTTCCGAATTTCTTATCAAGTTGATTCTACAGTTCCAGCGCAAGGCATTAACTGTACTCCTGGCTATGATGATACACAGCCGAATTTAGTCAGAATTTGGACTGAGTTTTTACCTGTGCATTGGCAAAAACGCCTTTATGCTCCAGACTTTAATGCACCCTTTAAAGCTCTCGCTTCAAATAGCAGAGATCTTCAGGTTTTGAATACGATTCATCAGAACATGGAGCGCTACCAGAATGAATGGCAAGCCTTAATCGATGGAAAATATTTTCAGAAGGGCGGAACTGATAACAGCAAGGAAGCTCAAGAGGATCTTGACAAGTTCAAGCAAGAGGTAGCTCGATTTCAGCTTGGCATTCAAGTGCTAGAGAATCCCAAGTATCAGAAACTGCGTCGAGCATTCAATTTAATGAACCAGACGTTTGCTGAGATTGATCAGAAACGCATTGCCAAAAGTAAATCTGCCTATCAAAATTGGCGACCTTTCCAGATTGTTTATATCGTTTGCAACCTAGCCGCTTTAGCGGCAAGACAGTGGAACCAAGATTTCATCAATAACGGCTTGGCACAACTTGATCATGCAGCAGTGGTTCACTTTCCAACTGGAGGTGGAAAATCAGAAGCAGTCATGGGAGTTATTTTGACTCAAGCTTTCTTCGATCGACTGCGCGGCAGAGACTGGGGAGTTGTTTCTTGGTTGCGCTACCCGCTTCGCCTCTTGACCTACCAGCAGTTACAGCGTTTTTTGGAAACACTGGTTGTCGCCGATGAGATTCGGGAACAGCAGTCTGATTTGGCAAAAACACCTGAATTTACAGTGGGATACTATGGCGGACGCGCAAATAGTCCGAATGACCTGCGAAACTTGCCAGATGAGCTACAACGGTACGTGCTTCAAGCCAAGCGACGGATGCAGGAAGAAGGCGTAAAACCCTCCAAGTATTTATCACTCGTTGAGGTTGGCTACTATGTTCCATCCTCAATCCAGCCTTACCGAATGGTCATGCGCTGTCCATACTGTGGCTCAGATAAGGTTCACACTTTTATCGATCGAGATACTAATGAATTGCGCCATCGGTGCGGTGGATATGATGAGCCATTGTCAGAAGGGGCTTGTGGACGCGAAATTCCACTATACATCGTTGACGAAGACATTTACAGCCGCCTACCTACACTCGTTGTTGGAACGCTCGATAAAATCGCAAATATTACGTTTCGCCCTGCTAGTAGAACACTATTCGGTGGGATTTCCCACGTTTGTACAGTGCATGGATTTGCTGCTAACCATACTTGCCATAAGCAAAGCTTTGGAACCTGCACTCGACGCAATCTAAAACCACTGCCTAAAGCTTCTGTTGATCCCGGAATTCCTTTAATTTTCCAGGACGAATTACACCTGTTGCGCGAAGAGTTAGGAACATTTGATGGTCATTATGAAGCTCTCATTGATGCGATTCATCAAGAGCGAGGTGCGATTCGTCCTAGAATCCTAGCGGCAACTGCCACGATCGAGGGTGCGACGCAGCAAATTCGCCACCTTTATTGGCGATCTCTGTCTCAGTTTCCAGAGCGTGGACCCGATCGAGGGCGCAGTTTCTATGCAAATACCCACAGTCAATATGTCACGAGAGGGTTTGTTGGCATCCGTCCAACTGGAAGTCAACCATTGGATGCCACAATGTCACTCCTTCAAGCAATTCGTACTGAGCTAGAAATTATTCGGAGTGAGCCATCACGTTTCAAAGTTGAATATGGGCTACCAACCCTAACCGATGCAGAATTCCTTCAATTTATCGATGAGCATAGTCTCTGCTGCACTTACGTCAACTCAAAGAATGATGGCTCAGATATTCGGCGCTCAATCAATGAGCAAGTCAAAGCTGGACTTCGCGAAATTTTTGACGAAGATCGGGCGAACACGATTCTACCTGAAGCCGTTACCCTGTCTGGTGATGATGATCTAGAAACCGTTAAAGCAGTGCTGCAACGCATGGAAACTCCGCAAAAAGATTTGGATGCGGATAGCCAGGAGCGTTTATCTGATGTGGTTGCGACCAGTATGATTTCTCACGGAGTAGATATCGATCGACTCAATTTGATGATTTTCTATGGCTGGACAAACACGACGGCTGAGTATATTCAAGCTTCCAGTCGTGCAGGACGAACAATCCCCGGCTTGGTTTTTGTTCTTCTCCGTCCTGTTCGTGCCCGTGAGCGTGCGATTTTCGATTACTTCGTGAAAGCGCATGAGTATCTCGATCAAATGGTCGAAACCGTTCCGATTGACCGCTTCGCCCACAATGCACTGTATCGAACTGCCTTTGGTTTACTCTTGGGGCGTTTGTTGCACATTGATGGTCCAGCTTCACGATCGAACAGCCAAGAAATTGATCTTGCAGAAATCGACAAGTTGAAAAATCTTCGTGACTTGATTGAAGGAGCGGGACAAGGGCGATCGCCGATCAACTTGAAAGCGGTTGTCGAAGAAGTACGTTCAACACTAAATCCAGATGATTGGGCAGAAGGGCAAGTTTTCGATGAGCCATTAGAACTTCTCACTGATGCGTTTCTATCTCAAATCAACAAGATTGTTCAAGATTCTGGGGAAGTTCAGCATGTAACCAGTGGTTTGACCAAGCACGACATTCCTTACAATTTTCGACTTCTGCTGTCGCTTCGGGATGTCGATCCTGGAATTGATGTCAATGTTTACTAACAACGATGAGGGGTGAATGATGTCTAAGCCAAAATATACTCGTGCCAAAGGGCAAGTTTTGCATCGCTTTGAGCCAGGTGCTGTTGTGACGATCCCAGCAGGTACGGCTGAAATTACAAAGCATTTTGCTCGTAAGCAAGAGAAACTCAGTCGCGATCTCAAAGATGCGGTGAGACAAGAACTCAGTCGGTGGAGAATGGTTGATTCTCAGATGCAAGCTTTTATTGATCGCACCGCAGACATTATATTTGTGGACATTTCGTCGGTACAGGGTAGACGGCTCAAAGTACGAGAATGTGCAAAGTGTGGAGCGCTTCGTAACATCGAAGAAGTGCGATGGCGTGAAAAACCCGATTTGCCTTGTCATCGGTGCAAACACCCAACGCTGAATGAAATTCCATTCGTGTTTGCTCATGCGGATGGCACAATGCTTCAACTCATCCCTGATCCGTGCCCAGAACATGGATATGAATTTTTAATTTTGGAACGAACTACTTCAAAACGTTGGCGTTGCAGAGTTCCTGGCTGTACCCACACAAAAAAAATCTTTCGAGCTTTGCCTCCAACGTCCATTATGAAGCAGGCGAGAATTGCTAATGCGGTGGAAGAGCAAACAGGGAAACAGCCCAATCCTGCAATGATGCTTTCTCCTGTCTCTGATAAGAAGATACAGGTCGTTCACTCAATTTCAAGAATCGATCCTACCGACAATTACGACAAGTGCTTCAAAACTTTGCCCGAAACCGAAGCTTTTTCGATTCTTCTAGCATTGCATCTTGGTTACATTGATGAGCGAGGCAAAAATTTAATTAATCTTTCAGATGCGGCACGCGCGATTGGGCAGGGAACTGCTCAAGACCAGAAGGATTTGGAGCAAACAATACAGTCAATGAAGGCTTTTTTGGATGAAGCCACAATCCAGAATATTTTAGCCGAGAAAAAGAAGATTCAAGAACAAGACGCAGGCGGACCCGTCGTAGCTGAACTACGAAGTGCGCTAGAGAAAATTTCGCCACAGGTGTTGAATCTGTTGGGCGACCCTCAGACTGAACAGGAAAGACGCGATCGTGGAGATGAGTTAACACCTGAACAGGATAATGCTCGAATTCTTCGAGAGCAGTTAATCAACCGAGGAGTGCTACTTGACCTTAAGCGCGAAAATATTGATGATGCAATTCAGCGTCTCGCTCACCTTGGTTCAGCGTTCAGCGCAAACTTGGAAGCTGCAAGAAATGATATGCGATCCAGACTTGGCATTAATCAAGTTGAAATTATTCAAAATCTACCCATCATGCACCTTGCATACGGATACACGCGGCTGTCGCACCAACCTGAAGCAGCCGTACTGTGGGCATTTAACCGCAGTAGATTTGAATTATCCGGAGACGCACCAAATGGAAATTGGATTCCGGCTCCCGTGTATAAGCTGCCAACTGAAGCAATGTCCTTCCAGTTTGATGCTGCTCGAATTGTCCGTTGGTTGCACATTAACAATCTTGCTCCCAATCCTGACACGATTGCAGAACCCACTCTATGGCTACTAGAGCGGCATAGCCGAATCCACAGTCGAAGTGGTCCAGCATTTAATGATCGTCTAGAAGCCAGCTTCCTAATTCCTTGGCTAGTTGGCTCAGCGATTCACAGCGCAACTCATCTAATGATTCGAGCGATTGCAGATCAAAGTAGCTTTGGTGAGACAGCCCTCTCCGAGCATTTACTTTTAAGCTTGAATCAAACAATTGTCTTTGTGAATCGCTTACAAGAGTTTTCGCTTGGAGGACTGAAAACCTTTTTTGAACAACGGCTCGATCAAGCCTGTAAAAGCTTGCTGGAAGAACGAGAAGATTGTATGTTCGATCCCTACTGTGAAGAAACGCTGGGCGGAGCCTGTGCAGGATGTCTGCACCTGCCTGAAGTGGTATGTCGATTGTTCAACAATGCTCTGAGTCGAATTCTGCTATATGGCGGTGATATTACAACAGATACCGTAGGTGACGGTGCTGAGCGAACACTTTGGTGGAATTTCAGAGAATTGATTGGACGAGATGAATTTATTGGCTTCTGGGATAGTCGTCTAGATGGCGATTCCTTGACGATCTTAACTTCGGGTCATTAAGGCTATTCCGCCAACTTGTTGGCGGACGCTACCGCTTCATCCATCGTCTATTAACCCAAGTTGCTAGTTAGAAGCGGTCAGGGAGCAAAGCCAATAAAATCTCTTCAAGATGTTGACCCTCGAAGAGAAGAAAAATGCTTGACGAAATTATAGCGATTTATGCAATTACCGACGACTTGCTTAAAGCCATCGGACATCAAGATGACTGCCGCGCTCAACTAAGTGATGCCGAAGTGATCACCACTGCCTTAGTGTCGGCTCGGTTCTTTAGCGGCAATCATCAAAGTGCAATCAACTATCTCAAAGACCACGAATTAATGCCGCAGATGCTGAGTAAGTCCCGGTTCAATCGCCGCTGGCATCGCTTGTTTCTGCCATTACTCGACCTGTTTGACTACTTGGGCACTATTCTCAAGTCAGTCAATTCCACGACTGAATACTTGCTGGATTCCTTTCCAGTTCCGCTTTGCGATAACATTCGCATTCCGCAAGTTCGATTAGTTCGCTCTGAAGATTATCGCGGCTATATTGCCTCCAAAAAGCGCTATTTCTATGGCATTCGCGTTCAACTACTGGCAACGAGTGCAGGTGTTCCGGTTGAATTTGCCTTTCTCCCTGGTGAAGCCAACGATGTGCGGGGACTCAATGCTTTGCCGTTATCACTGCCGGAGAATGCTGAGGTCTATGGTGATGCCGCCTACACTGATTATCAAGCGGAAGATGACTTGCACGACACGGATGGCATTGTTTTACAGATCGCTCGCAAGCGCAATTCTACCCGTCCCGATTCGCCTGCAATGGCGTACATCAAACAAGTCACTCGCCATCCGATTGAAACCGTCTTTAGCCAAATCACACTCCGCTTTCCCAAGACGATTCATGCCGTCACGCTGGATGGGTTTCTGCTCAAACTTGCAACGTTCATCTTCACCCTGACGCTCGACTCTGCTTTTATCTCCTAGCACGTAAAGCGCAATGCTCGCACGTAAAGCGCAATGCTCTACACCAGACGCGCAGCAATCGCTGCGCTGGTTTCTTTGCGCTCATCGATACAAAGTTTCTCTGGCTTGCCTAACCCGCAACTTGGGTTATTAATCGAATCGGTATGCCCCTTCAAGGTTTTCAGATGCTGCTTCAGATCAGAACTGTAAATCTCTACGTTTCTCATGCTGTCAAACGCGATCACATCTTGACCGGGGCATAGAGAGATCGAATTTTTGGAATCAAACCGAGTAGATTTCGGTAAAGATGTAACAACATTTCCAGTTGCCCAGTCCAGAAGTTGAACTTTGCGCTGTTCTGAGTCTTGCAGGTATTTTGTACCACTGACGAAACCTGTACTGATTATAAACGTTCCGTTGTGGCTAAAAGTCAGAGAATTTACATCCCCTGAACTTTGACTATGGTAGTACCTCTTGTATTGGTAGCAGACTTCTCCCGTATCTAATTGCCAAATCCTTATCATGTGATCTTCACCACCACTTGCAAGAATTTGTTCTACTGGATGGAAAGCAATGCACGTCACACTCTTTGGCGGATTGAATGACAAAGTGTGCAGATTTTGCCATTGTTGAGCTTTTAGATGTTCGAGTTTAATATTCTCCCTATGTTCGTAGGTTTCTAGGAGAAAAGTACATAACGCTGTCCCAGTGTTAGCAACTAATCTTGCATGACGAGAGGTAATACCTTGAATTCTTCCTCCTTTGCCGTGTCCAGAACCGTAAAGGTTTCTCAATTCTGCTATACCAACAGCGATCGAGCCAAGATTGTTCAAAACCTTCTTTATTACGTCAGAACCTTTCTTAGCGCCATCTACATCATTTGGATTTAGCTCTAAAACTTGCTGAACCTTCTTCAAAAGTTTTGGGATATCATCCTGCTTATCATCGTATTTAAAACTACATCCATTCAGAATAGTTTTGAGTGTAGCCTCGATTAGCTCTTTGGTAGATCCTATTGCTAATGAAGGATCAGTCTCAATTGAAGCGTTGATACGATCCGCATATATGAAGAGATGCTCTGTGTCTAGTTCGTTCATCGAAATAGTGCTGTCCATAACTACTGCCTGTAAATAGTTATAGTATTCCTACGCATTCTTCAATCTGAGTTGTGTAAAATATCCACCCGAAAATGGTGTAGGACGAATAATACCCGAAGCATTGCTTCACCGTTCGCATTCACAACACCCGTAATCATGCTTTCTCCGACGATCGATGCCAGCCAAAGCGATGAACTCCACGATGTCCAATTCGGATGAACCAAGTTTGAGCATCAGGATACCTTTCTAAAAGTCGATCGGATGCGACTAACGTATCCTCGTCAACTTCAAATGCTCCGGTCTCAATATCGATCGCGACAATTTTCCCAAAGTTATTTGGCTCGACTTGTTGACGAATCTGAGACTCATAAAGCTCTTTTCCACGTCGGGCTAACTCTTCTTTGCTGTACCGTCGTTGGCGAGTTGTCATAAGTTTGACCTCGGTGTGTAGCCCTTCAATTTTAGTTTAGAGAGTTAATCAGTAGAGCGTTTGTTTCAGAGCTTAAATTTAGCCGTCGTGCGATCGCCCTTCCTCCCAAAAAATGTCGAAAAGGGGCTGAATGATCTACACTCATATAGGGTAAAATGCAACCCCAACCCGTTCTAATTGGAGGAAAATGCCGCTTGTCTAAACAAGACCTGATTGAAATGGAAGGAACCGTCGTCGATTCGCTGCCAAACGCCATGTTTCGGGTAGACCTCGACAACGGCTTCAACGTGCTTGCGCACATCTCTGGAAAAATTCGACGCAACTATATCAAAATCCTTCCGGGCGATCGCGTCAAAGTCGAACTCACCCCCTACGACCTCACCAAAGGACGCATCACCTACCGACTCAAAAATAAAGGCGGTCGCTAACCTTGCATCAAAAGATCCCTTTGACAAGCGTTATATAAAATTGTTAGGATATTGTGTTTGTAATGTTGCCGAGATACGGGCATGAAAGTACGAGCCTCAGTGAAACGAATTTGCGAGAAATGTCGCGTCATCCGTCGGAAAGGGCGCGTCATGGTGATCTGTGAAAACCCAAAGCACAAACAACGCCAGGGTTAACGAGATTTCTTGTGTGCGTCTGCCGCTGGGAAACCCCCAACACGGCAGACATTTTCGACTGTTTATCTATTTTTAGGGAGAAGTCAACGTGGCGCGGATTGCGGGCGTAGACCTACCACGCGACAAGCGAGTGGAAATTGGTCTTCGATATATCTACGGAATTGGACCCACCCGGTCTAGAGAAATCATCGCGAAATCAGGTGTCAATCCCGACACCCGCGTAAAAGATCTCACAGAAGCAGATGTTAGCGCTCTACGGGAAGCCGTAGAAGGTGGCTATCAGATTGAAGGAGACCTGCGACGGTTTGAATCGATGTCGATCAAGCGATTGATGGATATCGGTTGCTATCGCGGTCGGCGGCATCGGATGGGCTTGCCTGTGCGGGGTCAGCGGACTCGAACCAATGCACGGACTCGTCGGGGCGGTCGTCGGACGGTTGCTGGGAAGAAAAAAGCTCCCGGTAAGAAATAGGGTTGATTGCCTCCGGGTAATCACAGCTTGTAGGAACGTAGCAGCGTAAATTAAGAGATTTGACATGGCAAGACAACCGCAGCGGAAAACGGGTCCGCGCAAGGCGAAAAAGAACATCCCCAGTGGGGTCGCTCACATTCAATCGACCTTCAACAATACGATCGTTACGATCTCGGATACTCAAGGAGAGGTAATCTCTTGGGCATCAGCGGGATCGAGTGGCTTTAAAGGTGCAAAGAAGGGAACTCCCTTTGCGGCTCAAACCGCTGCCGAAGCTGCCGCTCGTCGCGCGATGGATCAAGGAATGCGTCAGCTTGAAGTGATGGTGAGCGGACCTGGAGCCGGACGCGAAACCGCGATTCGAGCGTTACAGGGGACTGGAATCGAAATCACCCTGATCCGCGATGTCACCCCGATTCCTCACAACGGTTGTCGTCCGCCGAAACGCCGTCGCGTTTAATCGTGATTTTGCTGTCTATAATGGACGGCACGAAACGGGTTGGATGTCAAATCGAGGAATAATTCCTCACACTCAAGGAGAAAGGGAGGCTACTCCGTGGCACAGTTTCAGGTCGAATGTATTGATACCACGACGGAACAGGATCAAAGCCAATACAGTAAGTTCATTTTGGAGCCGCTAGAGCGGGGACAAGGAACGACGGTTGGAAATGCGCTTCGTCGCGTGTTGCTGTCGAACTTAGAAGGCGCAGCGGTAACGGCGGTCAGAATTGCAGGCGTAACTCACGAGTTTGCAACGATTCCGGGCGTTCGGGAGGATGTGCTGGATATCATGCTGAACATGAAAAAAATGGTGTTCAGAACGTATTCTTCGCAGCCTCAGATCGGGCGGCTTTTGGTTCAAGGTCAAGCGACCGTGACGGCTGAAAGCTTTGATCTGCCTTCGGAAGTGGAGATGGTTGATCCGGATCAATATGTTGCAACACTCGCGCCTAACGCAACGTTAGAGATGGAGTTCAAGATTGAGAAGGGGAAAGGTTATCGGGGGGCTGGCAAGTTCACTGATGATACCGCGCTCGACTTTTTGCAAATCGACTCTGTATTCATGCCCGTGAGAAAGGTGCAGTACAGCGTCGAAGATGCTCGCCAAGGTGGAACGGCTGAAAAAGACCGTTTGATCATGGAAATCTGGACAAATGGCAGTTTGACTCCGCAAGAAGCGCTGAGTCAGGCGGCAAATATCCTGGTTGATCTGTTTAACCCGCTGAAAGACATCACGTTCGAGCCTTCGGATGATGATGGAATGAGCGATGAGCGGATCGAAAATCAAATCCCGATCGAAGAGTTGCAACTTTCAGTCAGAGCTTACAACTGTCTGAAACGCGCTCAAATCAACTCGGTCGCGGACTTGCTCGACTACAGCCAAGAAGACCTACTCGAAATAAAGAATTTCGGGGCAAAGTCTGCCGAGGAAGTCGTCGAAGCACTGCAACAACGGTTGGGGATCACCCTGCCGCAAGAAAAATCTAAATCCTAGTAAAAAGCTATGCGTCACGGTTGTAGAGTCCCAATGTTGGGCAAACCTGCGGATCAGCGGAAAGCTCTTCTCAGAGCATTAACCACTGAACTGATCCGCAACGGTCGAATCCAAACGACCAAGATTCGCGCTCAAGCAGTGCGATCGGAAGCTGAAAAAATGATCACCCTCGCAAAAGACGGCTCTCTCGCGGCTCGTCGTCAAGCGATGGGATACATCTACGATAAGCAGCTTGTTCATGCTTTGTTCGAGCAAGCCCCACAACGATATGCCGATCGTAAAGGCGGATATACCCGCATTTTGAGAACGGTTCGTCGTCGCGGTGACAATGCTGAAATGGCAATTATCGAATTGACCTAAGATGTCCACTGCTCAGCCGTCCCCGCAAAGAGTTGCTCTACTGATTCAGTATTTGGGCACTCGCTTTTATGGGTGGCAACGGCAACCGAATCATCGCTCTGTTCAGGAAGAGATTGAAACTGCGATCGCGTCTGTGGTTGGTCATCCGATGGTAATTCACGCGGCAGGACGAACCGATACGGGCGTTCATGCAGCGGCTCAGATAGCACATTTCGATGTGACTTCTCTGATCCCGGCACACCGATGGGCAGATGTGATCAATGCTCGACTCCCTGATGATGTGTTGATTCGGGCATCGGCGGCAGTTCCTTCAGACTGGCACGCGCGCTTTTCCGCAACCTGGCGGCGATACCGTTATACGATCTATACCGAGGCGCGACCGAACTTATTTGCTCGATCGTTGTCTTGGCACTACTACCACGCCCCGCTAGATGAATCTAAGATTCAGAAGGCGTTAGACCCAATGCTAGGTCGTCATCACATGGCAGCTTTTCAGCGGGCAAATTCGAGCCGTCCTCATGCTTGGGTCGATATCCAAGCGGCGGAATGTGTGAGACAAGATTCGTTTCTCTACATCGAAGTCCAAGCAAGTGGATTTCTGTATGGCATGATGCGGCTTCTAGTGGGATTGCTGGTTGAAGTGGGACGTGGTGATCGATCGATTCAGGACTTTACGCGCTTGTGGACAGAAGAACGGCGCGACGAAGTGCGGTATGCGGCTCCCCCTCAAGGACTCTGCTTGCTGAGAGTGGGCTATCCTGAGATGCCTTTTCCCCCGGAACTTTGGTTTGATTCACAGCCGAAACTGGTTTTACCACCTCGATCGACTGCTCCCGAACTGACTCCTTTTTAACTAAACCCCAAGCTCATGGAAAACAAAACCTACCTACCTCCGGTCGCTGAGATCCAGCGCGATTGGTACGTTGTGGACGCAGCGGATCAACGCCTCGGACGTTTGGCAACCGAAATCGCGATGGTACTTCGCGGCAAAAACAAACCGACTTACACCCCGCACTTAGACACAGGCGATTTCGTCGTGGTGATCAATGCGGAAAAAGTCGTTGTCACTGGCAAAAAAGCCAGCCAGAAAGTATATCGTCGTCACTCCGGTCGTCCGGGTGGAATGAAAACCGAATCCTTTGAAAAGCTGCAAGCAAGATTGCCAGAGCGCATCATCGAGCAAGCTGTAAAAGGAATGCTGCCGAAGAATTCACTGGGTCGCCAACTATTCACCAAAATGAAAGTGTATGCAGGTACTGATCATCCTCATGCTGCACAGCAACCCAAAGTGTTAGAAATCAATACGATTCCGGGAGACAAATAATCCATGCAAGCGACAGAAGGAAGAGTGATGTATCAGGGCACAGGTCGCCGCAAGAATGCGATCGCTCGTGTCCGTCTCGTTCCCGGTGAGGGCGCGATCACGATCAACGGCAAGCCCGGAGATCTGTATCTTCAATTCAACGCTGAGTATCTTTCAGGTGCAAAAGCGCCGTTAGAAACCCTCGGTTTAGAAAGCGAATACGATATTTTAGTCACTGCTCACGGTGGCGGATTGACCGGACAAGCAGACGCGATCAAACTCGGTGTTGCTCGTGCTTTGTGCGAACTTGATCCCGAAAACCGGAAGCCGCTCAAAGTCGAAGGTTACTTGACCCGTGATCCGAGAGCGAAAGAGCGGAGAAAATACGGTCTTCGCAAGGCTCGGAAAGCTCCCCAGTTCTCGAAACGCTAATTGTTACACTAGAGATAGAACACTGGAGAAAAGGCAATGGCAAAAAAAGGCATTCATCCGACTTGGTATCCTGAAGCAAAGGTTTTCTGTAACGGCGAACACGTTGCGACCGTAGGATCGACCAAGCCAGAATTGCACGTTGATGTGTGGTCAGGAACGCATCCGTTTTTCACCGGAACTCAGAAGATTATTGACACTGAGGGACGTGTGGAGCGGTTCTTGCGGAAGTATGGCATGAGCAGCGAAGAACAAAAGTAGGACAACTCGGTTGAAAACTCTTTTGACGATCGCGTTTTGAGTTGCCGCGATTGTCTTTTCACCGAAATTTTCTTATTTTTTGAGGCGCGTTCGATGGCTGAAGCATACCTGATTGACAAACTAAATTCGGTTGAGCAAACCTTTAACGAATTGACGCGGAGACTCGCAGACCCGGATATCGCTAGAGATCCGGGTGAGTTTCAGCGCGTGGCAAAATCTCGATCGTCGTTAGAGGAAACGGTCAATACGTATGAGCTTTGGCGCAAAACTGAGCAAGATCTTGCTGGAGCACGACAACTCTTGAAAGAGTCGGTCGGCGATCTTGAAATGCAAGAAATGGCAGCGATGGAAGTGGAAGAACTCCAATCCAAGCTGCAAGAATTAGAAAATCGATTAAAAATTCTCTTGCTTCCGAGCGATCCGAATGATGATAAGAACATCATGTTGGAAATTCGGGCAGGAACTGGAGGCGATGAAGCCAGCATTTGGGCGGGTGATTTGGTGAGAATGTATTCGCGGTTTGCGGAGCGTCAAGGATGGCGCGTCAAAATGGCGAGTGAATCACTAGCAGAAGGCTTGGGCGGATTCAAAGAGGCGGTGATGGAAGTTCAGGGCGATCGCGTTTATAGCAAGCTGAAATTTGAAGCGGGCGTTCATCGGGTGCAGCGGGTTCCGGTGACAGAAGCATCCGGACGGGTTCACACTTCGACCGCAACCGTGGCTGTGATGCCTGAAGTGGATGATGTGGAAGTTCACATCGATCCGAAGGATATTGAAATGAAGACGGCTCGATCGGGCGGTGCAGGTGGTCAGAACGTCAACAAAGTTGAAACCGCAGTAGATTTGATTCATAAGCCGACGGGGATTCGGGTTTTTTGTACCGAAGAGCGATCGCAGCTTCAGAACCGGGAACGGGCGATGCAGATTCTTCGGGCGAAGTTGTATGACATTAAGTTGCGAGAGCAGCAGGATGCGATTACTTCGATGCGTCGATCGCAGGTTGGGACGGGAGAGCGATCGGAGAAGATTCGCACCTACAACTACAAAGACAATCGCGTGACCGATCACCGTTTGGGACAAAACTTTGCACTGAATCCAGTCTTAGAAGGCGACCTCGAAGACGTGATTGAGACTTGTATTTCTCAAGACCAACAAGAGCGATTAGAGCAATTAGCGGCTGAAAGTGGGAATGAGGCGGCTGTAAAGTAGGTTGATCAATGGACAACCTGATTGTTTACGGTGTCGGAAGTTTACGATCGTTACGAGTTCATTGGATACTTCATGAATTAAACATTCCTTACAAAACTGAGCCTATCCAATCTCGTTCTGAACAAACAAAAACCTCTGCTTACTCTGCCATACATCCTGGGCGGAAGATTCCGTGTTTACAGGATGGTAGCTTCATCATCTCTGAAAGTGCTGCAATTTGTATTTACTTGGCAGAAAAGTATGGTGAAGGAAAGTTTCTTCCTAATTCAGATCTTGAGCAGCGATCGCGATTCTTCCAAATGTGTTTCTATGTGATGACTGAGTTAGATGCCCATACGCTCTACATCATTGCTAAACACGGAGGCAGTTTAGTTGAATACTACCAACCTTCACCAGAAGCGGTCGAAGTGGCAATTAGTGGATTCAATCAGCAAATTTTAGTTGCAGAAAGTTGGCTTAAAGATCCTAAGTCTTATTTGCTGGGTCAGACATTTACAGTAGCAGACATTCTACTTTGTACGTGCCTTGTATCTGCGCTTCGGCTTGCAGTACAGTTTCCGCTTCAAATTCCAGATAGGTTAGTTGCTTACATGGAGAATCTACAAGCCCGAAGAGCGTTTCAACTTGCTGAAATAGCGAATCAGAATCGAAGAGATCGCGCTCCGATCAATTCGTAATCAACGATCGCGCTCTTGACCTGGCTAAACGGATTGTCGATCGCTCCACTCTTATCAGCAACATTGCTACAATCAGAAGAATAAAGCTCAAAAACTTATATGAAGTACCCTCTTCACACCCAATCCAAGCCAGTCATCGGTGAAGCAGCGAAGAAATTGATCGACGCGATCGAATCTGGTCAAGCTGTAACGAACGATCGCGCTCTCAATCTCGCCAAACGCATCACTGCCCGTCGTTGCCAAGCCGAAAAGAATGCTGAGTTTTAGGTGATCGAAAAGACTCCTTCTAAACCGTTGAACTCTACCACATACAGATTTAATAAATCTCGACCAACGATCGCTAAATCTCCAATCTCATCAATCGAACAGCCATAGACCCGAAAGACAAGATGGCGATGTTGATCAAAGCGTAGTCCAACTTCATAAGGAATTGCTAAACTCACGACTCCTCCAACTGGAATTCGTGTGGGACGGTCAGCAACTTGAGCTTGAACCTGCATCAGCCAAGGAATTGGAATCAGAGTGCAATCTGAGCCAGTATCAAGAATTCCCTGCCCAATCACTGAGGGTCGTTCAAATCGTCCGGGCTTGATCAGTTCTAGTGGGATGATGGGAATTGCGGGAATCTCTGAGCCGATTCGAGTGTAGCGGTAGGTTCCCATTAGTTACGAGAGGCGGAGAGGCGATCGTACAAAAAATTGAGGTTCGACTTTGACGACCTTTCGGATAAAGAGCGGACGAGGTTCACCGTCTCCGTATACTCTTAACACTAAAGCTTCGTGATTTTCATCTGAATCTAGAACTTGCCCATCCTCAAACCAGACATATTGGTTGAGGAATTGTTCTATCCATTGCGCTTTGGATTGTTCAAACAATTCTGCCTGCCGTTCCATATACGCTAGAACGTCTGGGGAAGGATAGGCTTGAGACTGCTGATGCTGTGCAAGGGACATGATTAAAGCTTGTCGAGAACTTGTTCCCAAGATAACACGATCGCGCTTTTGACCTGGCTAAACGGATTGTCGATCGCTCAACTCCTATCAGCAACATTGCTACAATCAGAAGAATAAAGCTCAAAAACTTCTATGAAATATCCTCTTCACACGCAATCTAAGCCAGTCATCGGTGAAGCAGCGAAGAAATTGATCGACGCGATCGAATCTGGTCAAGCTGTGACCAACGATCGCGCTCTTGATCTCGCCAAACGCATTGCTGCCCGTCGTCGCCAAGCCCAAAAGAATGCCCAGTCAAAGTAAATTTGAGGGAATCGACTTTTCGCAGATTGCGATCGAGCGACTCACTCCGGAACTCCTGAATCTTGGTCAGGGGTTTCGTTGTCTAAGAGGAGAATTCGTCACTTACTAGAAACAAGGCAGAATTCGTCGAGAAGTTGATGCTTATATTTGTCACTGCTGGATCATCCGAGTTGGCGACTCTCTAGCTGGATACATCACGCTTCTAGCCGACAAACTGCAAGTTGAAGATCCAATTCTTGCAGAAGAAGGCGTGAAATATCGAACATTTCCCGCGATCAAGATTGGGTTATTGGCAGTCGATCGACGTGCGAAAGGTGCAGGTCGTCATCTTGTAGAATGGGCGATCGAGTACATCACTACTGAAATTGTTCCGGTCGTGGGTGTAAGATTTGTAACCGTGGATGCGTTGTACGATCGAGACACTGAACCTGCTTATGATGCGTCTGGCTTTTACACTAAGCTGGGGTTTGAATTTGCCGATTCCAATGAAAGCGTACCGCCAGATATGCCCTATCGCACCATGTACATCGATCTAAAACCCTTGATCGATATACTGGAGACTGAACAAAGCTGATTACGTGCGATGCAAATGCTCTGGGCGGAGTTGTATGACATTAAGTTGCGAGAGCAGCAGGATGCGATTACTTCGATGCGTCGATCGCAGGTTGGGACGGGAGAGCGATCGGAAAAGATTCGCACCTACAACTACAAGGACAATCGTGTAACTGATCACCGACTGGGGCAGAACTTCGCATTGAATCCAGTCCTAGAAGGCGATTTAGAGGATGTGATCGAAACCTGTATCTCTCAAGACCAACAAGAGCGATTAGAGCAATTGGCGGCTGAGAGTGGGAACGAAGCGGCTGTGAAATAATTGCGTGTTCAAAATTGGTTAGCTATTGTGCAAAGTTATTAGAGTTGTTGGGGAATAGGGGATAATGTACTGAAGAATCAGTCAACTCAGTCTCATGCTCAATCTTGAACGCGCCTTGAACCAAGACCGATTGCTGCGAGCGTTAACCGGGCTGAATCGCAAAGCCTTTGATGCTTTGCTACCCAGCTTTGAGCAAGCGGATGAAGCCAGTCAGATTACGGCGAAGCCTGAACGCAAACGGGCACGGGGAGGCGGACGCAAAGCGAGGCTGCAAAGCATCAAGGATCTAAACGCCTTTAGCAGAAAGGTTCTTCTGATTTGTTAGGGGTAGGGCTTGGTTCTCCAAAGTAGCTACGAATTCTTCTCGATATTTTGGCAACCGGAGCGGGAGTTATATTTCCAGTACCTTTGCCAATTCCTAATTCCTGAGTGGCTGTGGGTTTCACGATCGCCCTTGCTTGATCACCCCTTTTCCAAACAAGGAAAGTAGTACAAGAGTGGAGCTTTGCCAAAAAGCAGCTTGAAACTGACATAGTTCCTGGGTTTTAGTTGTCAAGAGTCGCAATGAGCGATTTGGCGTGAGACGGAATGAAAGATTTGTACCAAAGTCAACCTGACTGAGATTGAGCAAAGGCGCAATGACCGATTTGGCATGAGATGGAGCGAAAGGCGACGCAGAATTAGTCTGAGCGAGATCGCTGCCAAGTCGCAATGCTGCTCTTGCGTGCGATGGCATGAGAAGCTACAGGGCACGAATGAATACACTTTGTAGTCCATTCAGATAAATTGAGACCGCTTTCGCTACAATTAGATTCATCGAGAAGGAACGAAAGAGGCAGAGGTCTGCAACCCTCTGTAAGTTATTAACAAATTAGGAATAGGGCGAATTGCTAACCATTTAGTACTCAAGTAATAGACTTGAGCGTATATTGTTTCCACCTCTAAATAATCTGTTGATTCAGACGAGGGCAGATTGAGCACTCCAAAACTGCTGCCACTTGCCATTGAGTTCAAGCACCTTGAGCAATCCGAGTGCGCGACTACCTTGGGGTCTCCAACTTTTACCCTTGCGCTTTTGACGATAGCCAATCACTTGGTCAACCGCCTTTTCTACTCGTCCACTGCCGATGGATTTGCCTGCTTGTCGTCGTCGTTCGTAGTCTACGAT